>JAFUZM010000070.1 GCA_017476605.1 Clostridia bacterium
ACTGAAAGAACAGATGAACTCTATGCGTATAAACGCTGCTAAAATTCATGATATGCTTGCTCATTCCTTTGACCTTTGAAACATAAAAAAAACCATCCATTTGGATGGCTGGAATACAATTTATTTTGGAACGCTTCCTTACTCCGATGGCGCTGCTGCTGCCGTTAAGGCTGCTGCTCAGAACGAAATCCAGGGTGTGACCGTTTCTGCTGCTGAGGCTCGTTCTTTCGTTGAATCCGGCGACCTCACGATGCTGGGCGTCATGGACGATGTCCGCAACGCGATTTTCCCGGACGTTCCCACCTGTGCAGAGCAGTGCTATGATTGCTTCTACGCAACCCAGCGCGGCATGGCGCTTCCTCTGGGTGTGGACGATGCAATCGTAGAGACTCTTAGCAAGGCTTGCGCAGCTGCTATTGAGGATCCGGAGTTCGTCGAAGCCATGGCAAACCTTGGCCAGAAGATCGACTTCCAGGATGGCCCGACCTACGGCGAGTATCTCGCACAGGCTGCTGTCGACGTTCCTGCCGCTATGGCAGTTGTCGGCCTGATCGACGAAGAGTAATCGCTGTTCACTTGAGCAATAGAATTACCTGAGGCAGGCCGTGGCCTGCCTCTTTTTCGACGATAAAAAGGATGTGAACCAACTTTGGATACGAAGGTAACCAAAACAAAGGCCTTTTCCAATCTGATCATTTCCGTTTTTCTGATCGCCTTTGAAATCTGGGCGTGGATTCAGACGACAATGATCAAAACGGCAAAGAATGCAGCGGTTCAGCCCTGGACATTCCCGCGGATCATGATCATCGGAATGGGGATCTTTACCGTCATTCTGCTCATTCAGTCCATTCTGAAGCTGATCCATATGAAACCGGATGATCCCCTGGCTGCACCCGCTGCCACCATCAATCCAGTCAAGGATAAGGGTGTTCTGGCGGCACTGTTTGTCATTTTGCTGTGCATCGGATATGTCTACTTCTTCAAGAGCCTTGGCTATGTGGTGGTCAGCTGCATCATTTCTGCCATCATCATGTGGATGATCGGGCTCAGAAATCCGGTGAAGCTTGTGCTGATCTCCGTTCTTGTGCCGCTTGGCATGTGGTTTATTTTCTACAAATTCCTGACGGTCAATATCCCCATGGGCGTTCTTCAGTTCCTGCGGGACCTTGTCGACAAATTTTAAAAGGAGGAAGGGTATATGGATTGGAGTTTACTGTTTTCCAGTTATGCGAACGTGTTCATTAATCCCCAGGTTCTCCTGATGACCCTCCTCGGTGCCGTCGGCGGCGTTCTTCTCGGCGCCATTCCGGGCATGACTGCAACCATGGGCGTTGCGCTGCTTATCCCGTTCTCCTTTGGCATGGATCTGATTCCCTCCATCGGACTTCTTCTTGGCATCTACTGCGGCGGCATGTACGGCGGGTCCATTTCCGCCATCCTCATTCATGCCCCTGGAACACCATCCGCGGCGGCAACGCTGCTTGACGGCTATCCCATGGCGCAGAAGGGCGAGGCCGGCCGCGCACTGTCCGTTGCCATGTTCTCAAGCTTCTGCGGTGGCGTCATCGGCGCACTCATCATGACCTTCCTTTCACCGCTGGTCGCAAAGGTTGCCATGAAATTCACCTCTGCCGAGATGCTGATGCTGGCGGTATTCGGACTTTCCGTCATCATTTCCATTTCAGGAAAATCCATCGCCAAGGGCCTGATTTCTGCCTTCTTTGGCATGCTGCTCTGTACGATCGGCCTGGATCCGACCTATTCCAAGCAGCGCTTCACCTTTGGCGTGACCAGCCTCAAGGGCGGTCTGTCCTTCATCCCGGTTCTGATCGGTCTGTTTGCTGTGGCTGAGGTCATTGCAGGTGTTGAACGCATCATTTCCGGCCACGAAAGTGCACAGGCAAAGTCCAATGAAAAGATTACAAATGTTCTTCCGGATGGAAAGACCATTCGCGAGATCTGGCTCAACATCATCACCGGCGGTGTGATCGGTACCTTCATCGGCGCCATCCCCGGTGCAGGCGGAGATATTGCCGTTTTCGTTTCCTATGCCTTTAACAAGGGCATCAGCAAGCATCCCGAGCGTTGGGGTACCGGTATTCCCAACGGTGTTGCCGCGACAGAATCTGCCAACAACGGCTGCTCCGGCGGCGCGATGATCCCGCTTCTTTCTCTGGGTGTTCCGGGTGATTCCGTCACGGCCATTCTGCTCGGTGCCTTCATCATGAAAGGCATCCAGCCTGGACCGATGATGTACGTCTCCGAGCTTCCCACGGTCTACAAGGTCTTTGCAGCCCTGATGCTGGCAAACCTTGCGATGCTGCTGGTGGGCTGCGCGGGCGTCCGCATCTTTGCCAAGATCGTCTCTATTGAAAAGCGGATGCTGTATCCCATCATCCTGGTGATTTCTCTTCTCGGTGCCTTCTCCATCAACAAGAATGTATTCGATGTCGGTGTTTGCGTGGCCTTTGGTGTCATTGGCTGGCTCATGAACAAGTATGAGTTCCCGCTTTCGCCCATCCTTCTGGCGCTCATTCTCGGACCGATGTGTGAGCAGAACTTTGTTCGCTTCATGGACCTGAATGCAGGAAACTTTGGCGCGATCATTCATTATCCGATCGCCATTGGCTTCTTTGTGGTCGCTGTTGGTGTTGTTATCTTCTCACTCATTAATCAGAAAAAGATCAATGAACGCGAGGCCGCCAATCTGGTCGACGTCCAGGAGTAATTCCACAGGCACAGGAATTCGGGTTATCCGAATCCTGTGCTTTTTTGATGTCTTCATTTGCTTCTGTCATTGACAAAGCGTCCCGGTTTTGCTATTCTCAAGACAAACAAAAAGGGGAAGATTTGTTCCTTCACAAAAGATGCAGGAATTCGGAACGACCTGAGAAGCGGGTAAAGAGATGCCTGCTTTTCATATCCGAACATTCGCCACATTCCCTGCCCAAGGGGGAAGACGCTTCTCAGCTACAGATTCATTTTTTGACGGGAGAGATCCGGAAAGGGGAAAAGAATGCGCTACTCTCATGATGAAACACTCAAACGGATTAAGGAGTACCGGCTGGTGGCTATTTTGCGCGCTGTACCGATGGAAAAGGTGGAGGGCGTCGTATCTGCATTGATCGCAGGTGGAGTCAAAGTGCTTGAGTTCACCTATGACCATGGAGAGCAGGATTATCTTGACGCAACGACAAACAAAATCCGATATGCCTGTGAGCACTTTGGAAAGGATGCGGTCATCGGCAGCGGGACAACTCTTACTGTCGAAGAAGTGGAGGCTACCTATGCCGCCGGTGCATCCCTCATCATCACGCCAAACGTGAATCCGGATGTCATTAAGCGTGCACGTGCCCTTGATATGGTTGCCATGCCCGGGGCTCTGACGCCAACGGAAATTGAACTGGCCTGGCGCAATGGCGCGGATATTGTCAAGGTATTCCCAGCAGGTAATCTGGGCCCGGACTACATCAAGGCAGTTCGCGGTCCCCTTGCGCACATTCCGCTCAGTGCTGTTGGTGGCATCTCAGTCGAGAATGTCCCGGCCTTCCTTAAGGCTGGCGTCTGCGGCTTTGGTATTGGCGGACCGCTTGTCATCCCGGCCGCAGTAAAGGCCGGGGATTACAAGGCAATTGAGGAACGTGCGAGAGCGTTTGTCGAAGCGATTGCAAGCTGGGAGGCAGGCAAATGAGAAGGATGATCATTGATGGCGGGACCACGAACCTTCGTGTGTATCTGCTGGATGCGGCGACCAATCAGGTGCTTGCGGAAAGTAAGAAGGACGGTGGCGTTCGGTATACGGCAATTGATGGTCATAACGGACGCCTCATTGACCTTCTGCACAGTGCCATGGAAGAGGTACTTGCGACCACCGGGACCACTCCAGGTGATCTTGAGGACTGCGTTGCTTACGGAATGATCACCAGTGGTCTGGGACTGCTTGAAATCCCCCATGTTCCCGCTCCTGCCAGTGCGTCAGATCTTGGTGCGGCAATGGTTTCAAAGTCCTTTTCGCGCCTGGACGATATTTGCATTCGGTTCATTCCGGGGGTTCGCAATCATGCCTCCCCGGTAAATGTCGAAAACTGCTCAGGGATGGACATGATGCGGGGTGAGGAAACCGAGACAATCGGGCTGCATACGCTTTTGAAGCCCACGGGACCGTCCATGTTTGTTCTTCCTGGAACACATAACAAGTTTGTCAAGGTGGATGAAAGCGGCCGTATTCTTGGCTGCATGACCTCTATTTCGGGTGAGCTCCTTGACGTCATTACCCATCATACCATCCTCTCAGATGCTGTTGCCAAGCAGTTTTTAAGCGCGGACCACTACAATCGCGACATCTTATCAGCAGGAGCCAGGGAGTGCGCAAAAAGCGGCCTTGGCCGTGCTGCTTTTGCGGGCAGAATTCTGAATACCCTCGGCAAGGAACCCGCTCCGAGCATCCAGAACTGGCTGATGGGCGCCGTCCTTGCAGAGGATGTAAAGGCAATGCAGTCCTTTGCCGGTGGCGCAGATCTTCCGGTATATGTTGCCGGGAAGTCCCCTCTGCAGACGGCCTTCCTTGATGTCATGCAGGAACTCGGTCTTCAAAACGGCATTCTGGTCGATCCGGCGGTTTCAAAGCAAATGGGCATACAGGGTGCACTGACCATTGGAACCGCCTGATCCCCCAGACCAATCATATCACACACAAAAAGGCGCACCCATCACCAGGAAAATGGTGATGGGTGCGCCTTTTATGTGTGTAGCATTTTATGACTTCTGATCTTTCCGGACAATATCTGCCACGTTCATGAGGGAGATAAACGCATTGCGATCAATTTCTGTAACGATGCTCTTGAGCTTATTGATCTGGAACTGGTTGGTCACGAAATAAAGAATCTGCTTTTCGTCCTTTGAGTATCCGCCTATGGCTTTTACGATGGTTCCGCCGGCATTAAATGTCTCTCCAAGAACACGGGAAATCTTATCCGCCTGATCTGTGACGATCATGGCGCACATGGACCGATCAAAGCCTTCTACGATGAAGTCCACGGTTTTGGAGCCGATGAAATAGGTGACGATGGAATAGAGCGGCAGAATCCAGCTGTGAATCACCATGCCGCAGACAATATAGAGCATTGTGTTGAACAGCATGACAAAGCTTCCAAGGGAGATTCCGATTCGCTTTGCGAATATGACTGACAGAACATCTATACCGTCGATGGCGCCACCGAACCGAATGGTCAGGCCGCTGCCGACACCGGAAATAAGGCCGCCGAAGATGGCACACAGAAGCAAATCTGAGCCTGCCAGTGGAGATACGAAGTCCAGGTTGACGGGGAGAACATGCATGATGAGGTAAGATGCCACAGAATAGGTGGCAATTGTATACAGGGAATAGATGGTGAAGGCGGCACCCTGTTTCTTCAGGCCAAAGAGAAAAATCGGGATATTCAGGAGAAGCAGGAACAGGGAGAGCGTAAACCCTGGAGGGGTAATCTGATCCAAAAGCATGGACAAGCCGGATATTCCGCTGTCATACAGCTTTACAGGGTATAAGAAAAAAGACACTCCAAAGGCATTGACGAGGCCTGCAAGTGTCAGAACCAGAAAGCTTTTTATCTTCAGTTCCTGAAAAGCCTTAAATGTTTTCTTTCCAGCTGTCTTCATTTTTTTCCTCCGGATATCGGTGATTTGTTGATTCTGCGAAAGTATATCATACACGATGATGCATCTGCAACAATTGTTCATGTGTGAGAAAAGTATTGTTGTCTTCATATTACTGTTCAGATAGTATGGAAAGTCAAACAAAAATATGTTGAAACAATACAAACTGAGTGCATAATGTTGACGTGGAATGGGTGCAAAACTTAACATAACATTGACAAAGTGTATTGAGAGAGTAGAATCAGATCAATGCTTGCGATTGAAATGATGATGAAATATATGCATCTTTTTGGCGTGCTCAAAACTGAGTATACCTTCTTTTTGTATCGAATCCACAGATACTTGGACGTCTCGTAGAGGGATAATCACATGTTTATGAAGAAAAGAATATGGCTTTTTATCTTGTCACTGATGATGATGACGAGTGCAGCAGTGGCAGAGACGATTATTTCTGTTTCTGATACTGTAGGACTGAACAATGCTTTTTCTCAAATTAACGCCATTGGAGGAGAATATACGATCAGCCTCCGAAACGATATAACTGGTTCCATAGAAATAAACAATTCAAATGCAACAGTTACAATTGTTGGTAACGGGTATACGTTGTCAGGTGTTAGCCAGATTATTACTGTATCAAACGGTGTATTGAATCTTGGTGATGGGGAATCTGAATTGACTCTTGCATATACAGGCACAATAGATCAGGACCCAGGCTTTGTTTACATTAATGGAACAAATGCTATATGCAATATGTACGAAAAAGTCACTATCCGAGATAGCAAGAAAGACAATCAGTTCGGAGGAGGCGTTGCGGTACAAAGCGGTACATTCCATATGTATGGTGGTACGATCCAAAACTGTGGAGTTGCCAGCGGATCTGTTTGTTTTGGGGGTGGCGTTGCTGTTTATTCAGGTGGCATATTTATTATGGATGGTGGAACGATAAAGGAATGCTATGCCATTGTAGAGCATGAACCACCGGGCAATGAAATCACCAGTACTGGTGGGGGGGTGTTTGTTAGTTCTGGAGGCAATTTTGTCATGAACGGAGGAACAATACAGGAGTGTCATGCGAAATATGGTGCTGGTGTTGCGCTGGTGAGCTCATATGATGAGCTAGATAGTCATCGCTCCGAAGGCTTTTGGGGATATACCAATAGCTTAGTGCAGATCAATGGTGGCAAATTCATTAAAAATAAAGCTGACTTATGTGGTGGAGGTATCTTTGCTTCTAGTTTATTATATGTCGATCCTAGAGCATTAGCTACATCCAATCCTCGTGTAGGGATAAATGATCCGACAGGTTTCTTCTTAAATGGCGGTACATTATCCCAAAATGATGCATATGCTGGTGGTGGCGTATTTCTAGTGGGAATACATGAAACTGACACGCAACACGTGCAGATTCACAATGCAACCATCACAAGCAATACAGCTGCTGAAGGCGCTGGAATTGAGATCAATTCGTATTGGACTGCTGCGGAGATTAAAGATTGCACTATTACTGGAAATGAAGCGAAGGTAGATAGTGATGGAGATGGCGGCGTTGGTGGTGGGATTGTAGTATTGAGCAATACCGGAACCAAAATGCTTGGCACCAACATCCTATGCAATAACACAGCTGAAACTCTGGGAGCGGATGCGTATCTTAATGGAAGTGCATCTGTTACATTCACATCTGCATCAGCCATGAATCAAACATACCATAACTCTGGAATTCGAATTGATGGATGGTATGATGATACGGACCCACGATGGTCTGAAGAGAAGGCGTCTGGGACGGGCAATACATTCCTTGGAGATGTATATGAACTGGTGAACAAAACGCAAGGAATCATAGCAGCCTATACGTATCATGAGCCAACTGAAATGCCGTTGACGATTAGCCTCAACTGGGATGATCAGGACAATGTTGATTTATTGAGACCATACGAAATCACTGTCAGGCTTACAGACAGAAATGGCAATCCTCTCAAACAGACAAATGGGGAAGATGCGGTCTTTACTCTGACAGCGCGGGATGGCTGGAGGAAATCTTTGCTCATGGTGCCCTTTGATGTGAACACTATGAAGGTCGTTGCGGAGGTAGTCGAGGACTATACGCAGCTAGAACCGAAGGTAGTGATTAACGCTGATGGCAGCATCAGCATAGAGATGACAAATCAACATATTCCGGAAGTTACGCCGACACCGTCTGATACACCTACGCCCTTGCCTACTGAAACACCAGAGTTAACGCCTGGACCGGGGGAAGAGAGAGAGGACATTCCCGATACCGGAGATAAATCCAATGTTGGCGTGTGGGCGCTGCTGGCAGTTTTCAGTGTTGTCGGAATCGTTTTCCTGATTACCTACCGTAGAAACCACAGAAAGTGATCACGATGGCCATCAGGAAGACACTTCGTGAGGAATAAAAGCATATTGATGTCAAAACTCAAACGGGGGATGAAGAAATCAGAAGACCCAGCTAATCAAATGTCCCGCCCCAAATAAGGGAATACAGAAGCGACAAGAAAGATGCATCCGACAGAAAAAAGTCAATTTTCTTTCTGGCGCAGATTAGAGGGCTATGGTATAATGGACTTAATCTAATGAGAGGAGCGACAAACAATGAAACGACTTATTACGCTTTTCGCCCTTGTCCTTGTTTTAGTCCTTATGAGCAGCAGTGCATTTGCACTTGTTCGTCACACCTGCGGCCTGGACGACTGCATCTGTTTCGTTCAGAAAGGGGATAAGGGACGTGCGGTCCGCGGCGTTATTGATGAGCTTTATGAGCAGGGATATCTGAGTACAAAGTATGGGACCACCTATACGGATGAGGTTGTTGAAGCGGTAAAGGCATTTCAAAAGTCTCACCGCATTAAACAGGATGGGAAGCTGACGGACACCACGCTGACTTGGCTGCTCTGGGATATGAGCGTCAGCAATTTGGATAAGAAGTACCCGAATTCGGATGGTCAGGAGGTTTGGGTTCCGACGGATGGCGGAACGAAATTCCATTCCAATCCGACCTGTTCATCCATGAACTATGCCAGGAAGATGTCGGCAAGAAATGCTCAGCGTCTTGGCTTTACGCCTTGCAAGAAATGTTGGTCATATTGATTTTAGCCGAGGGGATTTCCCTTCGGTTTTTCTTTGAGCTCAGAGGGCCTGAGAGAGTCTGGAAGTAGAAAGGATATTGTATGCAGCGAATCCTCTTTTTTGATCTGGATGGAACATTGTGGACGCGGGAGGAAGTCATCCCGGAGAGCACATACAGAGCCGTTCAAAAAGCGAGACAACGTGGGCATGAGGTCTGGATTAATACCGGGCGCACACGCGCCTTTGTCATCTGTCCCCAGCTTTTCGAGATGGGCATAGATGGGATGGTTACGGGAAACGGAACGATGATTGAGCATCGCCGTCCGGAACAAGAAAAGCTCAGCCCCAGGTGGCGGGAAAATGAACTGCTTCGCTATGACGAAATTTCGGGTGACCTGGCAAAATGGACGGTGCAGCTGCTCAAGAAACATCGGTTCTATACGATTCTTGAAGGTCGGGATGATCTGTATGTGGATACAGAGGAATTCGGGAACGATCCCTTTATCACACGCCTGGCGAAAAAGTCGGCGGGGCATCTGCTGCCCATCACTGGGAAAATGGACTGGCATTTTCTCAAGATGTCCTCGGACCTGCGGGATGCGGTAGAGAAAAACGAAGGCATTGAGAAGATGCGTCAGCACTATACAGTCTTTGAGCACGGGGATACTGTTGTGGAATTCGTCCCGCTGGGACATACAAAGGGAACAGGTGTGCAAGATGTGCTCACTTGCCTGCATATGAACCGGGAGGCATCTGTTGCGTTCGGAGATGGGCGCAATGATCTTGAGATGTTTGATGCTGTTGCATTGCCCATCGCGATGGGCAATGCAACGGAGATTGCCAAACAGCATTCAAAGATGCAGACCGGTCGGTTCGATGAACATGGAATCCATGATGCGCTGGTAAAGATCGGTGTCATAGACGAATAACAAATGGCTCCCCGAAGAGGGGAGCCGTATGTTATTCGTCTAGCAGCTGATGCAGCAGCATTTCCCGGTTCTCTAGGAAGAGCTTCGTGATCTGATAGCTGTCTGTTTCCTCATATTCACAGGAATGAATGTCGTGTTCACCAAACTCCAGGATTTCTGCATTCGGGGTTCCAAGAAGGATGGGGGAATGCGTTGCAATGATAAACTGTGAGCCGGTTTCTGCCATCTGGACAATATGCGTCAGCAGACTGAGATGACGCTGAGGGGACAGGGCAGCCTCGGGTTCATCCATCAGGTAAATGCCCTTCTGGTGATACCGGCTTATGAATTCCATGAAACTTTCACCATGGGAAATCGCATGGTAATTTGGCATGCTGCCATCATCGTTGTATTCCCGCAGGGTGACCGTTGCTACGTTGAAAAAGCTTTCCGCACGGAAGAAATATCCGGCTTTTGGCTTTGGCAACGCACCGCGGACCAGACGGAGCGCATCGCCCAGTTCAGGCAGCTCATCGTAGGTGCTGAACCTGTAGTTCAGTGTTCCGCCCTCTGCATTGAACCCGTAGGCGGTGGCCAGTGCTTCCAGCAAAGTGGACTTTCCGGAACCGTTCTCGCCTGCGAGAAAGGTAATGTTCCTGTGAAACTCCAGGTGGGTGAGACCTTGGAGGGCAGGAATCTTCCTCAGATAGGAATCGGGAGCAATTTTATTCCAGTCAATGGAAAGTGAACGAATGTAGAGGTCAGACATGTTCTTTCTCCTTTCCGCATTTGCCCTCTGGAAAATGGACAGGAATATGGATCAGTTCCTTGCGAGCTCCTCAGGAGTGAAACGCGCACTGACCTTTTTCCAGAGGAAAATGAAGATGATAACAAGAACCAGGAAGGTGAGCGTCCAGGAAACCGGATAGGAGAGGAGCAGCATGAACAGGGTATGATGCCTTCTGAAGACCGTTGCGATCCAGATGAGACGGAAGACACAGGCACCCATCAGGCTGACAATCATGGGAAGAGTGGAATACCCGATGCCGCGAAGCATACCGGTCATGACGTCCATGATGCCGCAGAGGAAATAGGGGATGACGACGATCTTTAATCGCTCCATACTGGCGGCAATGACCTCAGGATCCGTTGAGAAAAGAGAGGTCAGCTGATGACCGAAGATATAGCAGAACGGTCCTAAGATAAAACCAAAGACCAGCGTCCAGAAGAGGCAGGCATAAAGAGAGTGAAGGACACGTTTGGGCTTTCGGGCGCCCAGGTTCTGGCCGGCAAAGCTGGTGACGGACTGCTGGAAGGTGTTCATCGCCTGATAGGCAAAGTTTCCGATGTTTGCTGCGGCGGCATTTCCGGCAATGACGATGGAGCCAAAGCTGTTGACGGAGGACTGGATGACCACATTGGAAAGGGAGAACATCATGCTCTGGATGCCGGCCGGAAGCCCGATGGAGATGATGCGGGTGAGAATCCCGCGGTGAATTTTGAGACGCTTTGGATTGAGACGAACCGCGCCCTCAATGGTCATGAGAGAATGAACCACCAAGGCGGCGGAAACGGCTTGTGAGATGATGGTGGCAAGGGCGACACCGGCAACGCTCATCTTGAAAATAATGACAAACACCAGATTGAGAATGACGTTGATGACCCCCGCAATGGACAGAAAATAGAGCGGACGCTTTGTGTCTCCGATTGCCCGCAGAATGGCAGCGGAGAAGTTGTAGAGCATGATGACGGGCATCCCGATAAAGATGATACGCGTATAGAGTGCCGCCAGCTCGATGACATCCTCTGGTGTTCCCATGAGGAGGAGGAGAGGACGGGCAGCGAAAAAGCCGATGAGGGCAAGAAAGATTCCGCCTAAAACGGAGAGGAGAATCGCTGTGTGCACGGTATCAGAGACTTCCCGGTTTAAATTAGCCCCGCTGTAGTTGGCAACCAGAACATTGACACCGATGGACAGACCGATAAACAGGCTGATAATCATGTTGTTGAGCGAGCCGACCGAGCCAACGGCAGCGAGGGCTTCCTTGCCTGCAAATTGTCCGACCACGATGGTATCTGCGGCGTTGAAAACCAGCTGCAGTGTGCTTGAGAGCATGAGGGGAAGAGAATACAGCAGGATGATGGTTAAAAGAGGCCCCTCGGTCATGTGGATCACACGCGCGCTTCGGCTGTGCTTATGGAGCGGAAGTCGGTTCACTATTTCATCCTCCAAGTGTCAAAGATGACTCGATTATAGCACAAAAGAAGGACGAAATGTGCTTTTTTGCAAAAAGCCAAACAATTTGTCGTGTTGCTCAAAAACAGACGGCAAATCTGCACAAATAAGAACATAGAGAGGGGAAACCGGAGGGGAATGAACGGGAGAAATGGATAGTTTTTGCAACAGAGGAAGGATAAAGCTGTGTGTTTTTAGGGGAAAAGCTGAGGCGTGAGGCACGGGATACGCTTCGGAGGACAAATTCTTTGTTCGTGTTGTCTTGCTTTTTGGCGGGAATGTGTGTATACTGCGTCATGCTTTTTAACCAGATGGATGGAAATGATAAAAGTCGGAACGGGGGATATGCCCTGTTCGCAATGAAGCCATGCCATTGCATCAGGGAAATCTTGCCAGAAGCAGGTACCTGGTAGAATTGCCCTATAATCAACAAGCATGAATGTACTTGCAGAGGAGCGATGTCCATCGCAGGTGAGATGGTTCTGTCAGTAGCAGGTACCGACAGAATTGCCCTCAAAATCAACAAACATGAATGTACCCGAAGAGGAGGACTTGAGATGAATTTTGACGTGATTCGCAATGCAGATCCGGCAGTCGCTGAGGCGATTGAAGCTGAACTGAAGAGACAGCAGAGTCATATTGAGCTGATTGCCTCTGAAAACTTTGTTTCCCCGGCGGTCATGGCAGCAATGGGAACGCCGCTGACCAACAAATATGCTGAGGGATATCCGGGAAAGCGGTATTATGGCGGCTGTGAGTGCGTGGATGTAGTTGAAAATCTTGCACGGGATCGTGCGTGCCAGCTTTTTGGCGCGGACCATGCCAACGTTCAGCCTCATTCCGGTGCACAGGCGAATATGGCTGTCTATTTTGCGATGCTTGAGCCCGGTGATACCGTGCTTGGCATGAGCCTGCCGCATGGCGGTCATCTGACCCATGGCAGCCCGGTCAATATGAGCGGAAAGTATTTTAACTTTGTTCCTTATGGCGTAAACGATGACGGGTATATCGATTATGAGGCGCTTCGCGCGCTTGCTCTTAAACACAATCCAAAGATGATCGTAGCCGGCGCCTCGGCGTATCCGCGCACGATTCACTTTGACAAGATCAGTGAAATTGCAAAAGAAGTCGGCGCCTATCTCATGGTGGATATGGCGCATATCGCCGGCCTGGTCGCTGCCGGTCTCCATCCAAATCCGGTTCCCTATGCGGATTTTGTGACCACGACGACCCACAAGACGCTGCGCGGCCCCAGAGGCGGTATGATTCTTTGCAAAGAGGAATATGCCAAGGCGATTGACAAGGCGATTTTCCCGGGCACGCAGGGCGGCCCGCTGGAGCACATCATTGCGGCAAAGGCTGTTTGCTTCGGTGAGGCGCTGAAGCCGGAGTTTAAGGAATATCAAAAGCAGATCATCAAGAATGCCAAGGCGTTTGAAAACGCATTCCGCAAGGAAGGCATCTCCATGGTTTCAGATGGTACGGACAACCACCTGATCCTCCTTGACTTCTCCAAGACCGAAATGACCGGAAAGCAGCTGGAGACCTGGCTTGAGGAGGCCAACATCACGGTCAACAAGAACACCGTCCCGAATGAGCCGAGGAGTCCGTTTGTCACCAGTGGCGTCCGTGTTGGCACCCCGGCGGTAACCTCTCGTGGATTCAAGGAAGAGGATATGGAAAAGGTTGCGGCATGGATTGCCCGTGTGATTCGCGAGGGCGAAAGCTGTCTGCCTGCGGTAAAGGCAGAGGTGGAGGCCTTCATGACCCGTTTCCCGCTCTACGCCTGATCGTCCCCGACTTGAAACATACAAAAGAACTCCCTGAGTGGATCAGGGAGTTCTTGGATTATCTTTTAGGCAAAGAATGAGGTAACAACGTCAAGACGACGCTTTGCCTCTTCAATGGAAGCCTTAACGGCATCCGGGGCAGGAGCACCGGGGATGTTCCGCTTTCCAATACAGGTAGCAAGCGAAATGGCGTCATAGATGGTGTCGTCAAAAATCGGACTGAACTGCCGATATTCCTCAAGACTCAGCTCAAGCAGCGTCTTTTTGTTCTGGATGCAGTAGGCCACCAGTTCACCGGAAATGCGGTGTGCATCTCTGAAAGGAATGCCGTTTTTGACGAGATAGTCTGCACAGTCGGTGGCGTTTGTGAAGCCATCCAGTGCGGCCTTTGCCATGGTTTCCTTGTTATAGGAGAGCTTTTTAAACATTGCGGTGAATACGGCCAGACAATGCTCAAGGGTATCCGAGGCATCATAGAAGAGCTCCTTGTCCTCCTGCATGTCCTTATTATAGGAGAGGGGCAGGCCCTTCATGGTGGTCAGGAGGCCAAGAAGATCGCCAAAGACGCGTCCGCTCTTTCCACGGATGAGCTCTGCAACATCCGGATTCTTTTTCTGTGGCATGATGGAGGAACCGGTAGCAAATGCATCATCCATCTCAATGAAAGCAAACTCGCTGGAGCACCAGAGGATGAGCTCCTCACAAAACCGTGTGAGGTGCATCATGACGAGGGAAGCAGCGGAAAGGTAATCAATAAAGTAATCCCGGTTGCTGACACCGTCAAGACTGTTCATGGTGATGCGGCTGAAGCTCAGCAGCTCCTGAACACGTGTACGGTCAAGAGGATAGGTTGTCCCGGCAAGGGCTCCGGATCCCAGGGGCATTTCATCTGCCTGGTCATAGGCAAAGCCAAAATGGGCAATGTCCCTCAGGAACATCTGAACATAGGCCATAAGATGGTGTGCCAGCGTGATCGGCTGGGCATGCTGCAGATGCGTATATCCCGGCATGGCGGTATCAAGATGCTGAGAAGCTGTCTCAAGCAGCTGACTGACCAGCTCTTTGAGGAGCTTTCCCGCATTTTCGCAGGCGCCCATGACGATCATGTGATTGTCAAGTGCCACCTGATCATTCCGGCTGCGTCCGGTGTGAAGTCGCTTACCGGCTTCGCCGATCCGCTCAATGAGAAGCGTCTCGACGTTCATGTGGATGTCTTCTGCATCAATGGTCCAGGTGATTTTTCCGTCTCTTGCATCCGCAAGAATCTCATTGAGTCCCTGCACGATGGCATCTGCATCTTCTTTTGAGATAATGCCCTGTTCACCAAGCATGGTTGCATGGGCAATGGAGCCCAGAATATCCTGCTCATACATGCGGTTGCCGATTTCAACGCATTCATCAAACTCAAGGACCATCTGATCCGGATCCTTGCTGAAGCGCCCGCCCCATAATTTCATATTGATTCCTCCAAAAGGGTTATTCAGCCTGATCGGCGCACCTGCCGGGATGATCCGCGGGGCGCCCGGGAAACGTTTTCCCTGAACGGTTGTGTTTCGAAAGTATAGCATGACTGATGGGTGAAATCAATTAAAGCGGAGAAAAGATTCTACAACATGTGCGGATGCAGGGGAATCAGAAGCTCATGGGCGTTTTCGAAATGTGACCGAAGGGGATCATTAAATCCATTGCGGATGGGCTTGATACATTCATCGGATGCAAACGACTGATACTACAGAGAGTGTGCAATATCAACATGTTTTGTGTGATGCTTGCTGTGCTTTGGAAGGAGACATGAATGAATACAGATGTATTTTCGAGCCCGTCAATCCAATAAACACAGATGAACTTGAAGAGGAGGTAAGTTTCGTTGATACACTATTTCAAGGTTTTGGGAAGAAGCATACGAGAGTACCAAAAGGCATCCATTCTGACGCCTCTGTTTGTCTCGTGTGAAGTGGTGCTTGAATGCATTATCCCGCTTCTCATGGCCAGGATGATTGACCAGATGAGCGGGGAATCCCTGATGCCCATTTTCCAAAACGGGATCATCCTGCTGATTGCAGCGATGCTTTCGCTGTTCTGCGGCGCGATGTCGGGACGGTTTGCGGCGACGGCAGGCTGCGGCTTTGCAAAGAATCTCAGGAAAGACCTGTTTTACAAAATTCAGGAGTTTTCCTTTGCAGACATTGATCTGTTCTCGACATCCTCGCTCGTTACCAGAATGACGACCGATGTCAGCAATGTGCAAAATGCATATCAGATGCTGATTCGAATCGCAATTCGTACGCCGCTCATGCTGATCTTCTCAATGTTCATGAGCTTTTCGATCAGCGTCCGGATGTCGCTCATTTTCCTTGCCATTATCCCCGTGCTGGGAGTTGCGCTGTTTGGCATTGCCATTAAGGTCTTTCCGGTTTTTAAGCGCATCTTTAAACGCTATGATGCGCTCAACAATTCGGTTCAGGAAAACGTGGCCGGAATTCGCGTGGTCAAGTCCTTTGTCCGTGAACCCTATGAGCAGAAGAAGTTTGAAAATGCCAGTGAGGAAGTGCGCACCGATTTTACCAGTGTGGAACGGATTCTGGCCCTCAACTCTCCCATTATGATGGCCTGCATCTATACGGCAATGCTGCTGGTCAGCTTTCTTGGCGCCCGGGTGATCGTGCGGAGCGGTGCCACGGAGCTCACAACAGGCCAGCTGTCCTCGCTGATCAACTACGGAACGCAGATTCTCTCCTCCATGATGATGCTCTCCATGGTATTTGTCATGCTGATGATGGCCTCGGAGTGCGCCGTCCGTATCGTAGAGGTTCTGGAACATGAGAGTTCTCTGGTCTCGCCAGACAATGCCCGCACCTCTGTGCCGGATGGCCGGATTGACTTTGAGCATGTCTCATTCCGGTATAAAGAAGGAAGCGAGCAGAATGCGCTTTCGGATATCGACCTGCATATTGCCTCGGGACAGACCGTTGGGATTATCGGTGGTACCGGTTCCTCCAAGACGACGCTGATTCAGCTGATATCAAGACTTTATGATGTGAGCGAGGGTGCAGTCCGGGTAGGCGGTATTGACGTTCGGGATTATGATCTTGAAGCGCTTCGCAACGAGGTCGCTGTGGTGCTCCAGAAGAACGTCCTGTTCTCAGGCACGATTAAGGAAAATCTTCGCTGGGGCAAGAAGGATGCAACGGATGAGGAGATCCGGCATGTCTGTCGTCTTGCCCAGGCGGATGAATTCATCTCGCAGTTCCCGGATGGCTATGATACGAGGATTGAACAGGGTGGAACCAATGTATCCGGTGGCCAGAAGCAGCGACTTTGTATTGCGAGAGCGTTACTGAAGCATCCGAAGGTTCTGATTCTCGACGACTCCACATCGGCCGTGGATACGCGCACCGACGCGCTGATCCGCAGGGCCTTTGCCGAGGAGATCCCGGACACTACCAAGCTGATTATTGCTCAGCGGGTGGCCTCCGTTGAAAATGCGGATCTCATTCTGGTGATGGATGGCGGACGGATCATTGAGCGCGGAACCCACGCAGAGCTCATGGCACTTCATGGAATTTACAGTGAAATCTACGAGATGCAGACGCATGGAACGGAGGTGGCATAATGTCTGAGAAACGACCCAGCAGGCCCATGCGTCCGGGACCGGGCGGCAAGACACTCAAGGACATCGACAAAAACGTCCTGTTCCGTCTTCTCCGATTCCTGATGGAAGGCTATAAAAAGGAAATTATCCTTGTCGCCATCTGTATTGTCATCAGCTCCATTTCTGCCGTTATCGCAACGGTTTTTCTCCAGCGGCTCATAGATGAGTGCATTATCCCCGGCATATCCACCGGATATGACAGCATCAGGGGAAAATTGTTTTCCATCATCCTGACCATGGCCTGTATCTATGTTCTTGGCGTCATTGCGACCTTTACCAACACCAGGACCATGGCAAGAGTTACCCAGGGAACCCTCAAGCGCTTCCGGGATGCGATGTTTGACAAGATGGAAACGCTGCCGATTCGCTATTTTGATACCCATGCGCACGGCGATATCATGAGCACCTATACCAACGATACGGATGCCATTCGGCAGATGATCGGGCAGAGCATTCCCAATGTCATCCAGTCAACGCTGTCCATCGTGTCGGTCTTCACCATGATGCTGGTGTACAGCATCTGGCTGACTCTTGCAGTACTCCTTGTCATTTTCCTGATGTTCCGGATTACCGGTAAGCTGGGTGGACAGAGTGCCCGGTTCATGGTGGCTCAGCAGCAGTCCCTTGCAAAGGAAGAGGGCTTCATTGAGGAGATGATGGAAGGGCAGAAAGTCGTAAAGGTCTTCTGTCATGAGGAGGAGAGCCGACGGGATTTCGACCGTCTGAATGAACAGCTGTTCTCCGACGGTGAACAGGCTAATAAGATCGGTAACATCCTCATGCCGATTCTCAACAACATCGGAAACATCATGTATGTCCTGCTGGCCATTCTGGGTGGCTTCCTGGCGGTTTTGCATGCGCCAAACCTGAGTCTTACCGGAATCGGGACGGTCACTATTGGTATCATCATTTCTTTCCTCACAATGTCTCGTCAGCTTTCCCAGACGGTTGGACAGATCTCCATGCAGATTTCCATGATCGCCATGGGACTGGCTGGAGCCAGTCGTATCTTCTCTCTCATCGACGAGAAGCCGGAGGAGGATGAGGGGTATGTGACGCTCGTGAATCTGGTGCGCAAAGAAGACGGGAGTCTTCATGAGGTGGACCACCAGACCGGATTGTGGGGATGGCGGCATCTGCATCATGAGACGGGGCAAATTGAGTACAAAGAGCTGCGTGGTGATGTCGTCATGGAGCATGTGGACTTTGGTTATGTCCCCGAGAAGGAAGTGCTGCATGACATCTCCCTTTACGCTCATCCCGGACAGAAGATTGCCTTTGTCGGTGCGACCGGCGCAGGAAAGACGACCATAACCAATCTTATCAACCGTTTCTATGATATTCCGGAGGGCAAGATTCGCTATGATGGGATCAACATCACCAAGATCAAAAAGCCGGATCTGCGGCGTTCCCTTGGTGTCGTTCTGCAGGAGGTTAATCTCTTTACGGGCACCGTCATGGACAACATCCGCTATGGAAAGCTGGATGCGACGGATGAGGAGTGTATCAATGCAGCAAAGCTTGCAAATGCAGACGACTTCATTCGCCGCCTGCCAAACGGCTACAATACTATGCTGACCGGAAACGGCGCCAGTCTTTCGCAGGGACAGCGTCAGCTGATCTCCATCGCGCGGGCGGCCGTTGCCAATCCGCCGGTCATGATTCTTGACGAGGCAACCTCCTCCATTGATACGCGTACAGAAGCCCTAGTCCAGCGGGGTATGGACAATCTGATGCGCGGACGTACGGTCTTTGTGATTGCACATAGACTCTCTACTGTCCGTAATTCGGATGCCATCATGGTGCTGGATCACGGAAAGATCATTGAACGCGGAACGCATGATGACCTTATTGCCGCGAAAGGCATGTACTATCAGCTGTATACGGGTGCGTTTGAACTTGAATGATCCGTATGCCATATCAAAACCGAATGCACAATTCCCCGGCAGGCTATAAAATGGTACCCGTTTGGAGGACAGCACTTTGACAGTGCTCGACGCCAGTCGGGCACCATTTTTTATGTGCTGGAAAGGGAAAATGAAGAGATATACAGAAAAGGAAATCCAAAGCCTGAAGTTCAATCCGAACGTGAAATACATCGACGAGAAATGCCTGAGATTTACTTATGAATTTCGCCTAAAACTTTATTATGCATGGGAAAAATCGCCCTGTTCTTCTACGATTCGACAGATGATGATTGAAGGAGGAATAGATGAGAGTATCATCTGCACACGCTTGGTAGCTGATTTAGGCAAGAATTTCAGAGAGTACGGATGTCCCCAAAATGGAAAGAATAACATAGCAGATAATTTAAATGTTCCAAAAGAGCAAGCAATCCAGGAATTACTCAAGACAGGAAAGTTTGAAAAAGCCGGCAAGGGAATCAGAATCACAAAGGAATTTGAGGATGAAATCAGAGAGCAATATCCAGCGAAAACATTGGAGCAGATATTCAAAGATTCTGAAATTAGTCTTGGACTTGTTGGTTATCAAAGACTATATCAAATCAAAAGACTTATTGAATCATCATCTGGTCAATGTGATACATTCCAAAAAGGACAACATACATTTACTCCCGAAGAACTTCGGGAAATGGAAGCTCATCCTTATGTTTGCAAAGCAACCTCACATCAATTGGAATTCTGGGATGCATTGTATTTTGAGGCCCAAAGTATATGTTCGAATCTGTCAGATATGGATATTGTTTTCGATATTTTTGAAATTCCAAAAGAATGGATAACTGCATCCAAACGGAATGCGATGCTGTATCAAATCAGACATGCATCAGAACGAAAAGACAGACAACGTCAAGTGAACCTGAGCCAATTATCGGAAGAAGGCAAGCAGCAATATCTGAGGATTCAGCGTAATAGGATTCAAAAACTTGAAGAAAAGATAAATGGTTTTTGGAGCGATCTCAAGATAAATATCCCTCAAATGACACCTATCCAAAGAAAGCGTGTCTGCGAATGGATCCGAGATGACTTTCCCAAGGCAAAACGTGGCCCAAACTCATTGCGTGGAATCCTAAACCGTATTGGAATATCAAAGAGCTATTATTACAGCGTAATAGGCAATGATGAATATGAGAAAAAGATAAATGACAAGGAAAAGAAGCTTGAAAGCGAGATGCAGGCAATTCGAACAGTAGTCGAATATGGTGGCTATCCCAAAGGCTCCCGGCAAGTGTATATGCAGATGAAAACGTTGACTGGGAAGCATATGGGACGTAGAAAAATCATGAACCTTATGCAGAGGATGCATCTGCAGTGTAATGTCAGAAAAGCCAATCCAGGACGGCGTGCGATGAAAAAGCATCTCAAAGATCATGTCAAGCCCAATCTGCTGAAACGAGAATTTAAACTTCACAGGCCTGGAGAGGTCTATCTGACAGATGTGACCTACCTCAAATATGATAATGGAAGGAAGCTGGCATATGGATCCGCATGCATTGATTCAGTAACAGGACGTCTCTACGAGTTCAATCTAAGCGAATACAATAATCTCGAGTTTGTTTTGGAAACTCTTCAGAATATACCACATCCGGATACTGCATACGAACGTATACAGCCACTTCTTCATTCGGATCAGGGCGTTCTATATCTTACAGATGAGTTTCAGGAACTTGTCAAAGAGCTTGGATTTAAGCAGTCAATGTCAAAACGCGGGAATTGCTGGGATAATGCGCCTCAAGAATCCTTCTTTGGACATTTCAAAGATGAAGTGGACTACAAAAAGATGAAGAGCATTGAAGACCTCCGAAAGGCAGTAAATGATTACAAGACATATTACAACGAGGTTCGTGGAAAATGGGATTGTAATAAGATGACTCCTCTAAAGTATGAAGCCTACATTAACAACATGTCTCAGGAAGAATTTGCTGCATGGCAGGAAAAGGAAGAAAAACGATATGAAGAAAAGAAAAAAGAATCGCGTGAAAAGGCTATTGAACGCGCTAAATCGTTAGGCGTATAATGCATTTCACACGATTCGAAAAGGATTGCTGTGTCTACTGACATATGTCAGAACTCAGCCGTGTATGGATTTGTAAAGCTTCTCAACGTAAGAGATGGAGCACTGGTACTTCACAGCGATGTCTTTTTTGGACATCCCATCTTCCAGAAGTTTATACATCTTCTGTCGCTGTTCTTCAGTGAATTTTGGCTTGCGCCCGGCGTTCCTGCTATTGGATTCATGCTTTATTTGCTTCAGATCTGGTATCGCATTCTCGATATCCACATGATGTTTTTTCGAATACTCCAGAAGGATTTCAGACAGAACGATTTGAATTTCACGTTCGGCATTGTCATATAGTTCAGTATAAAGGGTTAGCAGCGAGTATAAATCTGCAAAACAGACATCTGACAAACAAGGATAACCATCTCTGTTCACGGAATATCACCTCGTATAGATAAATTAAATTTTACGCACTTTGACAAATGTGCAGCATCTTCGTAAACGAATGCAAAGGAGAAAAACAATGTTGGCTAAGGATTTAATTACTGGTAAGGAAGTTGAAATCACCGAGGAAAATGCAGGCTATGTAATGACAGAAATTGCGCCCGTATTAGTCCCATATCTGGATAACGAATTTGTTAAGGCAATCCATGGGGATAAAATCTTTTACAATGATGACTTTTATGCTGCCATGGTTAAGCTGATTCGCGACGAAGGAAAATCTTATGTTGAAGCGTATCAGGCACTTGGTTTTGACGTAAATGTTCTTGGAACAAATCGTGCAAACCAAGCTGGGAAAAATGCAATGAAGCAGGCAGAGAAAGATACATCTTTTACAGCGCGTGTAGCCTCGTATGACGGCAGTGTACCCCTGGATAAGATGCCAAAACTAGACGAGAAAGAACAAATGGCTTACTTAACCTCGCGAGTGCTTTATCTCGAATCCATGCTTGAGATTCAAAAAAAAATTCCATCAATATTGGCGGAGAGCGCTACTACATCGAAGGCGAAGACTCAAAGGTAAGCCCATTTGAAGCACTGCAAAACTTTATGGATGGTTGGTATTACCAAACCCACAAAGATTACCTGACAGTAGTAAAAGTATGCAAAATGTTTGGCGTTTCAGACAGTGGATATTATGATTGGGTAAGGAGGATATCTGACAAGGAGACCATTGAGAAGAAAAAGCTTGAAGAAGAAGAGCTTATGAGGAAAATACGGGAAATTGTCCGAAAGTGTGGTTATGTCCCGGGAAAACGGACTCTCAAAGATCGCTTGTTTCGGGAGTTCAATATTTGCATTAGTATAAAGCTTTGCAAGAAAATGATGAAGAAAATGAACCTGGTCGCCAATAAACCATTAAAGGATGCATATAAGCACCAGGCAACACATGACCATGAAAAGGCAGCGCCCGCTGACAATCTTCTGCACAGGAATTTCTATATTGGTCCAAGAAAAGTTGTTCTGACAGATATCACTTATCTTTATTATGGTGAGAATCGTGAACCCTTTTATTTCTGTGCCTTTCACGATCCATTTACAAAAGAGAATCTTGGAAGAAGTTGCAGCCAGAAGATGACCGTGGAAGATCTTGTCAGACCGGCATATGATATGATGATGAAAACGCATGGAAACGAGTTAAAAGGAACAAACGCCTTTATCCACTCGGACCAGGGATCTCAATATACGTCCACCACATTTCAACAAATGCTGAGCGATGACGGCTTTATACAGTCCATGTCCGGAAGAGCTAACTCATTGGACAATTCCCCTATGGAATCTTTCTTTGGTCAAATGAAGAAGAACATTCTGAAAGTTGTCTCACGCGCAAAGGATTATGAGACAGCAGCAGAGCTTGTCGATGGATATATTGAACAATACAATACAAAGGATTACCAGTACGAGCTGGGCGGACTTACTCCTGTCGAATACTATGATTATGTAACAACCGGTGTATATCCCTGTCCGTCTTATTTTGGTGTTGATGCCAGTAAGCTTGAATCTCTGAAAAACATGAGAAAGCGTAATGAAGATCGTGCAAGAAACGTTGCTGAGAATGGAAGAAAAAAGCAAAAAGAAGCAAAGACACAAGGGAAAGTGTACAACGGTAAAGATCCACTGAAAATTATTAACCGGGATATCGCTCTCATTGAAAAGAAGCAAAAACAGCAGGAAGAGGAACATAACAAGGCGAAAGCTCAGATGGACTTTCTTGAAAATTTGCTAAAGCGCGCTGAAGGGGCTCGAGAATTTGTAAAGAAAGCCAGTAATGAACTCAAAGAAGCGCTGTACGGGCGTGAAGAATGGCATCGCCATCCTGAATTAAATTACATCTTTGACATGAAGGGAATGTTCTGATGTTTCTTGCCTTAACTCTTATGAGTGTTTGCGTGCACAATGAGATCTTCATTCCAGTCTTTATGTTCTGGAAGAATATGCTCAATGTTTGGATTGCTATTCCGACACATTTCTCCTGCGGCGTCATTATCTACAGCAAGAACGGTGTGCACAGATGCACAAATTCTGTCTATGGCCTGCTGGTTCCTGACACCACCGATACTTACATATGCCACAGCTTTGGATTGATCTTCGTCTTTCCTCAGGATCATGAGGCTAATTGCATCTATGGCGCCCTCACAAATATAAGCAGTTTGAATCCTTTCCTTGGAATTTCTTACACTCCAAAAGCACGATGGATCTGCACGCCGAATGCCATGGAATTTGGTGCCGGATAATGTTCCTCGAAGTTCACAGAAATTCTTATCCCGACTCAGAAAAACAGCGTTACCAGTTTCTGCTTCCTGATACAGAAGCTTCTCTCTAAAGAGCATATTAATGACTTCTGAGGGAATTTTACGCTGCTGATTAAGGTAAGCATACACACGCTTAAACGGAGAAACTGCCGATACAGGCAAAGAAAAATTAATTTTTACGTCTGCCGGGCAAGAAGGCTGAGATAATGGGATGATGTGGCCTTTGTCGGCCAAAGCATTGACGGCGTCAATGAATGAGTATTTCAGATATCGGACGAGAAAATCTATGGCATTACCGGTTTCATTTGTTGAGAATCGAGTATAGCCGCAAAAGCCAAATCTCGTATAGATACTGTCGTTGTTCCTGTAATAGACACAATGTCCAGTGATCTTTACTTCGTTTGGATGATAGGTTACTAAGTAGTCTGCAAGATCCGCACGTCTTGCCATTTGGATACGAGTGGAAAAATCATTCATAGTTCGACCTCATCTCTTTCTATAGCCAGTCACAATCTGCTTTCTGCATTGCGTGAGAACTCCACTTTTCTTGATGGAGTCTGTCATCCAATGCCCGGATATCTTCCTGAAGCTGGTCAGGTACATAGTAGAGATACTTTGCGAGAATGGATATAGTGTTCTTATCATCCATTACCGCATACAGTGCTCCAGACAGTCGCTCGCTACCGCGATAAAGTTCATACATAGGTTTACTCCTTCCTTTGGTGTAAAGTATGAGCGTATTGCAGTCTTGCTTCTTTGACGCTCATCTGTATTAAACTTTATCAGGACTCTGTAGAAATCCGACAATTTAATTTTTCCGCTCCGTAATTACGGAGTCCAACTTTGACATCTTGACCAGCTTCTGTACCAGTTATACGGCAATGGAATAAGATGAGTGATCTGGCATACTGTGTATCTATGCTGGCTCCACACTCATACATGTATCCCATTGGCGGCAGTGAAAAGAAATGGGAACTGTCTAGTACATTGCCTATCTGTACATCCCTTCACTCTCAGGACTACTATGCGGAAATGGATAAAAAATCATCCTACACTCTCGTTTTCTCGGCAATAAAAAAGCAAGGGATCCGAGATTTACTCGGATCCCTTGCTTTTCAAGCTGGGACTGTCTAAAATTTGTCCTTGACTTTGGAACCACATTA
>JAFUZM010000071.1 GCA_017476605.1 Clostridia bacterium
CAACCACTTTGATATCACGGGAAAGATAGATAATGTGGATGAGCTCAATGAAGTTCTTTCCCGGGCAGATGACACGGCTCAGGATATCCGCATTCCACTTGTGGATGGGCAATTCACCATCTCGCTGGCACATGGTGAGCGCATGAAGCTTGCTGCTCTGCCAACGGACAGCGTCTATACGCTTGAAATTGAGACAACAGGTGGATTTACCACCGGACAGAAACAGATTTCCGGAGCACTCGCATATGGCAGTCCGTCTGTGAATTCGTTTGTCGTCCGGTACGGACAGAGCGGAACATTGGTTATTGATGGAATCTGTACGCTTTTGTATCGTGAACCAAAAGAATCGGAAAGCGTGACACTGTGTTTATCACCAGCGGATGAGACGACAAGGAATGAATTTGGCGCAGACTTTAAGCTGGAGACGGTAGCAACATATGGCGCAGGGGCACGATTGCTAACGACACGCGCTACACGGTCCACAGCAGTTCAAAGGTCTGGCTCCTTCCGGTTCGAGCCTCTTGTATTCCGACACTGCGGGACATATTCCTTCATGCTCAGCCAAGTTCGAGGCAGTGAGCCCAACACGGAATATGATGAGCAAGTGTTCACCATTCTTGTCAATGTATCGGACCTCAATCCATTATCCGGGAACCTTGAGGTCGCGATGCAGATGAAAAAGGGTACCGAACCGGTGGAAGCCATACGGTTTACCAACGCATATGTGGCAAGCGGGCAGCTTGTGATGGATGGCGTTATTGAGCTGAGTGGTAAAGAGATGGAATCAGGCAAGTTCCAGGTTGCACTTTTGAGTGAAGACGGAACGGAAATTGCACGTACCTCCTGCAATTCGGATGGTGCATTCACCTTCCCTGCCATTGAATTTCATGCCGACAGCATTGGAGAGACGAGAAAATATCGCATACGGATGCTCCCATCTTCCGATGAGGGAATCCACTGTGATGAACAGGCATATTCCGTGGAAGCTGCAATCCAGGATAATGGGGATGGAACACTGACGATCCGCAGGCAGATCTTCTTAGAGAAACCAACCGGGGAACGGCAGGCGGTTTCTGAGATTCGGTATATGAATACCTATGAGGCGGAGGGCGAGACGGAAATCTGGCTGAAAGCACGATTGCTGGGACGTCCCTTCATGCTGGGGGATACGGTACATGCGCATCTGATTCGAAAGGATACAGAGGACGAGGAAGTGACGGATATTGTCCTATCCCCAAAGGATGGAAGCCGGGTAGAGCTTGATTTTGGTTATCTCGGATTTACTCTGGCAGATGTTGAAAAGTCACCGGTGCCTTACGAAATTGTCATAGATGATTCAAGCTTTGAGGGACAGTACATCAAGGGTAAACGTCAATCCTTTACGATAGAGCTTAAAGACAACGGGAATGGAAGCATTACGGCAAAACCAAAAGGACTTGGGGAAATCCAGCTCACATCAATGGTGAACCTGATCCTGCAGTGCCGCTGGGATGATCGCAACGACAGATCCGGGATTCGGCCAAAGTCATTGTCTGCAAAGCTGCTCATTAACGGGAAAGAAAGCAAACGCTATGAGCTGAATGAGTCCAATGACTGGATGATCATGACAGGCCTGATGCCTGCTGTGGATGAGAATGGAAAGAAAATGGTATATGCCTTTGAGCCACTTCCATCCAGACCATATGGTCTCAGCATATCTGAGGATCCGATTGATGGCTATGTCATCCTGGCACGATACCGGCCACATATTGAGGACGAAGAGGATGCCATACATGCAATAGAACATAGCCTTACACCCAGTACAGGCGATCATGAAATGGTTTTAAGCTGGCTCTTTCTGTTCATTGTCAGCCTTGGAGCAATGGTAAGTCTTCATAGAAATAAGAAGCAGTAACGATGATTCTTCGCAATCAGGAATAAAGAGAAGGAGGCCTCTATGAAAAGACATTGGATAGTTGGTATATGGATGCTTATGTTGTTGTTTCTTTGCAATTTTTTTCATGGAGGAGTTGCTGAAGAAATGGACTTCAATGTTAGATATCGGTTAGTAAGTACCAATACAAAAATCGCTTCACTTAATACTGTTGCATCATGGGGAAAAGAACTGTTAGGTATAGTAAATCAAGGCCATTTTACATATGATGGTACTTATATTCATCCCATAGATGTCAGTGATTATAATGAGAGATTAGATCCGCGCAATGATACAATCGTATGGTACTACTTTAAGACTGATCCCGATAAGTATAAGTTCCAACTTGACGAAGACTCATACAGCTTTAAAATATACTTTAGACCTGAAAGAATAGCAATGAACTTATCTATAAAAGGAACTGTTCAAACAGATGAGACATTGAGTGGGAACGAATACAAGTTTGCTCTATATGATGCCAACAATAATAAAGTATTTTCTGAGACTCAAAACGATTTGAACGGGAATATTTCATTTAACTTCAGACTCAACCGGGAAGACTTCTTTAAAGAAGGAGAGGATGATGATCCTCCTGGAGAGGTAACATATACGATTCGGCAGATAGCAAATGAGGGAGGCCAGAAACTTGTTCTGAAGGATCCTAAAAACGTAAAGATAAAGGTATCTCTTTCAGCAGAGCGGAACTTCTATGCGGAAATCATAGAAGGAGATAACTTTGAATTTGTACCAGAGGCAGGTGATACGGGGAATCTATCAGAAATGGAAGCCTCATTTGATCTTCTGTGTCATGTTAAGTATGAAGGTTTCATTCTGAAGAATGGGAAGTTGGTCCAACCGGAGATGGAACGGTTTGCGTTGCAGCTGAGCGAGCAGACAGCGGAAGAGCGGAAAGTGATAAAGACACAGGAATGTGATTCAGATGGGAATGTCCATTTTGAATTGATGCTTACTGATTCGGATGTCGGGATGCACAAGTACTTTATAGAACAGATAGCTTTGGGTAACTCAAAGATTCGGCAGGAGAACGTTGTGCATGCGTTTAATATGAATGTTACCAAGGATTCGGTCACTGGCGAACTCAATGCAGAACCGATTTACATTGGAAGCCTGGAGGCTTCCGTGACAAGAAACCCTGTAGATCTTTCGGAAGTCATCTTCCGAAATGAGGTGGAAAGCAAAAGGATAGAGCTCAATTTGGAACAGGAGGGAAATGCGGAGCTGACATGGACACTCTTTGCAAACGGGATTGAAGTGGATGCATCGGAGGTCCTTGATTCAATTCTGCAGGTGGAAGAGGATCGGATGATCATTCGTTCCTTGCCCAAATATGACGAGAATGGTGATGAAATTGAATGGTCTGTACAAGCGACTGCAGAAAACGCTCAGGTAGAGGTACTGTCACCGGATGGAAGGCCTCGGACGAATGGCCGTGCATACAGTGGAGATACCATTCGTATGAGCATGAGTGTGATCCGGAAGCAGACGATTCACAGTGGGATTTCCTTTCAGGTGAATGTGAAATGGTTTGGAGACAACGGCTTTCATCCCAATGATTTGAAAGTGGTCTTGCTTAAGAATGGTCAGAATTCGAACCACAGCATTCGGCAGGCCATAGCGTCACTCAATCATTACATCTTCCGGGCCGAGGATCTGGGCGGAGGCAACTATACGGCGATTGTACAGCCACCGGCAGGATACTTGTTCAGATATCTCATGAATGGAATGGAAGTCTTTGGTGGAATTGGAAATGGCGGAACGATTGAGCTCATAAAGATTCCAGATACCGGCGACAGCATAGACCCGTATTTCCTTGTGCTGATCCTGGGAACTGCAGTAACTATTATTATCGCTCTTGTACGAGCAAAACGGAATGAGCACAATTGACGCCTTTAATCCACAATGTTGTGTCCATTTCTCGCGCAATATAGCGGTGAAGCCATGAAAGAGGAATAACGCTCCTCCCATCTGCGAGGGCAGATGGGAGGAGCGTTTTGTGGTTGCGGAAGAGGAATGTTTTAACGATCAGGATTCGGGTTTTCTTTCCGTGACAGAGGATCGTTGCCAAATTCGAAGGTAGTATCTTCAGGATGAGGAAACTTGAATTCTTGCCAATCTTGCATATGCAGATCGGCGAAGGAATGGCGGATGATCGAATGACATCCAGTAAAAGTGAGATTTTCCCTTTGCAATCTGGCATTCCTTTCCACGGAAGGCCAAACCATATTTCAGAATATGATCTGCAGGAATTCCCCTGGCCAGAAACTCTGTGTCGTATTTTTTCTCCTCAATTTGCTTGAGGGCATTGGCAACGGTATCATCCAGCGTTTTTTCTCCCCGACGAGGATTAAACACCTTGAATTCCAGGATGACGGCAGGCTTGGTGGGATTCTGAGGTTCTAAGGTCACGTCATACCGCCCGAGGCCGCTTTCGCGGTTGGACCTCAATTGGTATTCTTTTGGTTTTCCGACCAGCAAACCTAATACGAAGCCATGATAGAAATTTTCGGGCGCATGATCTCCCGCTCCATGGTCTGCATCAAAGAAGCTCATACTTGTTTTCATGATATTGTTCAAATATACTTCCATTTCTTCAATGTTTCCCATGAGCATTGCCTGAATAAAATCATTCACAGCTCCGACAGGAGAAAACCAGTCAATGATCATTTTTCGGAACATCATCCGAACTTCCAAATTTGTTATAGCAAGAGTATAGATGATGTGTTCGTCCAAATCATCCTTTACTATGCGTGGAGCACACAGCAATTTCAGATATCCGGTAGCCAGTAACAGACTCCAGAGAGCATCTGAATGAGTATCCAGCTGGTTCAAAACGATTTCCTCATTCAGTTCAATTTCGAGAGAGTTGCCTTTCATCAGCGTCTCGAATTGAGTCTTGGTCTTTTTATCACTTTTTTGGAGCAGGCGCGCAAGCAGACTGTTTGCACTTGTGTTGACCCAATAGGGCCTGAGTGTTCCCTCTAATAAAAAGTTTGTAACAGACCATGGATTATATATGTCCGTCACATTGCCAAACGTGAAGCCGTCGTACCAGGATTTCACATCCGCCTTTTTTTCACCAAACCCCTGATCATCCAGTGCCTTGAAAACTTCCTCCTCGGTAAATCCGAAAGCTGTGGCATATCTGGTAGAGGTTGAGGTGATCACGGCCAGGTTGTTCAAATCTGAAAAGATTGATTCCCTGCTGATTCGCGTGATTCCAGTTAGAATTGCTCTGTGGAGTGAGGGATTTGTTTTAAATGTACTGTTGAAAAAAAGGCGGAAAAAGGTTACCATGTCATCCCAATAGCCGTGTAAGTATGCCTCCTGCATTGGGGCGTCATATTCATCGAGAAAAATCAGGACCTTCTTTCCGTAGTATTTCTCCATCCACATACAGAGTTGATTAATGGAGGTTCCTGCAGTTTCAGAGTCCATATCAATCCTTACTCTGGAAAAGAACTCGCGGTCCTGATCTGAGAACATTTCGTCGTTCAGCATCCAGCGGTAATCATTAAATATATTTGCAATGATCCGATTAACGCTTTGTATTGCCATCTGATGCCGATCATGCTTTACATTTGCTAAGCTGAGATAGATTACAGGATATGTTCCCTGAAGCTTTCGAAAGGCTTCATCTTCCCAGATTTCAAGACCTTTGAACAGATCATCCCGATCTGCATACTTCAAAGAGAAAAAACAATTCATCATGGACATGTTCAGTGTTTTACCGAACCGTCTGGGACGGGTAATCAGAGTCACAGCATCCCGATTATTCCACCATTCCCGAATAAAGCTGGTCTTATCCACATAAAAGCTACCATCAATCCTCAACCGTTCGAAGTCCTGAACTCCAGTAGCGATTACTTTAGGCATCTGAAAGACCTCCTTATCTGTCGCTCCACTATATTCCTTCATAATCCCGTATCGTAAGTGATCTACAAAGGCAGTTTTATTCATGTATCAAGAGAAGCAATTCTCAGAGCTGCTTTGCTTATGACGATCATAAAGAGCCTTAATATGGCTGGTTGTCGACTTCAAAGCGATACTTCTCTGTGTCTTATTCAAATAGATAACCTTGGACTCAAACTCCTGAACCGCGGTTTACCAATATTTCTCTTTTTTAGAACAGACAGCGGCACGAGGCCGGTGCCACAAAATAGCAAAGAATACAAATTCCGTGCGGAAAAATTATTTTGACCATTCACTGAGGTTTGTGCTATAATACGGCCAGTGGGAAATGCCGATAGACGGTTGAGCCTCAGAAATCAGTTACAAGAAAGCAACCGTAATCCAAGTCGGTTACTTCTTTGTATTTAGGAGAGCTATCAGTAGCATAACAATGGTTTCCATCATTGTAAGTATCACGATCAGAGTTTCATAAGTACTCATAAGCATCCCTCTCGTGAGTATTCAAGGTATTGACGCTCAAACATACTACCATGAGGAGAGGGTCTACCCTCATGGGAACTGATCTCAACCGTCTAGGCATTTCTCCGCAAAGAAAGATCGTTATGACATGGATATTCGGGATGAATTGTCTTGTTTTTACTTTAAATTGATCTACTATTGTTTGATCTTCCATTGGATATGGAAATTGGAATGAAGCGTGCACTTTGGCTATATGTATAGCAAAAGCATAAATCTGGAGCGGAAAAATTTCTTTTGACCGTTCACTGGGGTTGTGCTATAATAAAGTCAACGGGGAACACCGATAGACGGTTGAACCTCAGATTAGCTACTTATAAAAAAGTAACCGAAACCTTGGTCGGGGCGGTTACTTTTTTGTATTTATGAATGCTATCAGCAGCATAACAATGATTTCCATCATTGTAAGTACTACGATAAGAGTCTCATAAGTACTCATAAGCATCCCTCCTGTGAGTTTTAAAGGTGTTGACCC
>JAFUZM010000072.1 GCA_017476605.1 Clostridia bacterium
AGGCTATTTACCCGTTAACTGAAGTAATTATACCACAGATGTCCGGGATGTAAGAGTCCCTGATTTCTCTTTTGAATGGATTAAACGCTGCCTTGTTTACCAATGGATGCCATCAAACTTTACTCTGCTCAAAGGACTCGGTGCAAGCTTCAGATAGCCAATAATTATAAGATGCTGAGGACAGATGTTTTTGCACTGCCTACATTGCGACAAAAAGCACGAATCTCATGTCGGCAAAATTTCTTTTGACCGTTCGCGAAATCCGTGCTATAATATGGTCAACGGGGAACACCGATAGACGGTTGGACCTCAGTAAAAATTGTTACAAAAAAGTAACCGCGCTTTTGCTGGAGGGGCGGTTACTTTTTTGTGTTGAGAAGCGCGATGATCAGTGTTACAACGATGCCAAGCACTGTGAACACGACCATGAGAATCTAAAAAGAAAAAACCGGGGTATTCCCGGTTTTTTCTTTTATAGATCAAATGTTGTCTCATCTGTCCACGTGTAGCTTGATGCAGCAGATTTCGCTCTGCTTTTGATATCTGCAGAGATGAAGTTATTTTTCGAAGTGCTCGGCGCACTGCTTCAGGTAGTCAATGATTCCAAGATGCTGTGGACATGCACTTTCGCACTGACCGCATTGAACACAATCAGAAGCTTTTCCCTTGCCGATGGTTGCAATATTGTATTCGCGTACCTGACGGAATCCTTCATTCTTGTGCTGACGGTTGGCGACGGCAAAAATCTCCGGAATGGGAATGCTCATTGGGCATCCTTCTACACAGTAGTGACAGGAGGTACAGGGGATGGATGTGCCCTTGTTGAGTGCATCCTGTGCGCGACGGATGACCGTCTGTTCCTCGTCGGTGAGAGGCATAAAGTCCCGCATGAAACTGAGGTTTTCCTCCATCTGAGAAAGGCTTGACATGCCTGAGAGGACCGTGATAATGCCATCCAGGCTGGCAGCATAGCGGATTCCCCAGGAAACCACCGGGGCCTCCGGATTTGCCTTTTTAAGATCTCTTTCACAGAGGGAATGGGGTCGGCAAGAGCACCACCCTTCAGCGGCTCCATGACGGTGATGGGTTTTCCATGCCTGCGTGCAATCTCCCAACACTCTTTTGCACCAATGCCGGGATTCTCCCAGTCGGAATAATTGATCTGCAGCTGGACAAAATCAACCTCCGGATGAGCATTCAGAATTTCTTCAAGAAGTGCGGGATCAGCATGGAAGGAGAAGCCGTAGTGACGGATCAGGCCTTTTTCCTTCTGCTCACGGACAAAGTCCCAGAGATGGTACTCGTCATACTTGGTGTAATTATGGCGCATCAGGCCATGAAGCAGATAATAGTCGAAATAGCCGGCATTTGTGCGTTCGAGACTGGTATAAAACTGCTGCTTGGCACTTGCTTCATCATGACACTGCATCCAGGCGTTCAGCTTGGTGCAAAGGGTGTATTTATCTCTCGGATAACGATCTGCGACGGCAGCCCTGAAGGCTTCCTCGGAGTGACCGTTGTCGTATACATAAGCGGTATCGAAGTAGGTACCACCGGCGTCAATGAACCGGTCTACCATGTCACACACCTGCGGAATGTCCGTGGTGCCATCCGGATTCTTGGGCAGACGCATTAGTCCAAAGCCCAGTTTGAAGGTGTTCTTTCCTAAATACTCTGACATTGAATCTTCCTCGCTATTTGGGTTATCCCTGCTTTGCAGGGGGCACATATTGTAACTGCTTTTTCTCATCTTTGCAATTACCAGAACTATTTTGTGTGAGATATCCACACAAAATGATTTAAACTTTTGAAACCTCTACCAAAGCTGAGTGCATATGCCTTACAGACTGAGTGGAAGTAAAGCTTGAATGGACGATATAACGACCGTCCGCCCAGTGACGGGGTAATCCAAAGAGCACATCGTGCTATAATGGGAAATCCCCGACAGGGCTTTATTCATTAAGCTGTGTCGGGTGGAAGAAGATGCCTTCTTCATTGCTTTCAACAGTTTTACAGGTTTTTCTTTACATGCAGATGGTACGAATACAGGCAGGGGATAAGAACCATGAAGGTCAGTACCAGTAAGGACCAAATGGGAGGAAGCAGTTTCGTAAGCCCGAGGATGATCAGAACGATTCCGGAGAACACCCAAAGATACCCGGCAAAACGATGCGTACGATTCCAGTTTTCCTCGTTTGCCAGTGTCCATGGAATTCGTATGCCGATGGTATAGTTTTGCCTGATCTTTGGAAGATAGTTCCCGAGAATGACGAACATGAGACCAAGCAGCATTTCCATGATCAGCGAGATGTCAAAGGAGAAGCCGAGATTGAACGGATACATAATGGCAGCTGCGATAAGAGATACAATGGAAACAATCCAGAGAATGAGCGTAAAGATCTTGGAACTGATGTTTTGTTTTCTCGGATCATGAGAGGTGATAAAGGCGGCAAGCCAGAGCATGGCCAGGCAGAACAGGGGAATCCCGAATACAGAAAAGGGTTTGCTGCTGAATCCATTAGGGACGTTGTCCGGCCCGAAATGCGTCGCCATTGTATCTGGCAGTCGATTCCAGAAGAAGAGTCCAATCCCCATGGGCAACAGAGTGATAATGCTTGTGATGATCAGGGTGTTTTTATTTGCTTTCAGCATTTGAATCTCCTCCTTTGAGCGCTGAAATCCACAGGATAACCTCTTCAAGCACAGAAGTGTTTAACTGATAGTAGATGAAGTTCTTTTCTTTGCTTTCAAAAATCAAATCTGCCTGCTTCAGGATCTTAAGATGATAGGAAATGGTTGCTCCTGTCATGTCAAACCGGGATGCAATATCGCCAGCGGAGAGCGGGCCGAGTTTCAATAATTCAAGTATTTGACGTCGCACTGGATCAGATAGTGCTTTGAACGTTTCGGCAAAGGCCAAGGAACTTTTCCTCCCTTCAATCTATTTAGAAGAATATCTAAATAGATTATACACGAGGAAAATGCAGACGTAAATACCTATTTTGAAAAAATTCTAAATAGCTTCATGAAGCGGATGTTTCCTTGCGTGTCTATGACGAGAAAGCGCACACGCATCTGTTTTACGTCATGAAGCATGGGAAAAGAAAGAATGTCCCTGCGGCACGCACAACAGTAAAGTGTGTGCCGCAGGGACACGATTATATGCCCAGAATATAGCCGGCAAGGATGCCAATTGCCGCGGAGAGGAAAATAATAAGGATGGGATGTTGTTTTCTGAATGCCAGAACGGTCATGAGAAGGAAGATGCCTGCGCTCACGGCGATGGAGGGGAAATTGTGATTGTTCGCTGGCCCAAAGATGCCGATCGCGATGGAGAGCAGAGATGCCCCGATCAGCCCGATGACAGCAGGACGCAGACCGGTCATCGCACCTTCGACCCATTTGCTTTTCTTAAACTGTTCGTAGAAGCGTACCACGATCAGAATTACGAGAAAGGATGGGAGCACAACGCCAAAGGTTGCAAGGAAAGCACCGCCGATCCCTGCAGTCATTCGTCCGATATAGGTGGAGATGTTGACGGCAAACGGCCCGGGGGTGCTTTCACTGACGGCAATGAAATTGACGATGTCGTCCATTTCCATCCAATGATGAGCAAGTACTTCGCTTTGAATCAGGGGCAGCATGGCATAGCCGCCGCCAAAGGTAAACAGTCCAATCTTGAAGAAGGTCAGAAAAAGCTCCAGATAGATCATTTCAGCACCTTCTTTCTCTGGATATACAAAATGCCGAGAAGAGCAGAGAGGAGAACGGCTAGAATGGCATTTTGCCCGAGAACGAACACCAGGAGGAAAGCAATGACCATGACAGCATATGCAAATCCGTCTTTTTTGCAGGTGGAAAAGAGTGTAAACAGCGCCTTAAGGATCAGAGCAAGGACACCGGAACGAATTCCCCAGAAGGCATACCGGACAGCTTTGATGTTTTGAAAGGCTTCAATGGCGTAGGACAGGGCAATGATGATCAGGAAAGAGGGAAGGACAACACCAAGGGTTGCGGCGGCAGCGCCTTTTGTTCCGGCAACCCTTTTACCGATAAACGTGGCTGAGTTGACGGCGATTGGGCCAGGGGTTGATTCCGCAATGGCGATGACATCCAGAATATCCTCATTGCTGATCCACTGCCTGTGATCTACAACCTCTCTTTGAATCATCGGGATCATGGCATAGCCGCCACCAAAGGTAAAGGCGCCGATCTTTACAAACGTCAGAAATAGCTCGGACAACGTTTTTTGATTCATCTGTTTTTCTCATCTCCCAAATCTGTTCTGTGAAGACGGATGCTGTATCGACAGTCAGGCCTTTCTGCCTTAAAGTGCGCTGATATTATAGGCCTCCAGCTGCAAAACCTCAATGGCAGATGCAGGATCAGAGGAAGTGAAAATTCTGTCTGTGATATGTTCTGACGGTGAGGATCTGTCAAGCTGTGGCCCATGGACAACAGGAGAAACCGGCAGAAAAGCCGGTGTGCTTTTCTGCCGGTTTGTTCAGGGAAGCAAAGCGTATATAATGAATGCTGTGCTTTTAATCCGGGACAGGTGTTGCAATGTAAAACAGCACGGTCCCGTTTTGCCGTGTATACCGTGTAGCCTCCTGTTTCCCATTGCCTTGGAGTCTGAATCGCCTGGTGGTAACCAGTGTGGCCATCCGTGTGAATGTAAATGGCAGGTGGATTTTACTCAAAGGCGAGGTAAGCGCCTTTCATGGGAGAGACGGCCAGCTCGGAAAAGAGGCGCAGTACGCCCTTTGGATATTTCGGCGCCTTTGGCTGCCATGCCTTTTTTCGCTCTGCAAGCACTGCGTCAATCTCTTCCGGAGACATCCGCTGTCCATGAATGCCAATGATGTCAAGCTTTCGCTCTTTCACATTCAGATAAATCAGATCGCCCTCTTCTACCAGGGCAATGGGGCCGCCATCCTGGGCTTCCGGACTGCAGTGGCCGATGACAGGGCCAGTGGAGGCTCCGGAAAAACGACCATCGGTGATGAGTGCAATGGATCTGCCAAGTTCCTTGTCGGAGGAGATGGCTTCGGAGGTATAGAACATCTCGGGCATGCCGCTGCCTTTCGGACCTTCGTAGCGGATGAATACCGCGTCGCCTGGCTGAACTCTGTGATGCAGGACAGCATCAATGCATGCCTCCTCGCTGTCAAAGGGACGGGCAGTGAGAACTGCTTCAAACATTTCTCTCGGACAGGCGGTGTGCTTGATTACGGCGCCTTCCGGTGCAAGATTCCCTCTCAGTACCGCAATTGAGCCATCTGTTCCGATGGCCTGATCATAGGGACGGATGACATCCTCGCGACGTACGTGAATGCCGCGACGCTCATTGGAGGCGTCCAACCAGTGCTGGCAGCGATCAAAGAACCCGTTTTGTCTCAGGTCATCAAGATTTTCGCCCAGTGTTTTGCCAGTCACAGTCATGACATCAAGGCAAAGATGCTGTCGGATTTCCTCCATAATGGCAGGCACTCCTCCGGCATAGTAGAAGAATTCAGCAGGCCAGCGTCCTGCAGGCCGGATGTCAAGGAGATAATGCGCACCGCGATGGAGCTGATCAAAGGTTTCACCGGTAATTTCAATACCGAATTCATGAGCGATGGCTGGAATGTGCAGCAGTGCATTGGTGGAACCTGAGATGGCAGCATGAACCAGAATGGCATTTTTAAAGCTTTCTGCAGTCACAATGTCCCGGGGAGTCATGTGTTCCATTTGGGCAAGACGCACAGCCTGTTTGCCGGATTGATACGCATATGTCTGCAAATCGGGACTGGTAGCAGGTAAAAGCGCACTGCCAGGCAGAGCAAGGCCCAGTGCTTCCGCCATGATCTGCATGGTTGAGGCAGTGCCAATAAAGCTGCATGCACCACAGCTTGGGCAGGCGTTTTGTTTTGCCCAGTCAAGCTCTTCCCGGTCAATTTCTCCGCGTTCGTACTTTGCACTGTACATGCCAAGCTGCTCCAGAGTGAGCAAATCCGGGCCGGCTGCCATGGTGCCGCCGGGAACGACAACGGAGGGGATATTGAGACGGGCAAGCCCCATAAGGCTGCCTGGCATGCCCTTGTCGCAGCTGGCGATGAATACACCGGCGTCAAAGGGAGTGGCACTGCCCTGAATTTCGATCATGTTGGCGATCATTTCCCGGCTGGCCAGAGAATAGTTAATGCCGTCGTGCCCCTGACTTTCACCATCACACATATCCGTGCAGAAATAGCGCGCTCCGAATCCACCGGCATCCATGACACCCTCGCGTGCTTTGGCAACCAGCTGATCCAGATGCCCGGACCCGGGATGACTGTCACCAAACGTGCTTTCAATGAAAACCTGCACTTTCTCAAGGTCATCCGGCTTCCATCCGGTGCCGATGCGAAGAGGATCTACCTCCGGAGACAGATCCCGAAGCTTTTGACTTGGACGCATAGATTCACCTCATTTTCTCAATACTTATCGTAAAGATGGTTGCCTCAATTATAGTTCGTTTTGAAGAATAAGGCAAATCGGTGTCTGTCATGGCTTTCAGCACGCGACTTGATCATAGCTTCATTTCTGCCGGCACGGCGATTGTTTGAATGCTCTGCAAAATGGGAAATCTGTCTTATGCTCGGATGCTGAATGAGTCCAGCTTCGGGAGAAAAGTAGTCATTCAAGGATCAGGCTTTTGTGGGGCAGAAGTTTGCTGCATGACTGCTGATGGAGGATGCGGAGGACCGCCATGGAATGATGTGGACGCTGTTTGGGGGCCCACTGCATTCAGACCAGGGAATGACCGAATTTTGAAAAAACAGTGGATTTGGAGGAAAATTGGCTATTGACAAGTGATCTGCAAGTCATTATAATAAACACGCTTTTGAAAGTTCTTTGCATCACTGTTATCGTGACTTTGGTGCAAGAGACTATCGGATGGCGTAGTGGTCTGTTGGCTCAGTTGGTAGAGCACATCGTTCACATCGATGGGGTCACTGGTTCGAGTCCAGTACAGACCACCAAACGAAAAGTCCTTGTTAAACAAGGGCTTTTCTTTTTTTCTTTCAGAAATCGACACCCTTCTTGTCATCGCCATCGATCTTTTCATTGGCGCCCGATACGGTAAGGCAAGGCGAATCCACGTTGGATGGGTTTGCGGATCCACGATGGTCGTACCCATCATGAGCGTGATATTCCCCGGAACCCGTCACCGTCAGGATCGGTTTAGAGTACACGCTGCCCGGGTTTGTGATGATCGTCCCGGATGCAGTGATGATAATGTCAGCTGTGGCATGGGGTTGAAAAACGGATGGCAGTGAAAGCTCATATCAAAGGTACAGTGCGGATTGCCACGGAGCATCTTTTCAAAGGGGATCCGATTGCCGATCCGTATTTTGTAGTGGATGCCTGTCCGATTGGCGAAGATCACGGTGCTGCTGCGTTTTAGCCAGGCCGATATGGCCGGGATCTACGTAGGGCCGGAGATGAAGCAGGCGGCGGTCAGAATCATATCGTCGTAGACATCTTCGCTTTTCATCTGCATCAGACTTCCGGACCTGCCGGACACATTGGCCTGGGTGTTCCGCTCCAGAGGAATGGTGATGGGCACTTGTTCTGTCACGTGAATACTGGACGCTTAACTGTCCACAACGTTCCCACAAAATAGTCATGCATGAGAAATCTCCATCTTGAGATTTTCGCAATTTTGAGGTATGATCTCCTATATCCCCCCAGGGGGGATATAGGAGGATGATTATGAGTGAACATACCCACCACCACACAGAAACGAAGAACGTAATCAACCGCCTGTCCCGCGCTACCGGACATCTGGAAGCCATCAAAAAGATGGTGGAGGAAGGACGCGACTGTGGCGATGTGCTGATTCAACTGGCTGCTGTCCGTTCAGCCATCAATAACATTGGCAAAATCATTCTGGCAGATCATATGGAACATTGCATCGCGGATGCCATAGAGAACGGTGACAGGGAAGAACTGGATAAATTCAACGACGCTATCGCCAAGTTTCTGAAGTGAGGCAGAGCATGAAAAAAGCCGTTTTCTTCGCAATACTTGCGGCAGCGCTGTACGCGCTCAACTCTCCTCTGTCAAAACTTCTTCTTAAGAACGTACCGCCAACCATGATGGCTGGTTTTCTGTACCTTGGTGCTGGCATCGGCATGTGTGTCATGGGCATGATTCGCGGGCAGACAAAACAGGCAGGAAAAGAAAAGCGTCTGCAAAAGAAGGACCTCCCGTACACATTAGGCATGATCATCCTCGACATCGCAGCTCCCATTTTCCTGATGATCGGCCTGACAAAAACAGCGGCTGCAAATGCGTCACTGCTGAATAACTTTGAGATTGTGGCCACATCTATCATCGCCATGGTATTTTTCAAAGAGAAAATCGGGATACAGCTATGGCTTGCCATCGCTCTGATCACTCTTTCCAGTATCCTGCTGTCCGTGGAGGACGCAAGCTGTCTGCAATTTTCCGTAGGTTCTCTGTTTGTCATCCTCGCGTGTATCTGCTGGGGCATGGAGAACAACTGCACCCGCTGCCTTTCGCATAGTGATCCTCTGGAAATCGTTGTTGTGAAGGGGCTGTTTTCCGGTATCGGATCTGTGATCATCGGATTGGTTCTCGGAGAAACGCTTCCTGGGATCCGTGATATTCTGCTGATCCTGCTGCTGGGGTTTGTGGCTTATGGGTTGAGTATTTATTTTTATGTGTATGCGCAGCGAGATCTTGGCGCTGCAAAGACCAGCGCCTATTATGCTGTCGCACCGTTTATCGGTGTGCTGTTGTCCTTCGTCGTATTCCGGGAGATACCGGGAATCATGTTCTTTGCAGCACTGGTGATCATGGCCATCGGAACCTGGTTGATCAACCAGGAACAGAAAGCATAAGTGAGAAGCGGGAACTGGGAACTGGGAGAATTCAGCCCCACTTCTTCTTTCAAGTCGATTCTGAGGATGATGGTGATGCCGTGGATTGCTGCGAGAATTAAACCCTTCGACCAAGTGATGTGCATGCCAATGGCAAGGGAGCGGATATCCTGCTTATCCCTCACATAGAAATGATGGCTGAAAAGGAAGGACGCACAGTCAATCTCTGTCATGTGATGATGGAATCAACTGCATTTCTGCAGCTGGAAAATTCAATATCCTGTAACAAGTGTGAGTGCTGCTTTTCTTGTGGGACAACATGAAATTTTACATTCTGCTCTTGATATCTGATGAGAGAAGTATATAATATATAAGTTAGCTATGACTAATAAAGGGGATACGCCATCGAGCATCTGATTTTATATAGATATTGGTTAGAAACTGCTAACATTTATAATGGGAAGACCGGAATATGGATGCACATGTCTCCAAGGGATATTAATTCTATGTATCCCTGCGCTATTGCAAAAGGGAGGATGCTTTCCTATTATGGCGCCAGCCGTCTGCCTGGGATTGGATATGGGATTAACCATGCGAATCTTTTTACGGAGGGTGACATATGTCAAAGAAGGATTCTGAACAACAGAAAAAATTCATGAGCGCTCTGTTTCGTGGCAAAGCGATCTTCAAGCCTTTGAACATGGGATGGATTGATGACCATGTGGCATGCGTGCGGGAATGGGTGGCCAATATCTTTTTCTACACCAAGAACGGGAAAACCATCATGATTGACGCAGGGTACAATTATGACCATCTCCGGGAGAAAATGGCCTGGCTGGACTTTGATGCATCCTCTATTCAGGATATTCTGGTCACTCATCAGGATACTGATCATGTTGGCGCCTTGGAAGAGGATGGCGAATTGATGTTCAAAAACGCGAGAGTCTATATTGGCGAAATCGAAAACCGCTATTTGACTGGCGAAAAGCATAGAAAGGTACTTCATGGCCTGTGCAAACTGCCTGCAGTGAAGATGGGTAACCCTAAGACTCTGCTTGAGGACGGTCAGATTTTCTTCATTGGTGATATTAAAATTGAGAGTATTCTGGTACCGGGACACACCTGGGGCCACATGGTCTACCTGATTGACGATACATACCTTTTTACCGGTGACACCATCTGGTTTGGTGCGGATGGCGGTTATAGTTTCATCAGCGCCCTTGCAGAGGACAACAAGCTGGCGGTACATTCCCTTAAGAAACTGGAGGAAAACATCCGTGCACGGAAACGCTCTATTGCGGTTATTACCGGGCATACCGGCTGGACGGATGATCTGGATTTCGCCTTTGCTCATCGGACTGAGATCTGCAAGTCCTTTACAAAGCGTTTCAGTGATCCGGAAGCACCCTATGATGGATATGAGGACGACGAGGATACTGAAGCAAAGGCCCGCAGCGGACGGCTGGCAAAAAAGGAGTGGATAAGAAAATGAAGAAAAAGATTTGGGACATCTATGCGCCGATTTACAAGCAGGCCATGAAGGCAGATCAGCACATTTATGAGTTCATGTATCGGCGCATTCCGGAGAAGATACAAAACATGGAGGTGCTGGAAATTGCTACCGGTCCCGGTCTCCTGGCCCGGCATGTGGCCCCTGCAACCAGACGAATGATTGCCACAGACTATTCCGATGGCATGATTGCTCAGGCAAAGAAGGGCGAGACTATTTCCAATTTAACCTTTGAAGTAGCAGATGCCATGAATCTGCCCTACGGGAACGCTTCCTTTGATGCGGTGATCATCGCCAATGCTCTGCATATCGTACCAGACCCGGAAAAGGTCTTGCGTGAGATCGATCGGGTACTGCGCCCCGGCGGGCTGCTGATTGCGCCTAACTTTGTGGAGCATAAGGGGACACTGCTGAGTCGTATATGGTCAGGAATACTGAGAATCGCGGGCGTTCGTTTCGAACATCAGTGGACAGGCAAGGAATACCTGCAATTCCTGACAGATCATGGATGGCGCGTGATGTTCAGCCAGGAGATGGCAGCACGCATCTCACTGATGTATGCGGAGTGTGAGCGCGAGGAAAAAGGAATCTGAAGCAAGAGGCGCATCAAAAAAGCAGGAAGAAAGACGATGTGACAGGAGGCAAATCACACATGAGTGCGCTGGACAGGCAATGGTTTTTTCGGGGCTTCCGCAAGCAGCTCTGTAATCGACTTGGAGAGGAAAAGGCAAACACCATCTGGACAGATGCCGGCCTAAAATATGACCGATTTTTGGAGGAAAAGCCGCAACTCAAAGACCACAAAGGGGCCATGGCACTGCCAGCCGTAGCGCTCTATCAGGCGCTTTACGAACAGGGTGAGGATGCCGAGAAACTTCTGAATGCATATGGGGACGCCATGGGCACTCGATTTGCTCAAATCGTACATGGCCTGACCAGCCTGCCGGGAGTTTCCCACCTGTTGTGGAAGCACATCGACCATATCATGGACAGTATGAGCAGTGAAAAGCACGGTTACAAACGTCGAATTGTCTCAAAACCACCGGAGATGTATGGAGTAGACATCCTTTCCTGCCCCTATCATGAACTGGCAAAGGAAATGGACTGTGAGCATGCTGCTTTGTGCATCTGTCACATGGATAAGGCCTATATGACGGGATTCCGTCATATCCGCTATGAGCGTTCTGCCGCTGTATCCGAAGGTGCGGAATGCTGTGACTACAGGCTGCGGTTTGATCCGGACAAAGACTGATTAGATGCAGAGAGGGACAAGCAAAATGAACTGGCCAAGAATTGTGATGGATGGGGCAGCCATGTCACTGTTGTTCAACGCTGTGGTGGGCGTGGGGTTTCTTTTGTGGCCCCAGGCGTACAGCACCATGTTTCCGAGGGAGATCCGAAAAGCAGCAGCACCTTTTGTAAATCAGGATGAGGTTAAGAAAATGAAGCTGTTGCTTTATCCGCTCTATCTGGTCATGTTTATCTGGTGGGGCATCAGTGCGGGGCTGGCCGGCATCAGGGACTTCTGGCCTCTGTTCTGGACGGGATATCTTGAAATGACCATGGTCAGTGTCAGTGATTTTCTGATTCTGGATTGCTGGCTCCCCGGAAAGGTTCGAAGTATGATTAAAGGAGCGGAGCAGTGCAAGGCCTGGGAACGCAAAGAATGGCTGAAAACCCTGGCAATTCCGGAGCATGCTCTTGGCTGGACATTTCTTGTCTGTCCCATGGCTGGACTGATCGTGGCGGCCATTGGTCGTCTGTTCTGATGGAGGTACAAATGATTGTTTTACAGCTGATTCTGTTCTGTGCACTGTTCACCCTGATGGTTAAGCTTGCAGTGGGGAATAATGCACTGAATGCGCTGTTTTTCTATCCAAAAGCGGTGCAGGAAAGGGTATTCCAGCTTGGCCTGATCCGTCGGGAAACTGTCGACAGAAAACGAATGCGCTTTATGATCCCATTTTTTCTGGTGATGCTGGTCGCGCTGCTGATGATCATCGGCGTATGGAATGGCATCCACGACTTCTGGCCAGCCTACTTCCAGGCGCTGCTGTTCCTGGAGGTCATGAACTGGTATGATGGAATCGTCATTGATCGGCTCTGGGTGGGGCATTCAAAGCTTTGGATCATTCCCGGAACGGAGGACATTCCCTTTGTACAGACTTGGGCACAGGTGCTCAAAAAACGCTGTATTCTGACACTGATCTGGATCGTTGGTGCTGCACTGGTTGCCGGGCTTGTGGTACTGATTTTCTAAGAAGAAATGTGCAGTGTAATCTTGAGGACGGACAGAATGGCTTCAACATCAAAAGCCGGTTACTGAAGCTGCTTATCATTACCTTGCAGCTACCATGTGTGTAGCGTGAACAGTACGGCCTCAATTACGATACAAGCATATGATTGTATGCTTTGGGGCAGCATGGTCGACCACGCGACTGTGCATAGCAAGGACAGTAGCGTCTATACCCTGAAGGGCAGGATGGAGATTAAGGCGTAAGAGGACAGAGAGACAAGCGGCGTTTCACTTTCGGGTGAGGCGCTATTTTTGCATTGGTGTTTTAGCAAATCTGTGGTAAAATCCACTTGAGGTCGAAAATTGCGTCCTCAGGTGGAGAATATTGAAGACCATGCGGAATCTGAACAGAAAATCTTCTTTGATGGTCAAATCTACGATGCGTTTAGCCTGATTGTCTCCATTATTCAAAAAGCGCAGAGGGAGATTATTCTGATTGACGGGTACGTGGATGTAGATACGCTGAATCTTCTCGCGAAAAAGAATGACGACGTGGATGTAAAAATATACACCTATGCGAGCACCAGACTGACGAATGCGGATGTGGCGAATTTCAATGCGCAGTATCCGACACTAACAGCAAAGAAGACGCAGGTGGTCCATGACAGATTTCTGATTTTGGATAGAACTATTGCATACTGATATGAGGAGGTTTTCATCATGATTCTGATCCTGATCCTGGAATGCCTGGTCATTTGTTTCATTCTTTTGCTGCCATGTGTGGTTGCGATTGCTAATGGAATCCATAATGCCGCCTTCCTGTTTGAAAATGATGTGCAGGAACGGGTTACCCAAATGGGACTGATCACGAAAGAGCAACTGAACCGAAATCAAAAGCTGTTTAAATGCACTGCGCTACCCGTCATGATTGCGTTTGTGCTTTGGGCAGTTTATGGAATCAACGGAACACGTGGATTTTGGCTGCCCTTCTTGCAGATTTTGATTCTGGCTATGGCTGAAGGGCTTTTTGATCGCTTTTTCATTGACTGGTATTGGGTAGGACATACCAGGGCCTGGACGATCCCCGGTACGGAGGACCTGAAACCGTATATTCCCCGAAAGACGCTGATCAAGAAATGGATGATCACGATCATAGGGAATCCGATCATTGCATTGGTTCTGGCAGGAATCATGTTTCCCATATTTGGAAATTGAAACGACATTCCAATTACCTGATGGTACTGTCATGAATCAGGTGCCGGGCGAATTTGCCTGGTAAATCATCAAATTCAAATGTCTCTGAACAGGAGGTCTTGACAATGAGCCTGACGATACTTCTATCTCTTTCTGGCTGTGTACTGCTTTTTCTTGGCATCTGGGGTGTGACAGTTACCATGCCTACGAAGCTCCTGGCGAAGAATTTCCCTGAGGATGTTCAGAAACGATTAGAGCCAAGACTTAAACAATGGGAGCGGCAGCCGATATCCCCTCGTCGCATTCTTGGCTGGATCATCCTGATCCTTTTTTGCCTCGCATATGTCGGACTTTTTGTAATCGGTGGTATGGATGGCCTGCGGCGCGGATATTCCTTCTGGCAGTTCTTCCTGCGGTTTTTCATCATCGGTGCGGTGATCAAGGCCTTTGACATCATCTGCCTCGACTATGTCCTGCTGACTAAAACTCACTTCTTTCAGCATTATTTCCCCGAAACGGAAGGATGTGCCGGCTGGCAGGATTTCGGATATAACCGAAGGCAACAGGCAAGGCAGTGCATCATGATCCTGATTGGCAGTGCACTGACAGCAGGCCTGTTTACCATGATCCAATCATAATGGACGCGGAGGAGAAGGAGTGTTTGACCACTGCCGGATGAATTCATCATACAGGACAGTACAGGTAATTTTGAGAATGAAGCTGTATTTTCGGGAAAAGACATATGGATTGGTGGCAATGTGACGATTATGCCTGGAATTGCGATCAACAATAAAATGTTCGTTGCAGCCAGCACGGTAGTTACGAAAGCTGCGTCAGACAACTGTGGTGCAGGTGGTGTACCCGCAGAATCATGAAAGAGATAGAAAACGATGCGAGGATAAAATGATGAAGCAGAATATACTGGGCAGGACCGGATTGCAGGTTTCCGCTATTGCTTATGGGGGTATTGTGTCCACCATGAGCGACTATGCAAATTATACCTATTCGGGAGATGGTCAGCAGGCATCGGATGACTACGTGGAGTATGCGCTGGATGCCGGAATCAACTATTTTGATGTTGCACCCAAGTATGGTGATGCGCAGGAGAAGCTGGGCAATTCACTACGTGGTGTGAGAGAGCACATTACCCTGGCTTGCAAGACAGGGTGTCGTGACTACGACTCTGCTGCACGGGACGCAGAAAAGTCTCTAAGGCTGCTGCATACGGATCATTTTGACATTTATCAGCTTCATGCACTTCACAATGAGGATGATGTGGAACGAGCCTTTGCAAGCAATGGCGTCATGCGTCTGATGGAGGAGCTTAGAAAATCCGGCACTGCCCGTTTCCTTGGCATTACCGCACACAGTGAGAGTGCCGCGCTGAAGGCGTTGGAACTGTTTGATTTTGACACGGTTCTCTTTCCTACAAATTGGCAGATGAGCATGGCTATCGGTTATGGCAGCCAGGTTATTCGGAAAGCCAAAGAGCGCAATATGGGCATTCTTGGTATGAAATCCATGATTGAGCGTGGATTTGGCCCGGGTGATGACGGTGCCAGAAAACGCTGGCCTAAGAGCTGGTGCAAGCCTTTTGATCCGGAAACACAGTCCCAGTTGCTGCTGGCTGCCATGAAATATGCCAGATTCATGAATCCGGATACGTTGATACCTGCAGGAGACATCGAACACTTCCGTTTTGCAGTCCAGCATGCGGATGAAATTTGGAATGATCCGTTTTCTGATCAGGAACGTGCTTTGCTGGAGGCGCATCTTCCTGAAGTGAAAGATCGTCTGTTCATGCAGTAAATGCTGATGGAAGCATCAATCCGCTACGTGATGCTCCGAACCAATGAGCTGGAGAAGCAAAAAAGGTGAAGGAAAGTGCTGCATGAGCACACATCCATGGTAGTTTCCAGAGAGTGTGTTCTGTTGCTTGAAGGAAGGAAACAAATGACAATTTATGAGAAACTGGAAGTACTGGCAAAGATTGCCGAAGCCCTGAATCGTGAACATATTACCTGGGGTGTTGGGGCATCGCTCCTGCTTTACTTTCATCAGATCACAGATGACTTTCATGACATCGACCTGATGACGACAGAAAAAGATGTAGACAAGCTGAAAAAGATACTGGAGGGAATGGGTACTCTGCAGCTCCCTAGCCCTAATGCACAGTATCATACCCGTCATTTTTACGAGTTTGTGGTTGATGGAGTGGATATAGATGTGATGGAAGGGTTTGTTATCGTCAAGGATGGAAAAGAGTACGATTGCTCCTTTAGTGCCGGTTCTGTAGAGAAGCACATCACTTTCAACGGTCAGGACATTCCGCTGCAGTCTGTTGCCGATTGGAGACGGTATTATGAGCTGATGGGCAGGAATGTCAAGGTTGAGATGATAGATATGCACGAAGCAAAAACAGTGTGACAACCCACATATCAATGGAATGTTCCACGCCTCAAATGCAATCCAAGTCTTAGTAGAATTTGTGAACGGAGCAGCCTTGACTGAAGGGATAAATCATTCTGAAATTCCTTATTTCAAGTGTATTTATGCTCATCTATAAAGAATGAAAATTCAACAGCTGCATCAAAAAAAAGCATACGCTTTCTTTACATTGAAAATGGCTCAATTATGGTTATGGGAGGTCATCAGCATGACGGAACATGAACGGCAGGAACGAATTGCCAATGGATATCTTTGGGAGGACACAGATGAATATCTGGCGCATCAAGCCAAGGTGAAGGATCTGATGTACGAATTCAATATGTCGAAGCCCAGTGAGGTGGAAAAACGCCAGATACTGATGCGGCAGATGTTTGGCTCTGTTGGCAACAATGTATGGATCAACCAGCCGCTGACCCTGGCAGTTGGGACTACCGTGACGATCGGGGACGGTACCTATATCAATTCCGGACTTATCCTGATTGACGATTACAAGGTGACTATCGGTAAAGGATGTCTTTTCGGAACGGGAGTCACTCTCTGTACCACCGGTCATCCCATTGATCCGGAGGAACGGGCAAAGGGAAGTATGTATTCTTTTCCCATTACCATTGGCGATGGAGCCTGGATCGGGGCAGGAGCCATCATTCTGCCCGGCATCACCATTGGAAAGTATGCCGTGATTGGCGCCGGAAGCGTCGTTACCAAGGATATTCCGGATTATACCATCGCGGCGGGCAATCCTTGCCGACCTATCCGTAAAATTGACGAACACGATAAGGAATATTACTGGAAAGATCGGCGATTCGACGAACAGAGATAAGATGAAGGAGAAAACCGAATGAACAATATAGAGCGAAGGGATCAGCAGATCCTGTATATTTCAGATGACGCCATATTCGAGGAGCAGAAAAAATGCCGGGCCATCCTGCAAAAGCTGAACTTCATGGATCGTGCGGATTTTGCCGGGATTTCAGCGGTCGTGAAGGAGCTGTTCGGTACTTCGAATGGGGCGTTTCTGAACCCACCGTTCTATTGCGATTACGGGAGTCACATTCATGTCGGGAAGAACTTCTTTGCAAATTACAATTGCACCATCATTGATGTGGCGCCCGTAATCATTGGAGACAATTGCCAGATGGCACCCAATGTGGCAATCTACACAGCAGGGCATCCCGTGCATCCTGCAACACGAAATACAGCTTATGAATATGGCATCGGTGTGACCATTGGACATAACGTATGGATTGGTGGTAATTCGGTCATTCTGCCGGGAGTGCACATCGGCGATAATTCTGTCATCGGCGCAGGCAGCGTGGTAACGAAGGACATTCCTGCATGGTGTATTGCTGCAGGGAATCCCTGCAAGGTCATTCGCAAAATCTCCGAAGCGGATCGGGAGACCTATTACCGCCATGTGCCCGTGGATCGTGAAGCCCTCGTACACATGCATCAGATGTGGGCGGAGAGCAATGATCCGATCAGGTATCCGGTTGCGCCTGAAGAATAAGAATGTGAGAACGTGCATGACTGAAATCGAGCGGTGTATGGAGAAGATGCCACATTGTAGATACCCTTTTTCAACCTGGAAGAGATGATTTCCATCTTGGAATATGAACAATAGGCCTGCTGTCATTGATCAGGATGGACATTGGAAGGAAATCTTCTCAACTTGAGACACTCAACAGGGTTCCGTTTTACAATCGAAAGGAGCGACTTCAAATGATCACTGTACATCTGTATTACAAGGGCACGAACGGCAGTGCTCGTCGCTTTGCAAAGGAAATGGAAGAGTCTGGCATTGCAGAGGCGATTCGTAAGGAGCCGGGAAATCTGCAGTATCAGTATTTCCAGCCGTTGGATGATCCGGAGACGGTACTGCTGATCGACGCATGGAAAGATCAGGCGGCAATTGACGCGCATCATGCCTCTCCCATGATGGCACAACTGGCGAAGTTACGGGAAACGTATGATCTGCATATGACCGTGGAGCGGTTCGTGAGCGATGAGCTTGGTGGGGATGAGCGATTCATAAGAAAATAGAGCCTCAAACCGATAGAGCCTGTCAGAATTCAATACTATTTCCATACTTGTGTGGTAAGGTATAGGAGAAAGATGAATCTGACTGTCGACAAAGGCGGGTGATTGGATGAAATTACTGGTGATTGAAGATGAGGAGGGACTGCGGGAAGCCCTGATTACCTCTTTAATTGGTGAGGGATACCAGGCGGAAGGAACGGATAACGGTGCAGACGGTCTCGATATGATTCTGACGGGGCTGTATGACCTGATCATTCTGGATGTCATGCTTCCACGGATGGATGGTTTTGAGGTGCTCAGGCGGGTTCGCAAGGAGAAGAATTCTATCCCGATTATTCTTCTGACCGCCAGATCCGCCCTGGATGACAAGGTAGAGGGCATGGACATGGGCGCGGATGACTATGTTACAAAGCCCTTTGCACTGGCGGAACTGCTGGCACGAATCCGCATGGTTCTGCGCCGTGGCGAGCATCAGGTGGAGAATGACCGGCTCCATGTGGGGGATCTCATTTTTGATACGAAAACATATACCATACAGTGCGAAGGCGGAACACGCTCCGTTCGACTGAGCGCGAAGGAGTACCAGCTGCTCGAATACCTGATGCTCAATCCTGGCCGGGTACTCAGTCGTGAACAGATCACTGAGCGGGTCTGGGGCTACGACAGCGATGCCGAATACAACAATGTGGACGTCTATATTTCATTTCTCCGAAAGAAACTGCAGTACACGAAAACAAGTGTGGTGATTCGCCTGATCCGGGGCGTAGGGTATCAGCTGGAGGCCGGGGAACATGATTAACAGATTGCGAAAAAGTGTTTTTCGAAGCATTTTTTTGAGCGCTGCAGGCGTATTGCTTGTGATCATTATTGCACTGAATGTGCTGACCCAGATCCAGACGGCACAGAAGGCAAATCTGATCCTTCGTTCTGCCCTAGAACTTCAACATGGCTTCGGGAATGAATATGGAATGGGAAGAAACCGGGATAACCGCCATCGCGGGAAATCAGAACTGCTGCGTTCCGTTTCTGCAGATGAACTCGAAATCATCCAGCTGGATTCAGAGGAAAACATTGTATCCATCACAGGAAACAACGAGTTTTGGGCAGATGAGAGCAGACTGGCAGAATTTGTCCGTCGTGTTCTTGATGACGACGAAAGACATGGTACCTGGATGAAGTGGATGTACCGGATTGGAGAAAACGCACAGGGAAAATTCCTGGTTTTGCTGAACCCATCCTCCATTTACTCGGAAGCTCGGGAGTTTATGATGCTTTCCATTTTGGGTTTTTTGGCGGCATGCGGCTTTTTTGCGCTGCTGGCACATAGCCTTGCAAAGCGGATCACAGCGCCGGTAGAGAGAAGCCTGCAGAGCCAGAAACGTTTTATCGCCGATGCGAGTCATGAACTCAAAACTCCACTGACGGTGATTGACGCAAATGCCACAGTCCTTGAAAAGAATATTGGAAAGAATAAGTGGCTCAGCTATATTCAGGCGGAATCACAAAGGATGTCCGGGCTGGTAACAGCGATGCTGAAGCTCTCAGAACTGGACGAAGCGAAAGACGCGGATGAAAAGCAGCAGGCAAGTTATTTTGACGCGGTTGAAGCGGTCATGGAGACGGTGCTGCCCTTTGAAAGTGTGGCGTATGAGCATGGAGTCACACAGAACCTTGATCTGCCAGACACGCTTCCGGTGACCGGCTATCTGCAGGATCTTGAGCAGATTACAAAGATTCTGCTGGATAATGCCATTAAGCACTCGGAGGAGAACGGGGAGGTTCAGGTTTCACTGGTCGCCGCCCCATCTTCCAAAGCAAAAAGCGGCAGCGTTCAGATCACGCTTTCTGTAACAAACACAGGCGATGTTATCTCACCTGAGGCCATGGAGCATATTTTTGACCGCTTTTATAAGGCGGACGCATCGAGAAAGTACAGCGAGAACAGCTATGGTTTAGGTCTGGCCATCGCAAAGGGGATTGCAGATCAGCATCATTGGCATATTTGTGCGGAATCGCACGACAGGCAAACGACATTCAGCCTGACCTTTCCATCTACTCAATAAGGTTCTGAAACAGAAAAGCTCCCGCAAGTGCGGGAGCTTTTTTCATTTCAGAAGCTGTTCACAATTTGTTCACAATTCAAGTTGCTGTTTTCAATACTATTTCAATTCCTCCATGGTACATTGTCTATGCTGGCAAAGCAAACCAGCGATATGGAATGCAAAGGAGTTTGTCAGGTAACGAGCATTGACAAAAGTCACTGCGCCGAAAGACCAAGTAGCTTGTAAGAGGAGGATTGCCAATGACAACTGATATGAAGAAAAGACATCCTGTGTTGAGGAATCTCTTAATAGATGTTTTCCTTGCCGGGATCGCACTGGTGATCTTTGCGCTTTTTCATCATGTTTTGCCAAGAAAACAGGAAAGTGTAGGGATCGTCATCCCGAATCCATATGAAGTCCAGACGGAGGAAAGCAAAAAAGAGGCGGATCTGAGCAGCACAATTGCGGAGTTTCATCCAACTCTGATGCTTGCCACTGCGGACATTACGGAAGGAGCCTGGGCATCTGGCAGTGAACAACCGATACAGATGGCTGCCAGGGGCAGAAACAATAATAGGAATAACGGACGGAACGGAATGAATTCAAAGGGCGGGAGTGCCCTTTCGGGGGCGGAGGACGATGAATCTTCAGAGGAAGATGAGACGCCGATCCGGGATAAGTTTGCAGAGCAGTACACCGATGAGGTGGTTGTGAGCGAGAACAGCTATACCAGCCCGAACGTTTCAATTACGGTCAGTGAGGAAACAACGGCAGGGGGAAGGATTACCTACTATCTTGCGGATATCTATATCCGGGATATCACAGTGTTCCGCACCGCCATCGCCAAGAATACCTACGGCAGTGGTTACCGGGATTCCATTGAGAATATGGCAGCGTTGAATCGTGCCATGATCGCGATCAACGGGGACTACTATGGGAACACCAATGAGGGCGTGGTCATCCGGAACGGGGTTATTTACCGGGCGAATCCGACGGACTGCGATGTCTGCGTCCTGTATTATGACGGCTCCATGCGGGTGATGCCGGGCTCTGCCTTTACGATTGAGGATGCGGTTGCTGAGGGAGCGTGGCAGGCCTGGACATTTGGCCCGGCACTTCTTAATACCGATGGAAGTGTGCTGACAAACTTTTCCAGTACCGGTCGGATCATTTCTGCGAATCCCAGAACGGCAATCGGGTATTATGAGCCCGGTCACTACTGCATGGTGGTTGTAGATGGACGCGGCGAATCAGAGGGAATCACGCTTCCACAGCTGTCTCAGCTGTTTGCCGATCTTGGCTGCAAGGCAGCCTATAACCTGGATGGGGGCAATTCCTCCATCATGGTCTGGCAGGATGAAATCATCAATCAACCTTCCGGCGGAGGCCGGGAGTCCAGTGACGCGTTACTGATTACGGAGGTGCAGTCTTATGAGTAAGCTGTATGACATTTTCAGCCATCTTTGTGTGATTCTATCCATCATGTTTCTGACGTTCCTCATTCTGGATCAGTTTAACCCCATGATGAATTTTGTGAACAATCATATTTCCATGTGGCTGCTCGCTTTGCTGTGTGTCTGCAGTATGGGACAGAGCATCCTGAGATGGGCAATGGAGAAAAAGGAGGACGTGCAATGAAAAAACGTCTGATCGCGATTTTGACAAGTATATGTCTGATCGTTTCGGCTTTTCCCTTTATGGCAGTGGCAGAGGGAAATGTGGACCTGACAAGCCTGTATAAGGCAAAGGATACAGAGGATACCTGGAGCACTGCCGAGACAGAGGTTATCCATCTGGAGGACGTAAGCAGTTCGGAGCTCCTGATTACAAAAAAAGGCGATTATGTACTGTCCGGCACCTGGACCGGACAGGTGGTCATTGAGACCGGCGTTGAAGATAAGGTACGCCTGATTCTGAACGGGGTAACGATTACAAGCCCTGAAGGCCCGGCAATCTATGAAAAACAGGGAGATAAACTGATCATCACCCTGGCGGAAGGCACGGAGAACACTTTGACGGATGGCGCAGCCGTTCAGGATGGGGACGACACAATCGGAGCCGCCTTGTATGCAGAGGATGATCTCTCCATCAACGGAACCGGCAGCCTTATTGCACATGGAACGGTAAAACACGGCATTCAGAGCAAGGCAGACCTGATCATAGCAAATGGTCATATTACCGTGGATTCCGTGAACGATGGAATTCGGGGCCGGAACTCGGTGCTTGTGCTGGATGGAAGCATATCCGTAACGGCAGGTGGCGATGGAATAGTCACAACAAGGGAGGATAAAGACGGAAAGGGATGGCTGATCATCGCCGGTGGAAACATTGAAATCCAAACTGGTGAGGGTGCAGGAGAAGTACGGGTTTCCGCCAACAGTCGCGGCGGTGGTCGCGGAGGCTGGGGATGGGATAATTCTGTTTCTTCCTCAAATGATGATGTCTCGCAGAAAGGCATCAAGGCAGCGACGGATCTCACTGTGCTGGATGGAACAATCACGCTGAACTGCGTGGACGACGGTCTGCATGGGGTGAATGTGACAATCAGCGGTGGGATGATTGCGATTCGTACGGGCGATGATGGAATCCATGGAGATACGGAAACGGTCATCAATGGAGGCACGATCCGGATCACCCAGTGCTACGAGGGCATTGAGGGGACCAATGTCACAATTAATGGCGGAGAGATTCAGATCATCGCCTCTGATGATGGAATCAACGCCTCTGGCGGCAACGATGCCTCCGGCTTTGGGGGACGAGGCAATGACCGGTTTTCCGGTTCAGATGGCGGAATGCTGACGATTCACGGAGGTCAAATTGAAGTTACTGCCTCCGGAGACGGACTGGACAGCAACGGCAGCATCAGCATTACCGGTGGAGTCACCGGTGTCTGGGCAGCAACCACCAAGGGAGAAGGGGCCATCGACTTCAATGGAACAGGGACGATCTCAGGTGGACTGGTGATCATTACCAGTGTGAACGGTGTAATGGAAGATACGTCCCGCATTTCCGGCTCGGCACTGGTATCTATTCCACTCAGCACCACAGGCACTTCCGGACAGACGATTACGGTTCTGGATGGAAACGGAGAAACGATTGGAAGCTTCACGCCCATGCAATCCTATGATTCTCTGCTGATTGCCGGGGAAAAGGTTCAGGAAAACGATACGATCAGCGTGAGGACAGGTGACATCAGTCTGTTTGCGGGCAGTATTACCGCTGACATGATCGGAACGCCAGGCTCTGGATACAGTGGATTTGGCAATCGAAATGGAAATGGCGGGTTTGGTGACGGGAACGGAAACGGACGCGGCAACGGCAGGCAAAGAGGGGGACATTGATGATGACGGAGGAGAGCTTTGCAAGGGTGGAGACCAAGTACATGCTTACAGTCCCACAGGAACAGTTTATCGAAGATGAACTTCAGAAGCAGGGCTTTTGCTGGATGGATTTCGGGGATCCGACGGTTCAGAGTCTATACTATGATACGCCGGGTTATCAGCTGATCCGTACCTCACTGGATCGGCCTGTGTACAAGGAAAAGCTTAGGCTTCGCGCTTACGGGAAACCGGAGAAAGTGACGATGTCCTTTATCGAAGTCAAGAAGAAATACAAGGGCGTCGTCTACAAGCGCAGGGTAGCGCAGCCGCTTGAGACGGCGTACATTGGACTGAACAGCGGACATGTAAGCGAAGATGGCGGACAGGTTGCCAGGGAAGCCGAATGGATGGTACACCGTTATGCGCTGCAGCCAAAAGCTGTGATCACCTATGATCGGGACGCATGGTTCTCTGAACGCTGGCCGGATGTCCGGATCACCTTTGACCGGAATCTTGCCTTTCGGCAGTCTGATTTTTCACTCACCAGTCAGAGCCCCAATGCGGCTCTGACAACGCCAACGCAGCGTCTCATGGAGATCAAGACAGGCGGAACGGTTCCGCTCTGGCTCAGTCGACTCCTGCAGGCGGCCTGTGCTGATCGGGTTCATTTTTCAAAGTATGGACTGGCTTATCTCAAATACATCCAGCCCCAAAGTGGAGGTGCGCTATGATTGACAGTATTTTTACTAGGGGAAGCCTGAATATCGGAAATGTGCTTCTTGTCCTTTGCCTTGCGGTTGTCCTTGGTATCATCGCTTCGATTCTTTACACGAAGCAGAATAAAAACGCTACCCGGAGCTTTGCAGTTACTCTGGTGATTCTGCCGCTCATTACCAGTACGGTGATTATGGTTGTCAATGGCAACCTGGGTGCTGGAATCGCAGTGGCAGGTTCTTTCAGCCTGATCCGCTTTCGCTCAGCTCAGGGCACCGGACAGGAAATCCTGGCGGTCTTTCTCTCCGCTTCTCTGGGCCTCTGTCTCGGGGCAGGGTATGTGGGCATCGCCTGCCTGCTCCTACTGGTATATGCGATTACGATGATTCTTCTTCAGATGGCACATTTCGGAACCGGGCTGGACAAACAGCGCGAGCTGCGCATTTCCATTCCGGAGGCGCTGGATTATGAGGGACTTTTCGATGATCTGCTGGCAGCACATTTCTCATTCTGTGAGCTGGAGAGCGTGCGGACGATTGAAATGGGGACCGTGTACCAGCTGATCTACCGGGTCGTTTCCGGCAGCAACCAGCCGGACAAGCAGTTTCTCGATGCAGTACGGACGCGCAATGGGAATCTGCCGGTATCCCTGGGCAAAGTCCCCAATTCACGTAACGAAATGTAGGAAAGGAACTTGTATGATGTGAATCGAGCAAAGCATATTTCCGGACGCTCGTTTCCATGGCGTATCCTGATTCCCTGCGTGATCTCCGTGCTGATGATTGGAATCTGCTCCAAAAGCTCACCGCTCTATCCGATGAACGACTGGGTGGATGTCAACTGTTTCTTTACCGTCGGAAGAGGGATCCGGCATGGGCTGATTCCCTATCTGGATCTGTACGAACAGAAAGGTCCGCTGATCTATTTCCTGTATGCGCTTGCTGCACTCATTTCGGAGGAATCCTTTCTGGGTGTATTTCTCGTTGAGGTCGGATGCTTTGCCGTCTTTCTTCACTATAGTGCAAAGACCGCAGAGGTGATTTCGGGCGCTGCCTGGACGTATCCGCTGACGGCTGCGATCCTTGGCCTGGCTGTTCCGATCACACCCGCTTTTTCTCATGGCGGCAGCGCAGAGGAGCTGATGCTGCCTGTGCTGGCCATGGGAATCTATATTGTGGCAAAAGCCATGACAGAAAGATGCAGGATCAGCAATCGAGATGGCCTGCTTCTGGGCATTCTGAGCGCTATTGCATTCTGGTCGAAATACACGTTTTGTGGCCTCTTTGTCGGGTTGGCGCTGGGAACAGCCCTGTACTATCTGGGAAAGCACTGGCTTCGTGATCTCTGCCACCTTGTAGGATGTTTCCTGCTGGGCATACTGATTCCATCTGTCCTGATTGTTCTATGGTTCTGGGCACACGGTGCTTTACCTGCCATGTGGGAGGCGTACATTCAGAACAACCTGACGCTGTATTCACAAAACATAAAGAGCGGTCACTATTATGCGCCTCTGCAGAATCTGCTGAACAATCTGCCCTGGGTCATTCCGGCAGCGATGGGCATGTTGCTGGCCTTTTTCCGAAGGGGGCATCGTCTGGAGGCGCTGACCTGGTGCTTTGGTGCGGTCTGTCTGTTTGAATTCACCTATCTGAATGGGCGACGTTATCCGTATTACGCGCTCATCCTGGCTGTATTTGGGACCATGGGCCCTGGATATCTGGGCTTCTTCATTCAGAAATGGACGAAAAATGATCCGCGGCGGATGTCTCGGATTGCTGCAGTACTGGCAACGGTTCTGGTGCTGGGTAGCCCCTTTATGGCCTATCTGTTGAGCCCGAATACCTATCTGCTTAGAACGGCCAAGGAGGAGATGCCGCAGTATCGCTTTGCCGCGCTGATCCGTGAGACAGAGGATCAGACACTTCTTAATGCCGGGTTTCTGGATGGCGGTTTCTACTATGCAGCGGGCTCCATCCCCGTGAATCCATATTTCTGCACGCTGAACATCAGC
>JAFUZM010000073.1 GCA_017476605.1 Clostridia bacterium
AGCAGCATCCCAGTTTGATCCGTCTCGACAGGTTCTGTTTCTGACCTATGCCGGCCAGGCTGTTCGGAATGCGATCGTTGACGCCATTCGTACGGATGAGCCCAATATGGTGCTGACACCCTTGGATGAGTCACGGACTGCTACAAGTGATGAAGATGATGATGCAGATTTATCCACAGACAGGATGGAAAGCCGACTGCCCAACTCCTATGAGACCAATCCTGAGACCATTTATATTCGGAAAGAACAATTGGAGGAGCTATACGCTGCGATCCATTCGCTTTCCCCGCGGCATCATGCCTGGATCATTTGCAGATATGGCTTCAATGACGATGTATATAAATCCTTGGCGGAAATGGTCAGAATCTATCATTTGTCTGAGACCCGAGCAAAGAGAATTGAGGATGAGGCTATTGGTAAACTCAGAAAGGAATTAAAGCGTTCCCCGTGAAGGGATTGCAGGGCCTGGGGTTTCGTAATTATGAAGTGGCAAAGTCGGGTTATACCACAAATTAGCCACTTTGTTAACCATTTAGAATTATTTTTGTATAACAAGTTAAGTCAGAAGACGCTAAGCAATCACACCCCAATTTCACATTGTGTTGGAAATACTACAGTTCCAGAGAGTCATCAACCATGAGACTGGCAAAGAGAACATTGTTGATGTGATTGTTGAGCACGCCAATTTGGGGTCTGGCTGAGTTGTTGGAAAATAATCATATTGGGGCTTGACACATTTAGTCGACACGTGTATACTAACGAATGTAGACACGCGTCGACTATTTTGTTGGAGGGATGATTGATGTCTGTACAGGTAACGGAAGCGGAATGGAAAATCATGGAGTGCTTATGGGATCACGCCCCGCAAACCATGGGAGAAATCACAGCGACACTAGAGCCGACAACCGGCTGGACACGCCAGACGGTGATTACCCTGCTGAAACGGATGACTGAAAAAGGCGCTGTCAGCATGGACGACTCCGAACGGGCAAAAAAATATGTTCCCCTAATTACCAGGGAGGAAGCTTCCGCGGAGGAAACCCATAAATTTCTGTCCCATATTTTCAAAGGGAAGGCATCACTTCTGGTCAACCATCTGGTTGATTCCGGTGATCTGTCAGAAGAAGATCTGCAGCAGATTCTGGATGTCATGAAAGATAAGAAGAAATAACACCGAAGAACTACATAAACAAAGAAATCAGTCTGCTGTTTCGTCTGTTTAGCAGAAGGAGGTTTTGTTATGCGTTCAGCATTCGTCTACAATTTTCTGATTGAAGCCAATATCATGGCGAGTATCGCCATTATTCTGATGATTCCTCTCAGGAAGTTTTTCCGGAAACAGTTGGGGAACAGCGCAATCTGCTTCGGCTGGTTGCTGGTGGCCATCCGGCTGCTGTGCCCTTTATCCCTGGTGAATCCACTGATTCATACTATCCGATCCCCGTTTGCAGCAGATACCGCAATCCGACCGATTGCAGGACAGATCAAGGTGCGCATATCAGATGCATTAGGTGACCTGTCCAGTCTTTTCTGGCGCGCAGATAATCAGTCTGCTTACGAAGTGACCAATCGTCTGCAGGTTGGCATGGAAAATGCCAGTACGAGCATCACGCTGGCCAAAGTCTGGCTGGCAGGTGTTTTGCTCATTGTTGCCTGGTTCCTGTTCAGTAATATCCGCTTTCGTCTTCGCCTTCGTGCTGACCGGATTGACAGGATATCCGGCGAGCTTCTTGAGCAGTATGAAGCCCTGTGCAGACGGCGTCATATCAAACCCGTCCCGGTATACTTTACCGATCCTCTCCCCAGCGCTTGCCTGGTTGGTGTTTTTCGCTCTTATATCGCGCTGCCCCTCAGTGCCTCTCCACAGGATGTGATCCATGTACTGACGCATGAAATCTGCCATATCAAAAACAAGGACCATCTCTGGGGAATCCTGCGTCTCCTGTGCTGTGCTATACACTGGTTTAACCCGTTGGTCTGGATTGCGGCGAGTATGAGCAGGACAGATAGTGAACTTCGCTGCGACGACCGGGTAACTCAGCCGATGAATCAGGAAGAAAGGAAATCCTATGCAAGCGTGCTGGTGCTTGCCGCTGCTCGCAGGAACGCGCCGGGACTTGGTGTTTTAGCCACCGGGATGACGATGACAGGAAGGAGACTGAAAGACAGGGTTCTTATGGTCGTTCAGAAAAAGCAGCCTCTTCGCTGGCTTGTGTTGTCCTTTATGGTATTGTCTTCCATGTTGCTGCTTGGATCCTTTGCAACATCCGAGACACAGGAGCAAATTGGCGAAAGGGCATATGAATTGTTCACGGGTGAACTGACGCTATCAGGCAGAGAAAACGCTGTTTTGAGCGCGGATGAAGCGCTGAGAGAAAAATATGGAATTACCCAGCTTGGACAGGAATATTTCAACAGATCCATTGAACAGCAGGATGAAAATGTCTATGTAGTTACTTATGAGGGATTGGAAGACTACGCCTTTGTTCTTGGCAAATACACGGTGACTGTGGATCGAAACACGGTCACAGATATCCGATGGAGCCACGATGGGGAATCAACGGAAGGCGGATTCGACGCAGATGCGTGGGGAACGGATCAAATTCTGGAAATGCTGAGAATGAATCAGGAAGATGGAGTCACCGATGCATTTGATGTTTATGTTCGGGAGATCAACAGGCGAAACGGTCATGTTTATCAGCCGAAAGTGCAGTCGGATGAGGAAATTGAGGCCGAGGACAGGCAACGTGAACAGGAAATTCAGGAAGCACAAAGATTATCTTCTCTGACTCCGTCCAAAATGATGGGAATAGCGCGGCAGGCAATTATCTCTCTATTCCATCTTTCTGATGCACAGGCGGATCATCTAACAGTTTATCCGCCCACAACCGAAGAAGAGGAAGAATGGGCGTATTCTATGCGGAATGGAGAACCTTGCTATGAGGTATTAATCGGCCTTGATTCGGAAGCGGGCATAACCATTACGGAGGGTGAAGTGCAGTATACGGAAGGAACTGGAAACTATTGGGTGTTTGTGAACACACAAACCGGCACTGTAGAGGAGATATATTATTCTCTCGGAATCGGTGGAAATGGATAATGGGGTAATAAAGGATGTACAGTTTTTGGAGGTGAATTACGTGAGGAATATAATCCGAATTATTACTTTAGCGGTTGTTGCAGTTTTAGGTCTTCATATTGCTTCTGCAGAGCAAATGACGGTATCTCTTCCAGAAGTTGGATGATGAAGAAGATATTGAAACAAAAGCGACGCAGCTAATGTGGGATATTATGTTCACAACAGATCCGGAATTCCTGTCAGACGGCTACAGGGTACAATTCCAGAGAGTCATTGACCATGAGACCGGCGAAGAGAACATTGTAGATGTGATTGTTGAACATGCCAATCTGGGGTCTGGCTGAGTTGGAATGATCTATAAACAAATCTGGGCTTGACACACTTAGTCGACACGTGTATACTAACAAAAGTAGACGCGCGTCGACTATTTTCGTTGGAGGGATGATTGATGTCTGTACAGGTAACGGAAGCGGAATGGTTGATGACTTTTCAACAGAAATTAGACACGGAGGCTGGAATGAAACAGAAATTGCTCAGAACAATATCAATGATACTTGTTGTTCTCACTGCCTTTAGCACCGGAATCATTTCCAAAGCTGGTGCAGAGGAACAGAAATACTGGATCAATCCGAACGGCGGATCAAAATATCACCGGGTGCATCATTGCCCATCCATTCATCCCAGATACTATGACGGCATGATCGAAATTACGGAAGACCAGTTAAGCATGAACCCCTATAATATGCTTTCTCCCTGCAATGTATGCATGGATCTGGATCCGACCGAGTATGATCTTCCGATCGGAGATCAGGAAAACCTGTCTTTTGCCGCTGTGGATTCTGAAACACTTCAGAATTTGGTCATTCAACACGCAAAAGACAATCTGACTGAGGTGTATGGATATACGGAAGAGCAGGCGGATCACTTCCAATTTTTGTTTCATGCGGAAGGTGAACTGGAATACTGGCCAGATGAAGATCACACCGCGTATTGTTACAGACTGTACTTCGACCCTGCTACCGGAGATACAATCAATTACACTACGCCCTTCTATGATGGCGGCTTTGAGAATTATCCCGGCGAAGGAAACATCCGGTCCGTCACCAACGCCTTTGTGGAAAATGACTGGTTGCACCATTGGGACAGTGATTCCATCGCAGCTTTCTCGCAGAAAGTATATGAATGGGGTGAAATCGTTCCTACTCAGACGCTTGCGGAAGGATTAAAGTCCGGAAACATCTCGTCCACTGACGCAATGCGGGAACTGTTCCTGGCCTCCTTTGGCCCGGAAGAAACATGGACATACGCAACGACCATCTGGCTGAAAGAATTGCTTGGTGAACTTTCTGATTCACCAAACGGTGTAAACACAGTATCACACACAAAGGATGAACAATTTGATATAGAACTGAAAAACGGAAGCCGCTGTGCTGTATCTTATTATCTGGAGACGATTCCGGAAGAAGCAAATCTGTCCCGCTTTACAGAACAGGGCTGGATACTGAAAGAGGGAATTCTCGCGGATTATATCCTTCCGTCCGGACACGATGACATGCAGGATATCTTTGACCGTGGTCTTTTTATCCTGAAGAAGGATGGACAGCGAATGGGTATTACGCTGATCCGGAAGGATGGCTGTTGGGAATCTCATCCTGTTGGCCCCTGCGTCCTCTCAGACCGGGATTTCACAATAACGCTTCAGACCGGAGGTGTTGACCTGACATTCCGCATAGAATACGAGCCAAAGGATGGAAGAATCATCACCTGCAATTGCTTTGCAGATGGGAACGCTTTTATTCATCTGGACAACTACAGCATTACAGAAGAATCCAGCGGAGATCGATTTCTCCTTTACTCGGAAGGAAGCGGAAAATGGTTCTGGCTAAACAATCGTTCCGGGCAGGAAAACACCGGAGGCGGTGATCCGCGCTATATCAGCAATGTTTACGCAATGATGCACTTTGCGGAACTTCCGGATTCCCCGGAAAGCTACGAAGCGTGGAATCGTTTCCCGTTTCCGGACGGATATTATATGGTAACCGGCGTTCACCTGCGGGAACAGATGTCTTCCCGTTCCAGAGACCTTGGATTGCTGAATTCCGGAACTGTTATCCATAAGACGGGTGAAGCTGATGGAGATCCGTTCTCATGGTATCAGTCGGAATTGGGCTTTCTGAAAGGATATGTTGCTTCACAGTACATCTGTGTTGATGACATTGGAGTGCCTACAGGTGACTTGTATGATCCACTTCCGGTTGCAGAAGCAATCAGAAAGACAGACCTGAAATCCGGTACAGGATGGTTTGACGGAAGGATTACAGATGTTTCAGAAGGGACGCGGATGCACGTTCTCTTTGAGCGGGATGGATGGTACTATGTGGTGATACCACAAGGCGCTCTCGGCTTTTATATGGATTCAGAAGGCACTTACGGATTCATCCCAAAGGATACGGTTCGAACTGGTAATACAGAATATGATTTGGACTGGCCGTGACGGATCTGAAGACCATCAGATCCTGTCCATGAATCCGCTGGTACGTTTTGTTGATCCGTACCAGCATTCGCGTTGCAATCCCCACAGAAGAGCCCACCCGTTCCAAACGAGGCAGAAAACTGAAGAATAAAGACTGACACAAAAAGCCCTCCGATCTGCGGATAATCAATCCACAGCGGAGGGCTGAATCATACAAATCTGTAGTTTTTCCCGATTTCGTTTTCCGTTTTCGGTCTTTCAACCCCACAACCACTGGACATGGGGACGATGTGACCTTTTTCCGGAAAACTTTATCATTTCTTTATCAGAGCCACTTTGGAGAGGACTGAAAGCGTTGTGGTATAAGGGGGTTCGCCGTTTCGGCACTCATTCCCACTCTATGTGGCCTAACGCTTTTAGCTTAATTTCTGTTTTTCCTGTTCGTTCCAATGATTCTGATTCTACAGATTATTTGTATTCTCCATGCTCTACAGCCTCAGTTTATCATTTCTTTATCAGCGTGATAAAGAGGCTGCTTTGCTGTGGACTGCGGGGATTATTCTCCTGGAATCATTATATAGCATTTCTGAATATCCATCAATCAGTATGCAGTCACCTACTGCTTCACAAAAGAAAGAACGTTACTATTCACAGTCTAAAAAAGCATGCACAAGCATGAAGGGCATTATCAACGTCCTCCAAGCTTGTGCATGTCAAAAATCTCCGCAGCCGTGTACGGTCTTCCTTCACACAGCCGTGTTAGTGCATCAATCTCGTTTATTTTATTTCTGTGACAAGTTTCCAGGTACGTACGTATAATTGCAAAGTTTTGAGCAGCGGTTTCCGATTCAAACTGACCTGATACTTTCATTTTTGTCTTTATATGCCTCAGACTTCGCTCGCTCAGATTGTTGGTTGTGGGGAGTGAAAAGTCACGAATCCACGCAAAGTATTCTGATTTGAACTTTTCAATACGATTTAGCAGATTTTTTTCAAATGGTGCCCCATAGTTTTTCTGCTTTTCACCGTCCGCATTGTATTGCTCCCATCCCAATTGAAGCAGTTTGTCCAACTGAAGATAAAAAGCTGCAATATACGATTCTTCGAACGCACCTTTCTGCGATGCAATCGCGTCATTCCTGTCCTTGATTGTGACAGAAATCAGTTCCTTCAATGCCGAACTCCAATCATGCCCCGTATCATTTGTATTCTTTTGACAGTCACGTTCCAAATGCTGCGCACATTCGAGATTTCGGAAGAAGAAACTGCGATTGTAATTCACTGTATTATGGTCATGCATAACGCATGTTTCATCAGTCAGGAGTGTAAGAACGTTATCATCCTGTATTCCCTCCAAATCCTTATGCAGATGTGCAGTATAGAATGCAACATGCTCATCGCCGTAAAATCGAAAGCATGAACGTTCTGTATTGATAAAGATGACTGTATCGTCCCAATAAATAATCGGCCTGGTCAGCAGAAAAATGCGCACATCCTCATGAAAAGTTTGTAACCCCTTCGCTGCGCGTTTCTGCAGTTTTGCAATATACCCCTCACTCGGATGAATCTCATCCCCGGTTATTCCGGAAAGGAAAGCAACTGTTTTATTCATGGATGTATTTGCTGTGTTCATCAGTGAAAGAGCGATTGCCTGAACCCCTGCTCCATACTGGCATTTTGCCCGATGATTCGGAGAAATTCCGGTGCGAACAAGTTCTCCACAATCTGAACACTCATACACATAGTATATATGCTTTCGCTTTATGACTTTGATTTTTACTTCGTATTCATATTTGTCTTCGCATTTTCCTGTATAGATCAGCCTTTCTGATCCGCAGGAAGGACAAACATCTCCGCTTTCAATTTCATGAGGGACTTCTTCGTTGATTTCTTCTTTTGCCGGCGGTTCAAGCTCGTGCTGCTCATGCCCTTCCTGACCACCCTTTGGTTTTCCAGTGCTTCGACGGCTGTTCGGTATGCGCTTGTTCTTACCTGGTGGTGTCTGACTTGTTGGTGTTCCGGTATTGGTTCCGTCATGTGCGAGAATTGCTTCTAAATGTTCAACTCTGGCTTTTAATTCCGCGATTACAATCTGTTTCTCTTCCAGTTTTTCTTCATAACTCTGTATCAGGGAAGCAATTTTCTTCTCAGACCTTTGTCTGGTTTCCAGCTGCTCTTTCTCTAGCTTCTCCAACTTTCGATTCTTTTTTTCCAGCTCTGCCTGGTACGACTCATAATCCTTTTGGCATTGATTTATCCACAGATTACGCACCCGTTTTCGAGTGTCACGTTCTTTCTCCAGATCTTTCTTCAATTGACTTATTTTCCGCTCATATCCTGCAATCACTTGATGATGATCCTGCTGAAGCTTCTTGTATCTTTCTCCATTCCTGAAAGATTCGATCTCTTTTCGCAGTGCACGATTTTCGTATTGCAGTGACGTCATCTCAGAATAGATCCGATCCATACGTTTCGCCCTCTGTGTTCCTGCTTTTATGTCATCTTGTTTTCCAGCATTGTATTCAGTGTTTCCCGCATACGTTCCAGATACCCGTAGACTATTGTTATCTGCTTCTCCAGTTCCCGAATTCGTTTTTCCTTTTCTATGCAGGTCCTCTTCTCTTCTTCGTACAGTAACTGATAATCCGGACCATGGTTTTCTTTCGCGTTAGAGCCTTTCTTTGCGCTTCCCGTGCCTTTTTTACGTCCTCTTTTTTTATCGGACGGAATCAGTTCACCTGTCTCCGGATCTTCTATTCCCAGGTACTTACGTATCGGGCGGGATTGTTTGGTGACCGGGTCATAATGCGATGTGGATTCATATAAAGTTACCACTCCGGTTCTCTTGTTTGTATAACGCACAATTGACATTTTACCTTCCTCCCCGTGTGTTGGTATGATCTAATTATAATAAGTACCAACTAAAATGTCAATAGCTTAATGGTATGTTTTATTAAAAATACCAACTTTTTCTGAAACGGTGTACTTCTTTTTTGTTCTCACATGAAAAAGGTCTCATTGCCTTATATATTAAGACTTTGAGACCTTTCGGAGACCATGTATTCCTAAATGCTGTTTATTTGGTTTCAAACCGTGAATAGTAACGAAAGAACCCTGATATGGTATTTTAGCATCATTATAATACGTCCTGTCTATAGTGTTATTTCTCCCAGATGTACTCTATAGCACGGTCCAAAAGAAAAACCGAACGAGTTGAAATTAGCTTCATATTTATTAATGATTTCTCAATTCCCTGTACTATAGGTTTGACTTAAACCACCTGTATTATCGGCATTTTTCTCAGTTTATCTCCAAATTGTCTCGGATATTATATGCCTTTACCTTCAGATGGTTCTTATCCTGCCAGAAACGAG
>JAFUZM010000074.1 GCA_017476605.1 Clostridia bacterium
AACAATGCTCTGCTGAGAAGGCACTTGTGTATGTCTATTTCAACGGATATGAGCGTATGCTTATCTTTGTAGTTTTATGGCGATACATCGCCATAATTTTTCTCAACTTTATGCACTGTTACTTGTAGAATGCAGTACTAGTGGCAGAAAAGGAAGATTGCCAAAGAAGCGTAACCTTCCTCCAATACACGAAACTGGTGATCAGGACCGTGATGTTCCCCCGGAAGACAAACCCGGTGTATTCTTTGTATGAAGACAGCAAAAGGCTCTTAGAAGGAAGATTGTCACAATACCTTACTTGTAAGCAAAGAAAGGCCCTCCGCACCGCCACACACCTTATAGACGGGGATTGGAGGGTCCCTTCAAATTAACTGCTTACAAAGCATCTACTTCAGCAGCGGAGACTCCTGTGATTTCAACGATGTCACTGACAGGATAACCTTTTGCCTTCATCCGTTTTGCATCTTCTAAGTGGGCATCTGCTGCCCCGCTCTTTCTTGCCGCTGACACTTTGGTAGCCACATCGTGCTTGCCATCCTCGAACATTCTGTAGCGTCGGATTAAGTCTGGATCGCTAATTGCGAGGTTGTACTGTGCAGCAAAATTTCTCAATCCTTCAGTCATACCCGACAACACCTCCATTTCATCAGGATTTTGATACCCACGGTCAAACGCATACAGCCATGCATTGAACGTGTCGCCTATTACAGATTCCAAAGTTTTATGTTCCTTCCGAAACACCGGAAGCTGAATATGGTACATCTTAAACTTATCAGTGGCAATTTCTCCCGGATTGTTTCCATAAGTTAAGTAGACAGGCTCAACAACATTTGTTTTGTCATCCCTAACATAGAAATCCACAATGTTGATCACTCGAACTTCTGGCATTTCTTCATAGGAAGCACCGGGCTTGAACTCGTCCTCACCCATACGGCCTCCATAGAAAAAGCCTCTCTCGTTCATGAAGTCTTTTTCTATCTGCACTTCGATGTCAAAAAGACGACCGGATTCAGCCTTCACTCTCACATCCAACCGACCATATTTCTGATCTGCGCTTTCACCAAATACTGCATACTCACTTTTCAAGTCCAGGATTTCCACAATGGGTTCTTCACCAACATGATCTAAAACGGCGTTCAAGAACTCCAACATAGCCTTCCTAGCCTTCTCAACATTCTGGAAAATACAGGCAAAAACCACTGCGTTAAGTGGACTTACCCGCACAACTTTCTTGCTGCTCAACTGTTACCGCCCCCTTCCAAAGGGAAATCATCTTAAACTGGATACACACCACCCATCTTACTTAAGTGTGACTGATTGTCCCTTCTCTTGTCAAGGCTTTTTACGAAAATTTTACAATCACAAATAGACTTATCGAATCGTCACAATCGTTACACCGGCTTCTCCCTCACCGTATCTGCCGGGGCGATAGCTCATGACAGAAGGATGATGTTTCAGCACTTCCTGGACTTTGGAGCGAAGAACCCCCGTTCCGACTCCATGTATGATGGACACCTCATGCAGCGAGGAAAGAACCGCATCATCCAAGAACTTCTGAATTTCCGGAATTGCCTCATTTGTCGCCATTCCCCGAATATCCAGCTCCTGCCGAATGTTTCTCTGGACAATGTTCACCCGATTGGTCTGCGTCGCTTTGGTGCTTCTTTGTTTCTGATCGCGCTTTGACTGCTGTTCCCTTGCAGAAAGCGAGCGAAGATCCGAAAGCTGGGCACGCATGCGCATCATGCCAGCCTTGAGGGAAACATAGCCTTTCGCATCCGGGAGCGCAATGACGGTTGCATCAATATTCATTGAAATCACATGCACCATGTCACCGATTTCGACAGCCTTGAGCGTCTCAATCTCCTCCGGAGCATCCGGATTCTGCTGATCAAGTAAGGCATCCATCGCCTGTCTCTGCTTTTGAACTTCGTGTTCCTGAATGCCTCCGGCTTTGCGCATCTCCCGAAGCTCTGAGATGAGTGCCTCGGATTCGCGGCGAGCATTTTCTATGATTCTCTTTGCCTCTGCCTTCGCCTTAGCTGTGGTTGCCTCACGCTGCTGCTCCAGGTTCTTCCGTTCCTTTTCGACCTGGTTGCGAAGGGAAATGACCTCCTGATGCTGCTCCTCGGCAATCTGCCTCTCCTTTTCGGCCTGCAGACGATACATCTCCGCATTTGCAAGGACATCTTCAAATCGAATCTGGTCCTTGCTGAGGAGCTCTCTTGCATTGTTGATGAGGTATTCCGGAAGTCCGAGCTTACGGGAAATCTCAAAGGCATTGGATTTTCCGGGAATTCCGATCATGAGATGATAGGTCGGTGCCAGCGTGCTGACATCAAACTCGACAGAAGCGTTTTCCGCACCGGGTGTCGTCATCGCATACTCTTTGAGCTCGCTGTAATGGGTGGTCGCGATTGTTCTTGTATGAATCTTAAGGAGGCTTGAAAGAATCGCCTGGGCAAGCGCTGCGCCTTCTGTCGGATCGGTACCGGCACCCAGTTCATCAAAGAGAACCAGTGAATCCGGAGTCACATTTTCAAGAATGCTCACGATATTTCTCATGTGTCCGGAAAACGTTGAAAGGGACTGCTCAATGGATTGCTCATCGCCGATATCCGCAAAGACTTCATCAAAGACCGGCAAAGAAGTCCCGTAGTCCGCAGGGACCTGCAGTCCGGATTGCGCCATCAGGCAGAACAGACCGACGGTCTTAAGTGTTACCGTCTTTCCTCCGGTATTGGGGCCGGTGATCACAAGGGTGGTGAATGCATCGCCCAGGGTGATATCCAGCGGAACCACTTTCTTTGCATGAATCAGAGGATGGCGTCCTCTTAGAATCTTGATCCTCTTTTCCGCATTGATTTCAGGTGCCTGCCCATGCATGCTGTGCGAAAGCTCCGCCTTGGCAAAAATAAAATCGAGATATGACAATATGTCAAGGTTACTTCGAATCACATCACACTGAGGCGCGACCATTGCAGAGAGACCCTTCAGAATCCGTTCGATTTCATTTTTCTCTGCCGCAATCAGCTGCTTGAGCTCGTTTCCGATTTCAACAATTGCAGAGGGCTCGATAAACAGGGTCGCTCCACTTGTGCTCTGATCATGCACAATTCCGGGAACCTGGGAGCGATATTCCTGCTTTACCGGAAGGACATACCGATCCGAGCGCATGGTAATGATGGGATCTTGAAGGTATTTCTGAAAATTGGGATTGCGAATCATCCCGTTCAGTCTTTCCCTCACCCGATCATTGCAGGAACGCTTTTTTCTGCGGATGTCATATAACTCCGGACTGGCACGATCTGCAATTTCATCCTCACTCAGGATCGCTTCTGTAATCGCCTGTTCAATTTCCCGCAGCGTCACAAGAGAAGAGGCACGCGAATGAAGAATGGGAACACTCATTTCACTTTCCTTTGCGTGCACCAGTGCTTCCTTTGCTGCCTTGACCGAGCGCAGCACGCCCACAATATCCAGCAGCATCTTGGGCGAAAGCACGCTCCCGATTTCTGCAAGACGGAGGGCTGCGGAAACATCCGAAAAATAGATAATCGGAGAGCTTCCGGTTTTAATCAGGAACGAGTCCGCCTCCAGAGTCTCATTTTGTCTGCGGACAACCTCATCATACTCTGAGGAGGGTTCGATTTTGGACGCAAGAGCACGTCCCATATCCGATACACAGTAATTGGTTAACTGTTCAATGATTTTGGTGAATTCAAGAACATGAAAAGCACGCTTATTCACTTCTTTATCCCTTCCTTTCAAAGGACCTATTCAACACCTCTAAGCAGTTGTCCGCATGTTGCCGATTCCCCGGGAACGTGAAGAAGACGACTCCCGTCAAGCAGATTCCGGTAGGATCGCGTAATCAGTACCCGCTCCTCAGGTGTTTCATCCGTAAAGCTTAAACGAAGCGAGCATCCAAGCGACCCAAGGAGTTCACCGCGCTTTGCCATATCCGTATATACGCTGTTGTACAGCGACAAAATGCAGTGATTTTTCATTCGAATGCGCCGGAGCGGAAACACCTTTCCTTTTCGATCGCAAAGCATTTCGCACCAGTCGCCTCTTGAGGCACAGCGGTTGCACTGGTTTTCTGTCGCCGTATCCCCGCACCTTGTCCGCTCAGGACAATGCGACAGCAGCATGAGCTGTGCCCTTCCATAGCATTCGATCTCATAATTTCCGCCCCTTTTCTTGAGCTCTCTTATCTCCTTGGCGGTAAGCTCACACGAGGCGGTCAGGCGGGTCAGTCCAAGGGAATACAGGACAGAGGCACACTCTGAATTCATGACATTGAGTCCCTGACCGCCAACCATAGGCACCGGCCAGCTGAGATCAAGCTGTCCAAGATTGTTGATCTGAACGGCAGAAAACAGAGAGGCATTCTTTGTGACCATCTCGTGAATCTCATCCAGTTCATCACTGGTGGTGACGGCTGGCAGAACAAGGAGTACCCGTTTGTCGGGAAAGAGATCCAGAAGATGTGACATATCCCCCATCTGCCAGTCCCTGGGTAACCAGGCAACCTGATCTGCCCCGGCATCAAGCAAAGCGGTGACCTCGGAAAGATTCTCCGTCTGTGCAATCAAAAGACGCTCCTGCTTCGGAAAGTCCGGACTGTCTGCAATTTGAAAACTCAGGTGAGGAGTCTCCAGCAGCTTTTCGAGGGCATCACGGCGCAAACGGTTGATGTCCTTGACCGGAAGGAACGCCTCCTCACCGACAAGCGTCACAGACTCCAATTCGAAATTGCTTTCCTTGAGCCGGTCCAGCTGCCGAAATACACTTGCCTGATCCAGAGGATGCCCGGTCGCCACCTGAACCGGGTTCTCACCAGTGGCTTCTCCGGTTTTCCCGTCGGATGTCGTAAAGATGAGGGTCGGCTTCTTCCCTGGGATCGCTGTAAGAACAGCGGTAAGTTTTGACTTTGGGAAAACCGACGGGGTCATCTTCTTTACCTCATCGGAAAGCGCCGTGCTCGTAAGCCGGAAGACATGGTCACCACCGGAGACCGGTATGCGCTCATCCGGCAGTGTAAAGCTGAACCGTGCCCCTCTGGGGATAGGTTTGCCGTGATAAATGAAGGAGTATTCCCTCTCCTCTGTGCGAATCTCAAGTGAGTCGCCGGTTTGCAGCGGCCAGACAGAACGTGCCCACACCTGCTTGTTTTCTTTTCGTTCAATCACCGCCGCTTCGACGCCCTGGTGGTTTGGCTTTTCCCAGCTCATGAGCGCCGTATGATTCTTATGAAAGGCATATCCCTCTGTAAATCCGCCGCGGTTAAAGACCTGCTTGAGGCGTTCAACGGACTCCGGCGCAATTGGAGAGGCTGAGCCTTTCTCAAGCGCATCGAGGCCTTTTCGATACTCACTTGTCACCACCGCGACGTATTCGGGGCTTTTCATGCGTCCCTCTATTTTGAGCGATGCGATCCCTGCAGCATTGAGATCGCGCAGGCGACGGATCAGCATCAGGTCACGGGGTGACAGGAGATATCCCCGCTCACCATCTGAGAAGGAATACGGCAGCCGGCAGGGTTGTGAACATTTTCCACGGTTTCCGCTTCTCCCCCCGATCATACCGGAGAACAGACATTGCCCGGAAACGCAGACACAAAGCGCACCATGGACAAAGGCCTCGATTTCCATGCCCGTATCTGCCATTTTCTTAAGCTCTTCAATTGAGCATTCTCTTGCCGGAACGACGCGTTTATATCCAAGTTTCTGCAGGAGACGTGTGCCCTGAACATTGTTGATCGTCATCTGTGTACTGGCATGAAGCGGCAAGGATAAATGTGCATCCAGTACATACTTGTATACCGCGAGGTCCTGAACGATGATGGCATCCGCTCCGCTGGATTCGATGATCCCAAGGGTCCTGTGCAGCTCCTCCAGTTCGTTTTCCTTGATGAGCGTATTGACCGTCACATAGACTTTCCGCCCATACTTATGCGCTGTCTTTATCGCATTTCTAAGGGCTTCCTCATCAAAATTTCCTGCGTAACTTCTGGCAGAGAAGGAGGTATATCCCAGATAGATGGCATCTGCTCCGGCAGATACGGCAGCCTCAAAGGCTTTGGGGCTTCCTGCAGGCGACAAAAGTTCCATGCTTCCTCCAAAAAAAGCGAAAACACCGACAGGGTATTTTCGCTCATTGCTATTGCTTTTCCATCTCGATTTTATCTTTTAGCGCTGACAGCTCACGGGAAAGCTTTTTGTTTTCATTCTCCGATTCCAGCAATTCCTCCGCAAGCGTCATGCAGGTCAGAATCGGAATCATGGTATCACTGGCACGGGTGACAATGGAAAGCTCGCGCATCCGCCGATCCACATAGCCGGCAATCCTTGAGAGCTGCTCCTCGGAATGATCGGTAATCAGGGAGTATTCCTTTCCCATGACTTTAAGCGTGACTCTGCGTTTGTCCACGATGATCGCTCCTTATCTGCCGCTAAGCTTCTCAAAGCTGTAGGTCTCGCCCTTTGTATCGACCCGAATGCTTTTGATGACCTGCGGTTCGCGGGGAAGATCGCTGAGGTCCCGGGGGACGCTTACAATATGATCCGCTGTCTCCATCCCCTCTGTCACCTTTCCGAACGCGGCATAGGAACCATCCAGATATGGCGCATTCTCGACCATAATAAAGAACTGAGAGCCGGCTGAATTCGGCATCTGGGAACGGGCCATGGAAAGCGTTCCGCGAACATGCTTCAGTGAATTGGGAAATCCGTTCTGCGCAAACTCACCGCGAATTGAGTATCCCGGGCCTCCGAAGCCTCTTCCGAGAGGATCACCGCCCTGGATCATAAATCCGGGGATGACGCGATGGAAGATCAGGCCGTCGTAAAAGCCGCTGTTGGATAATTCGATAAAATTCGCCACACTGTGAGGGGCGATTTCCGGGTAAAGCTCTCCCTTCATCACCTCTCCGTTCTGCATTTCAATCGTAAATGTTGGATTCATGGCAAACACTCCTCTGCGTGTACAATTAATTTTGTTGATTCGCCAGTCATTTTTCTGTGCCTGGCAGAGTTTTTTCAATATGCTCACTCACAAAACGCATCCAGGTTGACGGTAAGCATCCGGTCAATATCCCGTTCAATCCGCTCTGTGGTTAATTCGTATCCGGCACGTGCCAGAATAAGATAATGATCTGTCAGGGCATCAATCAGATATTCCCTGTTGATGATCCATCTTCCCAGCATCTGCTCAGGCATTTTTTCATCACTGCAAAACGGCAGGAACGAAAGCCCCAGAGCTGCGAGTGCATCCCGGTAGTGATTCGGATTTGAAATAACCGTCATCATCCGGGTGCTTGGCGGAACGGCGTCAATCAGATGCTCCTCCTCCTGAGATGCTGCATGCAGAATGCACCGGACAGAGGGAAACGCCTGTGCAAGTCGGATGAAGCGATCTATTTCCTTACCGCTGTCAAACCACAGATGCAGGATCATCCCCTGATCCTCGCAAAGCGGAAGCACACAGTAACTGAGCAGCTGCTCGTGATAGCCCTGCACCATCAGATGACGCGTGCCCAGGGTGCCGGCATACTCAAAGATCTGCTCTGCCTCCGATTTCCAGTTGATTCCGTACTTGGTGATCCGGACCGATTCGGGCCGGATCCGAACGAGCGGCACAAAGCGATCATCCGAAAGCTCGGCGGGAACGCTCTGGGAAAACGGAAACTCGATAAACACCTTGCGTACCGGTGCAATATCGAGAATTTCCCGGATCCACCCTTCCCTTGAATAGCTCTCCTGCAGAGTGCGTGCCTCCTCAAGATGCTGAACAGACAGTCCCAGTGCATCCAGGGCCGAATACATGGAAAGAGCGTCATGGCTGAGAAGGGTTTCCTCTGTTCCCTGTTCATCAAGAAGCCGTCGTCCCCCCGGAACATTTGAAAGCAGGGCATCAATCCCAACATCATCTGTTGTGGGATTAAAGACAAGATGCGTATCGGAAACCGCCGCATGCCGGACAATTTTCTTGACGCACTTTTTTAAATCCTGTTTATCGGATATGATCATGGGTCATCCTTCCTTTGCACGTTGGGTGGCGATCAGCGCTCTCTTGCGCTCAATCATCTCGTCAACACGGGCGATATATGTATCAATATCTGAAACGTTGGGGGCTCTTTCTATGCGCAGATTGGCTCCGAAAATCCGCTTTGAAATCCCGCCTGCGCCAAGTGCAAGCACATTCGTGGTTTCCTCCATGTTGTCGATGTTGTAGATGCAGATCTTCTCCGGAACCGCGTAACCGACATTTTCAAGATTGGACGCCATGTACTTTTGGCGATACAGATAGTAGGCCTTCATTCCAAGCTCATGCGCGCATGCATGCCCCAGATCTGCCATTTTTAGATACATCACATCCCGGTCATGCACATACTGCGCCTCATGCAGCTTTGATGCATGCTTGATGGCCAGTGTATGTACCGTCAGGCTCTCCGGGCGCATCTCCCTGATACACGAAAGCGTGTTGAGAAACATCTCAAGGTTTTCCCCGGGCAAGCCGACGATAATGTCCATATTGATGTTGTCAAAGCCCAGTGATCGCGCCAGCTCATAGGTTGTGCGGATCTCCTCCGCGCTGTGATTTCGCCCGATCCGGATAAGCGTTTCATCATTCATTGACTGAGGATTGATGCTGATCCGGCTCACCGGATAGTCTCTCATGACCGCAAGTTTTTCCCGATCAATGGTATCCGGCCGTCCCGCTTCTACCGTCCATTCCGTCACATTTCCAAAGGCATGAAGCGTTCCTGACAACAGTCGCTCAAGCTGTGAGGCAGAGATACTGGTGGGGGTTCCTCCTCCGATGTAGATGGTCCTGACCCGCTTCTGATTCTCCGCAAGCAGCTTTGCACTTTCCTCAATCTCGTGCATCAGGGCATTCAGGTACGGCTCGACCCTTTTCCCGTTTCCGATTGTTCCGGAGGAAAAGGAGCAAAAGGAGCAGCGCGTTTTGCAGAAGGGAATTCCGATATAGATATCGTATTCCGAATCCTCCGCAGCAAGATACGGGCTCTGCGAATGGATGACTTCCTTGATAAGCTCAATCCGACTGTCGCTCACATCAAACTCATCTGCAAACATCCGATCCGCTTCCGGTTCCGTGAGTCCCTGACTGAGCTGCTGGTAATACAGCCGCGTCGGCCGGATTCCCGTCAGGGAACCCCAGGGCGGCATATATCCGCTGACCTCTTTCAGCACATGATAGGCGCACCGCTTGATCAGGCGCTTGATCCGCCGTTTGAATTCCACTGCATCCGTATTCGGAATCGTCTCCCGGAGTGACCATGAATACGGCTTCCCTTCATAGGAAAGCGAGACCGTTTCTACCTGCTCATCTTCCTCCTGGCAATGGACATGCGTCAGTACGGTCGCACCTGAGGAATCGGAGACCACCGCTCCTTCGCCGAAAAAAATACGGATGACATCGCCGATGTCGTTCCAGAAATCGGGAAGATTCGTTTCAATAAAAAATCGCATACTTCCTCTCCGCGGAAATCGTTGTCCCCCTGCCGTGTCCCGGGTATACCCTGATCGCAGGATCCAAGGCCATGAGCCGCTTGAGGGAAGCATGCATCTCCCGTTCATTCCCGCCCGGCAGATCTGTACGCCCATAGCCGCATGAGAACAGTGTATCCCCGCTGAAAAGGGAATCCTGGGTGAGGTAACAGACGCTCCCGGGAGTGTGCCCGGGGGTATGCAACACAGTGAACTGCATGCCGCCGATTTCAAGCTCCCGTTCCTCAGTGATCAGGATATCCGCCTCACCCACCTGCAGGTTTCCTCCAACCATCCACGACACATTCAGTTCCGGCTGAATCAGATACGCCGCATCTTTTTCGTGAATATATACCGGCACCTTCCTTTTCTGCCAATACGGCAGATACAGAATGTGATCGACGTGACCATGCGTCAGCAGGATCGCTGCAACCTTGACACTCTCCGGCAAATGCAGCTTCTCCGGCGGAACACCAGGATCCACAATGACTGCCTGACCGGCATGAGTGATTACATATGTATTGACGTCCAAGGGACCGCCCGTAAACGTTTCAATGTCCATGTTTAAAATTTCTTTCTCGAGTCAATCAGAATGGTGACCGGTCCATCATTGACAAGACTCACTTTCATGTCTGCTCCAAAGATTCCCTTTTCCACGGGAATGCCCATCGCAGCAAGTGATTCACAGTACCGATCATATAATCCCGTGGCAACACCCGGCGCCTCCGCCTGATCAAAGCTCGGGCGACGGCCATGGCGGGCATCTCCAAGAAGCGTGAACTGGGAAATAGCCAGAATTGAGCCCTTTATGTCCAATATGGATCGGTTCATCTTCCCGGCCTCATCCTCAAATACCCTCAGGTAGGCGGTTTTATTGACACAGTACTCGACATCCTCGGGGGTATCCCCTGTCTCTGCACCACACAGGACCAGATATCCCTGCTTGCAAGCTCCGACTGTTTTTCCGTCGACCTCAACAGACGCCTCAAGAACACGCTGAATTACAAGACGCATACGTTCGCTCCCTTATCAATGCTGCCCGACTGTTTAAATTCTGAAAATGCTGATGGTGTCCTGCCGTTTTTCAAGTTGCTTAATCACCCAGTCCAGTTCCTTTTTATTGCTGACCTGCATGGTCATCTCGATGGTACACGTCTGGTTGTTCGGATTGAGTTTCGCCGCAACCGCTGTGACATTGATTTTGAGTGCCGTCAGGTAGCTCATGATATCCGCAAGGAGATTATGGCGATCCTGACACAGAATCTGAATGGACCCATTGTAATATGTGTTGGAGGTATCAGCCCATTCCGCCTCAACCCACCGCGCCGGATCATGGGACGCATTCACATTGATGCAGTCCTTGGAATGCACCGTCACGCCACGACCCCTTGTGATGTATCCAATGATTTCATCCCCCGGCAGCGGCGTGCAGCACTTGGCAAAATGAACCTGGCAGCCCGGCAGGCCGGCGATCTTGATCCCGGCATCCGTCTTGCCCTTGGCATTATGCGTGATCCCCTGTTCCGGAGTCACCCGTGGCTGCAGAGGAATCAGCGGCTTTTCGTGCTGCCTGATTTCATCATTCAGGCGGGTAATGACCTGAACCGAGGTGACCCCACCGCTCCCGACAGCGGCATAGAGATCCTCGATATCGGCAAAGCTGAGCTTCCTCAGGATCGCCTCAAGATACTCGGATTTTGACAGGGCTGAGAGATGCATGCCCTGTCGTTTGGCCTCATATTCGAGCATCTGCTTGCCGTTTGCGACGTTTTCATCCTTCAGTTCTTTTTTATAGAACTGTCGGATCTTGGCTTTTGCCTGTGAGGTTTTGACGATCTTAAGCCAGTCTCTGCTGGGGCCCTTGCTGTTTTGCTGCGTGATGATTTCTACAAAATCACCGGTATTGAGCGGCGTATCCAGTGTGACGATCCGCCCGTTTACTTTTGCACCGACGCATTTGTTTCCGACGGCACTGTGGATTCGATATGCAAAGTCAATGGGATTTGCGCCCTTTGGCAAATCAATAATCTCACCCCGAGGGGTAAAGACAAAGATTTCATCGCTGAACAGATCCACCTTGAGGGACTTGATGAATTCCTCGCTGTCCCGGGTGTCATTCTGCCAGTCCAGAATCTGTCGCAGCCAGTAAAGCTTGTTGTCAAGGGAATCCGCAACCTGGCGTCCCTCTTTATAGCGCCAATGCGCCGCAATGCCGTATTCGGCGATCCGGTGCATTTCAAAGGTTCGGATCTGCACCTCAAAGGGCATGCCCTTATCGCTGATCACCGTTGTATGCAGCGATTGATACATATTGGGCTTCGGCATTGAGATATAATCCTTGAACCGATTCGGAACCTGCCTCCACAGCGTATGCACGATTCCAAGAACCGCATAGCAGTCCTGCACCGAATCCACAAGAACACGAATCGCAATTAAATCAAAGATCTGTTCAAAAGGCTTATGCTGAAGCACCATTTTCCGATAAATGCTGTAGAAATGCTTAGGACGACCGTCGATCTCATACTTGATATGCATTTCCTCAAGCTTTTGCTTCAGCTGTTCAATGACATCGCGGATGCTGTTTTCTCTCTCCGCCCGCTTCATTCCAACGCGGATAATCAGGTTCTGATAGCCATCCGGGTCCAGATAACGCAGGCACAGATCCTCCAGCTCCTGCTTGATCTTATATACACCAAGACGATGCGCAAGCGGAGCATAAATGTCGAGGGTTTCCTGCGCAATGCGCTTCTGACTTTCCGGCGGCTGTGACTTCAGTGTCCGCATGTTGTGGAGGCGATCTGCAAGCTTAATCAGCACGACGCGAATGTCCTTGCTCATTGCAAGAATCATCTTACGGATGCTCTCCGCCTGCTGATCTGCCTTTGACGTAAAGTCAAGACGCTTCAGTTTTGTAACGCCATCGACCAGCTGAGCGACCTCCGGGCCGAATTCCTTTTCGATCAGTTCCTGCGTGACTCCCTCGCAGTCCTCTACCGTATCATGAAGAAGACCGGCTGCAATCGTCGATGCGTCAAGCATGAGCTTTGCAAGAATACCCGCAACCGTAAGCGGGTGCGTAAAATACGGTTCGCCGCTTTTGCGGAACTGGCCTTCATGTGCCTTCTCTGCAAAATGATAGGCTTTTGAAACAAGATCGACGTTTGTCTCAGGATGATACTTGGTCAGAATGGCCAAGAGTTCATCTAAGCTTTTACATTCCTCCTGTGTCATAGAAAAAGTCCTCCGATTTTACTGGTCCAAGATTCCAAAAGAACGAAACAGCGGACTATCATTCAAATTGACTTTTTTGTTTTCTTTTAACGTATAGGAAAAAGGTTCAAATGACAAATTAAGAAGGTTCAGCTGCTCAAATCCAATGAGTGCTGCAAAAATGCTTCCTTTCTTTCTGCCAGACAGCAGGGAAAGATTCTCAAGATTCTGGTTATTCTGCTCTTTTTTGAATAACTTAATGAAATCCCGGAGTTGATCTTTATTGCTTGCGACGCTTTCAATCCATTTTTTCCGTCCGGATTTGGCATTTTTAAACAGAACGATTTCGGCATCCTTGAACTGGTTTCGAATCTCCTCTGCCTCGCCCTTATAGAAGAACTCATCCATGATGAGAATCCGTTCATACGAGGTATGCATGCTCCGCCAGTCCGGTGCCATTATCACAGTATTAAATCCACGGGGATCTCCGAGTGTGACAAAGGAAAAATCCACGTTTGCGTCTTTCAGAAGCAAAGAAAGAACTGCCCAGTTGGCATAGAGTCCCGGGATGGAGTGGAAGACGATCAGGGTTCCCTGAATGTTCTCTCTCAGTATCTGATTATAGCTCGTCATAAACGCCGTCTCGTCCGCCACTGTATACGTACAGGGCGCCGAGGGCATCTTGGGTGCATGAATGGCTTTCAGAAGCGAATAATCAATTGCATCCGTATACCCCTCACACAGTTTGCGGAAGTGCTTTTGAGGGAAGGTGGGCTCGAGTGTGCTGATTTCACATTGAATGGAGCGTTGTTCCCGCCAGACATTGATCTGAAGGGAGGCAAGAATGTCCGCCATCTCCGGAATCTCAGAGACCAGATTTCCACGTCTGTACCAAATTCCGGAAAACGGATTGTTTTCATTCCCAATGCTCATCCGCAGATGCAGGCCTTCCTTCCCCAGCGTACGGACATCCGTGATCTTCTGTGCCGGAAGATAGAAAATCGGGGCCGGATTGCCAAACCCGACAGGCTGCATCACGTTGAACGCCTGAACAAAGTCATCCGTGATTTCCTCCGGACTCACCTCAAGATCATACTCCGCTGTTGGAATATAGACCGTTTTGTCAATGCTCTTCTCAATGACCTCATTCACCCGTTCCCTGAGGGCCGGCAGATTGGCATAGGCAATGGTCACCCCGGCAGCCTGCGCATGCCCGCCGAAACGAACGAACAAATCAGAACACTGACTGAGAACTTCAAAGATATTGATGCCCGGGATGGAGCGAACGGAGCCGACACAGATCTCCTCTGCGTTTTTGGATAACACGATGGCCGGCCAGTGATACCGTTCCACAAGACGGGAGGCAACCAGACCGACAACGCCAAGTTCCCAGTCCTTTCCGCAGACGATGATGACCTTGTCTTTGGTAAAATCAACAGTTTCCGTGACCGCCTGAATGGCCTCCTGAAAGATGCCCGCCTCAAGCTCTTTCCGCTTGTCATTAAAGCCGTTGAGACGCTCTGCGATTTCTCTTGCCTTTCCCTCATTGCGCGTAGTCAGAAGCTCGACGCTTTGACTGGCCAGTGCCAGGCGCCCGCCCGCATTGATCCGGGGTGCAAGCTTAAATGCAATATCGGAGGACGTCGGTGTCCCCTGGACATTGGAAATGTCAAACAGTGCCTTGAGACCGGGACGCCTTGTCTCCACCATCGCTCTGAGACCGTAATGCACAATCACGCGGTTTTCATCCCTGAGGGGCACGATGTCCGCCACCGTCGCCAGAGCAGCCAGGTCCCAAAGCCCTTCAATCGCCTCTGTTCCCCCAAGTGCATGAACAAGTTTAAAGGCAACGCCCGCACCGCACAGATAGCGGAACGGATACTCCCCGAGAAGCGGGTTCAAAACCGCCTCGCACTCGGGAAGCTCGGCGCCCAGCTGGTGATGATCGGTGATGATGACCCGCATTCCCAGTTCTTTTGCCCGGGCCGTTTCCTTTGTAGAGGTGATGCCGCAGTCTACCGTAATCAAAAGCTGAGAACGCTTTGCAATTTCCTCAACGGCATTGACATTGAGTCCATATCCCTCACCGTGCCGGTCCGGAATATAATAATCCACCTGTGCTCTCTGTTTCCGTAGCCAGGTGACCAGAATCGCCGTTGCCGTCACGCCGTCAACATCATAATCGCCGAAAACCGTAATATGCTCTTTTTTGTCCATTGCATCAAGGATAACCGCAACGGCCTTATCCATGTCCTGCATGAGAAACGGATCATATACATCCGTCTTTTCGGGATTCAGATACTTTCCAAGCGCTTCCCGCGTCTGCCATCCGCGGTCATACAAAAGCTCCAGCAGTTTGCGTGGCGCATCAATAGCCTCGATTTCCTCGGGAAGGCTCACGGTTTTTGTCTTTGAAACAAATTGCTGCATATACTCTCTTTCTCAGAATCTATGGCGAAAAATCCGGAAAGCAGATTTCTCGCCATAGATTCTGCATTGATTAAAAAATAAAGCGGGATAAGGGCGGGGAAAGCCCGCCCTTATCCGTTAATGCTTACGCCTTTGCTTTTGCGGTAGATTTGTTCTTCTGGCTTTTTTCAAAGGCATCCTTCAGGGCAGCCCATACATATCCGTTGATCAGGTTTGCGGAATAGGTTCCGGCAAGGATACCGATGATCAGCGGAAGAGAGAAGAGCTTGATCGAGTCTACACCGAGAATATAGAGGACAACGATCGTAATCAGGGTCGTAATCGTCGTGTTCAGTGTACGGCTCAGAGATTCAGAAACAGAAAGATTGACGATTTCATCTCTTGGCTGGCTTCTCAGCTGCGGCTTATGTGAATTCTCGCGGATACGGTCAAAGATGATGATCGTATTGTTGATGGAATAACCGACAATGGTCAGAAGCGCAGCGATATAGGTCGTCTCAACTCTCATGAACCCACGCAGCAGAACGGAAATGGACAGCATGATGAGAACGTCATGCAGCAGTCCGATAATGGCGGCCAGACCGGAGAAGAAATCGAAGCGGATCGCGATATAGATCAGCATCAGCAGTGCGGCAACCGAAACGCTCTTCACCGCATTGTTAATCAGATCGCGGCCGGCGATTGCGCCAACACGGGAGATGTCAACATAGGCAATATTCGGATACTTCTCGGAGAGCTTTGATTCAAGAGCGCTGCGGAGTTCATCCGTGTTATCCTGATCGCTGATGCGGATCTGAACCTCATTGTCCGAGCCGACTCTGGCGATCTGAGCATCCGAAATTCCGTTTTCGGTGAGAACAGCCTGAATATCATCCGTGCTGTACTCGCCGCCCATGTTGTAGGTCATCAGTGTACCGCCTGTAAAATCCACACCCAGATTAAGGCCATGACCCGTAATGGTCATGATGAGTGCGATCAGCATAATTGCCAGTGAGACACACAGGCAGGGTTTCATACGATTTTTGAGCTGTATGTTCATGTTCATTCCCTCCGTTTACGCAAGATACAGCTTTTCATTCTTCGCACCGAGATCGACGAAGATGTCAAGCAATTTGTGTGTGACAAAGATCGCAGTAAACATGGAGGTTACAACGCCAATGCCAAGAGTCAGGGCAAATCCGCGAACAGAGCCGGTACCAAATGCATAGAGGACGATTGCCGCAATAACGGTGGTTACGTTTGCGTCAATGATGGCCGTCAGAGCACGGTCAAAGCCCTTTGAAATGGAGGACTCAAGCGGTCTGCCTACACGAAGCTCTTCCTTGATTCTCTCGAAAATGACAACGTTTGCGTCAACGGCCATACCAATGCCAAGGATAATACCGGCAACGCCCGGCAGTGTCAGCTGAGCACCGGTGAGTGCAAGGAGCAGGATAACGATCATGATATACAGCGTCAGTGCAAGGTCTGCAATCACGCCCATGATGCGATAACGGAAAAGCATGAACAGCATGACGAGAATAACACCGATCAGGCCGGCCTGAACCGCCTTATCGAGGGCCTCAACACCCAGTGTTGCGGAAATCGCGCTGACCTCAAGCTGTGTGAGGTTCAGTGGCAGTGCACCGGAGAGGATCAGAGAAGCCAGCGTGGAGGCTTCCTCAGCCGTAAAGTTTCCGGTGATTTCGCCACGGCCGCCAGCGATGACCGCATTGACCACCGGAGAGGAAATAGTCTCGCCATCCAGGTTGATGGAAATCTGCTTTCCGAGGTTGGCTGCCGTTGCCTCAGCAAACAGCCGGGTTCCCTCGTCGGTCAGCTGGAAGGAAACGCAGGGCTGTCCGTTCTCGTCCTGGGCCAGGGCAGCATTCTGAACCATGGAGCCTTCCATGAGGACCTTGCCGCTTTCATCGACAAACTCAAGCAATGCCGGCGTGCCGATGATCGTCAGGATTTCATTCGGATCGGAGACGTTCGGGATTTCAACACGAATACGATCATTTCCCTGTCTCGTAACCGTTGCCTCGGTGAATCCCTGACGGGTAAGACGGCTGATCAGAATATTGACCGTGGAGCTCATCTTCTCATCGAAGTTTTCCACATCCGGATCGTCTGCCTGATAGACCGTATAGACACCGCCGCGCAGATCAAGACCCAGGCTGATCGCCTCACCCCAGGGCTTGAGATACGTGATCATCCGACCTTTTCCAAAACCGTTAATTCCAAGATAACCGCCAATGCAGATAATGAGCAGAATGACGATTAATGAAATGAGAGAAGTCGTGCGCGAATTGCGCTTTTTATTTTTAGCCATTTTTAATCATTCCTTTATCTTATTTGGGTTAACGCTTTCAAAAAGATCTTATGAAAATCCATCCGAAAATGAGAAAACCTGGTAAAGAAGGCGCATATAGCTGCGTCTTCCCTCAATGATATTTCCATTTGAATCCCTCGGGAGCTGCACGTCCCGATCTGCAAAGCAGACCGGCTGTGAAGAGACAGTCGAAATCTTCCTTGTTTCGCTCCATCTGCTCACCGCTTTCTCCTGAGCAGACACATTTTCATAACAGGCAGGCGTCATATAGCGAATGGTCGCCGTCTCACCCATTTCGGGAATTTCACGGCCGACCAGGTGATCAAAGCCATGCACCAGAAGCAGAAAGAAGCCTACTGCTGCAACTGCCAATACCATTCGTTGTATTCTTGCGTTCATCGTGGCTCCTTTCTTTCTTATTTATTCTATCGGTTCAGACGAAACGCTCAGATTCCGTTTTTCCGCTTAAAGCTCGCAAGTGCTGTATCCAATATCTTCTCTGCGGTTTCTCTCTTTGTAAGCAGAGGCAGAGAAACCGACTGCTCCTCCGTGATGATGGTCACGATATTGGTATCGACATCAAACCCGGCTCCGGGCATGGTCACATCATTGGCGACGATCAGGTCAAGGTTCTTTCGTTTGAGCTTCTCCGCCGCATTTCCGGAGACATTCTCCGTCTCTGCAGCGAAGCCGACAAATACCTGACCGTCCTTCTTTTGTTTGCCAAGCGTTGCGGCAACATCAGGGTTTTCCTGGAACTCCACATGCAGCGGTTCACCGTGGCGCTTCTTGATTTTCTGCTCGGCGACCGTCACAGGGCGATAATCCGACGGCGCTGCCGCCTGAACCAGAATATCGCAACCGGGAACCTCCCGAAGTGCCACCTCCAGCAGATCTTCTGTGCTGATAAAGGGAACAACGCGAATTTTGCCGGAAGCACTGAGGTTCACCGGTCCGCTCAGCAGCGTCACCTCTGCCCCACGGGCTGCGGCTGCCTCTGCAAGCGCATAGCCCATTTTCCCGGAGGAACGGTTGGTGATGTAACGGACGGGATCCAGCATCTCTCTGGTCGGTCCTGCCGTAATGCACACCCGGATTCCCTTCATGTCCTGTTTGGCGCTTAGAAGTTCCAGGCAGCGCTTTGCAATGACCTCCGGCTCCTCCATCCGTCCGACGCCCTCATCGCCACAGGCAAGGTATCCGTTTCCCGGGGAAACAAAGGTGACGCCTCTCCCCTCAAGCGTCCGGATATTCGTCTGCGTTGCGGCATTCAGATACATCCCGGAATTCATGGCCGGTGCCATGAGGACCGGACAGGCCGCTGCCAGCAGCGTCGTGGAGAGCATATCATCTGCAATCCCGCAGGCATATTTGGCAATGATGTTTGCCGTCGCCGGAACGACCGCAAACAGGTCAGCCCGCTTTGCAAGCGCGATATGGCCTACCTCCCATTGTTCCGGGCGTTCAAACGTATCCACGGTAACCGGATGTGCCGAAAGCGTTTCAAAGGTGATCGGATTGATGAACTGCGTCGCATTTTTTGTCATGATCACATGGACATCTATCCCGCTTTTCTGCAGAAGCCGCAGAAACTGGCAGGCCTTATATGCTGCAATTCCGCCTGTAACGCCAAGCACAACACATTTGCTTTTCTCAGATGATGACATAGTAATTCCTTACTTGAGATCGAACTCGATCGGCCTTGTATAGGTAATCAGACCGCGGCTTACCTCATCCACCGCAATGCTGACGGGCATATTCTCCCGGTCATGGGCATCAATCAGCGGATGATCGCCGTCGACGATCTGCCGGGCGCGCTTGCTGACCTCGACAACCAGGGTATAACGGCAGTCAACCTTGTCAAGGAGCTGAATGATGGTGGGATCTGTTAAAGACATAAAACTACCTCCAGTTGATTAATGATAATAGGATCAGATCCGATACGCCTCGCGGGCGACCTCGGAATGGGTAAGATATATTTCTCTCAGCCTGAGATATGCACACTCTACATCATCATTGATGATTTCATACATGTATCTTGGCGCAAACTCAAGCTCCCGCTTTGCCTGGGTAAGACGGCGAAGGATGACCTCCTCGGTTTCCGTTCCCCGTCCCCTCAGTCTCTGCTCAAGGATTTCAAAGGATGGCGCCTTGATGAACACGGAAACGCACTCGGGCATTTTTTCCATGACCTGCAGTGCGCCTTGAACCTCAATCTCAAGGACCACATCTTTTCCGCTGTCAAGCTGCCTCAGCACGGCATCTTTCGGCGTCCCGTAATAGTTTCCTGAAAACTCGGCATGCTCAAGGAATTCATCCTGCTCAATCCGGTGCAAAAACTCCGGCTTGTCAATGAAGAAGTAATCGCGTCCGTCCACTTCCCCTTCCCGGGGACCACGCGTTGTTGCCGAAACGGAATAGACGACGCATTTTTGAAATTCCTCAAACAGTCTTGCCTTGACCGTTCCTTTGCCAACACCTGAAGGTCCCGAAATCACAAAGAGCTTTCCCTTACTCATGCTCTTCCTCCTCCGTATCATCGCTTGTTTCATCGTTGCTTTCAAAACGATGGGAAATCGTCTCAGGCTGCAGGGCGGAAAGAATGACGTGATCACTGTCCGAGATGATGACGGCCCTTGTCCGTCTCCCGCAGGTTGCATCAATCAGTCGCCGCTCTTCTCTCGCTTCCTGAATAATCCGTTTCACAGGTGCCGATTCCGTCCCGATTATAGCAATGATCCGATTGGAAAAAATAAAATTGCTATAACCGATGTTGATCAATCTGATATCCACAGAATACTCCTATTCGATGTTCTGAACCTGCTCCCGGATTTTTTCAATGATCGCCTTTGCCTCAATCACAAGTGCGGCAATCTCACCGTCGGAGGCTTTCGAGCCGATCGTGTTCATTTCGCGATTGAACTCCTGCGCAAGAAAATCAAGCTTACGGCCAACGGCCTCAGTGCTGTTTGCCATGCCGCGAATCTGATGGATGTGACTCTCAAGCCGGACGAGCTCTTCATCGATCGCCGCCCGATCCGCAAAGATCGCAACCTCCGTTGCAAAGCGTGCCTCATCCACATTTCCGTTCAAAAGCTCCTTGAGCCTTGACTCAAGCTTCGTCCGATACTCATCCACGACCCGCGGTGCGCGCGCCTTAATCCCGGCAACAAGGGCCTCCAGCTCATCTACCTTTGCCATGAGATCCTGGCACAGCCGGTTTCCTTCCTGAATGCGCATGGCCTCAAGCTGCGAAAGCGCTGTCTCAAGCGCTTCTCTCAATAGCGCATTGACCGCATCCTGGTCCTCCTCTGCCTCCTTCATTACAAGGACATCCGGCATGGAGACAATGATGTTAAACAGATTCTGTTCCGGCACGTCAAGTGCCTGCTGCAGTTCGGTAAGTGAGGTTTTATATGCATTGGCCAGAGCAACATCCGGAAAAACCGTCTTTGCATCCTGCCGATGATTTGCATAGAGGACCGTGACATCAATATGTCCGCGACTCAGATGCTGTGAAATGATTCTGCGTAACTCATCCTCAATAAAGCCGGTGTTTCTCGGCAGACGAAGGGCCAAGTCCAGGAATCGATGATTGACGGAACGAATTTCAAGCGTCATCTCCCGGCCGTCTACAGAAACCACACTCCGGCCGTATCCAGTCATGCTACGCAAGTACGTACCTCCTCTATCTGCTCAGGGATTTGTTCCTGAGGAAACCATCTCATCGAGATGGATACATCTCTCCGAAAATATTTTTAAGATTATACCACGGCAGTTCGAAAAAGAAAACCGGAAACCGATGATTTTTCATGAAATGCAGGCCATATGCAGCCTCAGTCGGGACAGAAAATCCCTATTTTAGTGAAAATGTCCTCCGTATGATCCCTGGTACCGTATGCTTTACCTTCTTTCCTACTCCTCTGCCAGCATGGAGCGGAAGGTTTCCTCGTCGATGATCCGGATGCCCAGTGTTCTCGCCTTATCCAGCTTGCTTCCGGCGCTTTCGCCGGCAAGGACAATGCTCGTTTTTTTCGATACCGAACCGGCCGTACGTCCGCCGTTTTGCCGGATCATCTCCTCTGCCTGTGCCCGTGTCAGTGTTGGCAGCGTTCCCGTCAGAACAAAAGTCATTCCGTCAAACTTTGTTCCGCTCTGTGCCTTGGCCATCTTCGGCGATACCCCGTGTGCAAGCAATGCATGCACAAGACGCTGGTTCTCTGTATCCTGAAAGAAATCAAGGATCGACGAGGCGACGATTCCGCCGATGTTTTCAAGAGCCTCAAGCTCTTCACGGGTGGTTTCACGGAGAGCATCAAACGAACCGAAATGACTCATGAGATCTGCCGCCGTCTTCTTTCCGATATTGGGAATCCCAATGGCAAACAGGAACGCCTCCGGCTCACACTGCTTGCTCTTTTCAAGCTCTTCAAACAGCTTATCTGCCTTCTTCTCTCCAAATCCCCGAAGGGTGACCAGCTTCTCACGGTCCAGTTCATACAGCTGGTCGGCAGTTCTCAGATTCATCTCATCATAAAACAGACTTGCGGTCTTTGAAGAAAAAGACTCAATGTCCATTCCCTGCCGGGAGGCAAAATGGGCAAGTCTTGCCACCGTCTGCGGCTTGCAGCTGACCCGGTTGGTACAAAACAGGTGTGCCCCGATTTCGGACAATTTGCTGCCGCAGGCAGGACAGGTTTCCGGTTTCGGCAGATCCGACTCGGGAACCGGTCCGTCCCCTTCCCAGATGACGCCCATGATTTCAGGAATCACATCATTGGAGCGACGGACCCACACCCTGCTTCCGATTCGTACCCGTTTCCGCAATATATCCCCATAATTATTGAGGGTGGCCTTTGAGACCGTGACACCGCAGATATCCACAGGCTCAAGATGCGCCAGCGGGGTCAGCTTTCCCGTTCGCCCGACCTCCCAGGTCACATTCTTCAAGACGGTCGGAACCTCCTGTGCGGGGAATTTATAGGCAATGGCCCATCTCGGGAACTTATCCGTAAAGCCCAGAATCTCCCTGAGGCGCATGTCATTGATCTTGATCGTCGCACCGTCAATCAGGAAATCCAGGGAATCCCGTGCCGCCTCAATCTCATCGACAAGGGTCATTGCCTCCTGAATCGACCAGGCGGGCCGAATAAACGGGCTGACCGAAAAACCGTTGGTCTCAAGGAACGTCAGCATTTCCTGCTGCGTTTGAAAGTTCATGCCCTCAATATAGCCAACCTGATAGAAAAATGCATCCAGATGACGAGCTGCCGTCACTTTCGGATAAAGATTCCGAAGGGCTCCGGCGGCTGCATTCCTAGCGTTTTTGAGAGGCTCCTCCGCCGTCTCATTGTATCGGTTTAACTGAGACAGTCGCATGATCCCCTCACCCTGTACCTCCATTTTTCCCTTAAACGGAATGATAAGAGGGATGGTGCGGATGGTTTCCGCCTGGGGCAGGATCGCCTCGCCGGTCACGCCATTGCCCCGTGTGGCTGCCTGAACCAGATGGCCGCCATCATAGGTAAGATTGATGGTCAGGCCATCCAGCTTGTACTCCACCACGTACAGGGGGCCCTCATCCCTTTTATATTCGCCTCTCAGCCGTTCGCACCGCTCTGCCCAGGCAATGACTTCCTCTTTGCTCTGTGCCTTATCCATCGACCACAGTCTTGCAATGTGGCGGTGCTCTTCAAAGCCCTCCAGGACGTTTCCGCCGACACGCCTTGTCGGAGAATCCGGCAGGCGAATCCCGCTTTCCGCCTCAAGCTGACGCAGCTCCCCATACATCGCATCCCATTCATCATCCGAAATGGTCGGTTCATCGTGTTCATAGTACTGAACATTCGCCTCATTGAGTTTGCGAACAAGCTCCGCCATCCGTTGTTCCATGGCTATTCCTCCAGTTTCTGCAGCGCAGCCAATGATTGTTTAAAAGTCTTTTTAAATCCGGTGTCAAATTTGATCGAAAGATTATTATCCGAACCGGAGGGTTCAATTCCAATAATCTCCCCTTTTCCAAAGAGCTTGTGGATGATCCGGTCTCCGACCTCAAGCGTCACCGCCTGCCCTGCTGCCGCAGAGGACACGCGCTTTTGAGTGAATCCCTTTTGAACACCCTCAATGGTTTTCCCGCCCAGCTCAACCTTTGCCGTCTGTTTGGGCTTAGACTGGAACGCGCTTGTTCCGCTCCCCCAGCCTTTCCCCACTTTCCCCATGGTCCCGCCGGTGACCTTCTGGTTCCATAATGGCTTCACAGCATCTGTTGCTTTCGCGTTCCCAAGGTAATCAAAGTTCCGCGACTCATACCGGTTGAATTCTACCTCTCTCAGCAGACGCTCCGGGATATCCTCCAGGAATCGGGAAGGGCACATTCCCTCCGTCTGTCCACGTCTTGTACGATAATTCGCATGTGAAAGGAAAAGCCGATGTTCCGCGCGTGTGATTCCGACGTAACAAAGGCGCCGTTCTTCCTCCACGTTCTCATCCAGCTGCATGGCCATAAAGGACGGGAACAGTGTCTCCTCCATTCCCACCATGAATACATTCGGATACTCAAGTCCCTTTGCGCCATGCACCGTCATCAGTGTGACAACGCCCTCTTCCTCTCCGATCTGATCAAAGGAGGATTCAAGCGCCGTTGTTTCAATGAATTCCTGAAGCGTGCTCTCCGGATTCCTGCTTGCAAATTCAGTGACGGCATTCACAAATTCATCCAGGTTCTCCATTCTGGAATTGGCTTCCTCTGTTTTTTCCTTTTCGTACTGCGCTCTGAGGCCGGTCCTGTCAATCATGGTCTTTACGAATTCGGAAATGGACTCCTGCTCACTGGACAGCGTAAGCTCCATAATGAGATCCGCAAACTCGCTGATCTTCTTCCTGGCCCGTGAATTGAAATCCTCCGGCAGGCTCATGCAGGCACTGAGCACCGGAATCTGTTCCTCCAGTGCATAATCGAACAGCGCATCTGCACTGGTATCGCCGATTCCGCGCTTTGGCACATTGATGATGCGGCGAAGCGATACATCATCCGTTGGATTGATAATCAGGCGGATATAGGCAAGTGCATCCTTAATCTCCTGCCGGTCATAGAACCTGAGGCCGCCGTAGATGCGATAGGGAATGCCGGAGGACATGAATTTTTCCTCAATCACGCGTGACTGGGCATTGGAGCGATACAGGACGGCACATCCGGAATAGCTTTCGCCCGTCTTCCGGATCGCATCCACTGTCCCTGCAACCCACTCCGCTTCCTCATATTCATTGTTCACCGTACATAAAACAATCTTATCCCCGTCTTCCCGTTCGGTCCATAAGGATTTATCCATCCGGTTCTTGTTTCCGGTGATCACCTGGTTTGCTGCATCCAGAATGTTTGCACTGGAGCGGTAATTCCGCTCCAGCTTGATGACCTTTGCCTCTGGAAAATCCACCTGAAAATTCTGAATATTCCGAATATCCGCACCGCGCCAGGAATAGATAGACTGGTCATCATCACCGACGACGCAAAGATTCCGCTCCTCCTGTGCAAGAAGGGTGACCAGCATGTACTGCGCATAGTCGGTATCCTGATATTCATCAACATGCAGATATCGAATCAGATGATGATAATACTGGAGAACCGGCGGATGC
>JAFUZM010000075.1 GCA_017476605.1 Clostridia bacterium
CCCACCTGAATGCACTCCTCATGAAGCGTCGGTGTATTCAGTGTCAGCTGTTCAATTCCCATCACTTTCTTTTCCTCCTCTTTTTGAGATCATTCCTTTGTCAGGGTCCTGCTTTCCGGTCATGCCATATGCCAGAACGGATTGAACCCTATGGCATTCATGGCATCCAGCAGTGAGAGGTTCTTAATGGACCAGTGCTCATCATCCAGTTCATTGGCAGCCGGCGCGCACCAGATATCAAAGGCCCTTTCGTTTTCATTCAGTGTTTTCTGCGGGATAAGGCAGTATGGCTTCCAGTCAAATCGGATACACGTTCCCTGCACATGAAGCTCCGTCAGCCGTCCCACAATGGCCAGACTTTGAGAGTGCTTGAACCGGTCATTCGGAACGGTAAAAATGGCAGGCATCCGTGTCAGCCTGACCACATCCGCAGGTCCAAGTGCAAGGAATTTCTCCCGTATCTCATGGTCCATCCAGGCGCTGAGCGAGACGGCTTTTGGCAGCATAAAACTGCGGGTCAGAAACGATTCATTTGCCACAACGAACAGGTTGTAATACTCTCTGTCCAGCTGAAAGAGTTCAAGGGCGCCGATTCCCTCCTCCACCCGGACGGGGCCGCTGTAGTTGTTGACTGTCCCGTAATAGTAATTCGTGATGGTGTTCCCGGTCGGCCAGTTTGTTCTCTCCGGCACTGGTGTATGCAACTCTTCTCTTTCTGTCCGCTCCTGTGCTTTCTGCTGCGGCGCTTTCTGCTGCGGTGCTTCCGGCAGATCACAGGAAACATGGATTGGCCTCGTGATGGACGCCCCTATTGTCTCCCTGAGCCTTTGGCGCTCATTGGGGAATTCCTTTTCATAGCACCAGTCTCTCAGTGTGTCCTTTCCGACCGTATTTTCCGGGCCATGACAGACAATATACGCCCAGCAGCCCGTAAGGAGTGCAGGCAGACAGAATGTGTCCATCTCACGAATGTCGCTTCTCATTTTCGGTTTTCCGTCCGCCTGGATGTACAACGGGACATCAATTTCCGTATCCTCCTCAATGGTTTCAATGAGCGCCCGCACAAGCCAGATCTGCCGGTCCGAGTCAATGAAGGCATCACAGAATGCCTTCATCTCCCTCAGCACCTCCGGGTACCCTGAGAGAATTCGTTCACGAAACGCCGCTGTGTATCTGCTGTCATTCAGCGGCAAATCCGCTCCGTAGCTGACCTTTTCGCAATTGCGGTATCTGGAGACCAGCTTCGAAAAGGAGGCTGCACTGAAGACTTTGAATTCCGGGTTCAGGATCATCAGGAGCGCGGTCATCCGAAACGTATCGGTTGCGGTATGTGACATGCCCATGAACTCAACCGGTCTGCTGGACAGCGGGCGTCCCGCGCCGGAGAGCAGCGTAAAGAACGTTCCTCCACACAGTCGCCTCACGCCCTTCCCTCTCTTTCATATTCGTGCAGTTCAAGAGGCGATACCTTGTCATGATTGAGCCGTTCATTGCTCAGATAGGCCTGGAGCTCCGGGACAGATTCCCGGAACAGGCAGCAGAGGATGGCGCGGCGCCTGCCGGGATCCTCCTCCAAAAAGGTCAGCCCGGCCTTTTTGATGAGGAGCCCGGACACCGGCGGCTCGAGCTGCAGTCCCAGGCTGAGGGCCACCAGTTCATCCATGTAATATCTCTTCATTTCCCTGCCTGAGAGCTCCTCAAGGCGCCTCCTGGATAACATAGAGCGCCTTGCAACTTCGTCTGTTCCGAGGCCGGTCTGGATGAGGAGCGCAATCATCTCATGCACGGACTCAATTTTCTCAAGCTCCTGAAGCCTTGTCAGCTTTGCTTGACGGACTTCCGGCTCATGCCGGATGATTGCCCGCTCGTACTCCTCTTTCTTAAAGGAATAGGTATATCGCCGGATCTTTTTGACCCACTTCACCTTAAACCACAGGCTGCACCCATCTGCATCCATATTCCCAAGGGGCGTTGCACGAAGTCCCTTCTCCGTCTCCATCACAAAGTCCGGATGGTTCCGCATGATCAGGCCGTCGGCAAAGACATATTCCCCCGTTTCCATGATCCGGCGAAAGTACTCCTCGCGATAGAACATCGAGAGGACTCTGGCCCGAAAGCCGATTGCCGGTGTGTAACTGCCACCTGCAATCTCATCACTGCTGAAATCGAAGGCATCCATATAATGCCCATCTGTCGGATGAAAGATTCCTCTGGCGGCAATATCCCCCATGTGCAGATATCTGGTCTTGATCCAGGAAAGCTTCAGCGTGGGAAAGTCTTTTCGCATCATCTTTGCCGTTTCCTCAAGGATCGCGGCAGCGTGGTTTCTGTAATCAAAGAATCGCATTGTCCGGGATGCTTTTTTCGCATGTTCGCTTATGTATTCCTTCATAAAGCCAGAGGGAAGAAGAAGCGAATATGCGCCGCGCCTGGCCTGCATAAGAGCAATGCGCAAGGATTCCGGGAAGCGCTTTTCCTCCGGCACCCACTCCCTCGGAAGCGCTGCCGGCTGATCCGCCGTCAGGCCATTGAGCCGATAGAACATGTAGTGCCACTCATATCGAACGACGTGCTCAAAGACCTCAAGGTCATCCGGCTGCCCGTTCATCCTGAGCGAATTGAGCACCAGTGTGTCCTTTGTAATCGTGTACTGCTTTGCCTCCTGCCCTTGACCGGCGGTAAAAACCATTGGTGGATCCTGGGCAAACAGGATAAAGGCCGAATCCATTGAGGCATCTTTGATCTCAATGCAGTCAAGGCCCATTTCATAGGCCAGCAGCACAGGAGCGCGTGACTGAGGATCAAACAGTCCGCATTCCATATACGCGAGCCAGATCTGATCCGCTCTTGTTTCCTTCATGGAGTTGGGGATGTACGGAACCAGACTGTCATCCAGCTTCCATGCTGTCTTTCGCTCTGGCGCATTCTCCGTATCCCAGACATCCAGGCACTCACACGCCCATGTGCCAAGATCCAAAAAGAGCGTAAGGCCGGCATCTATCTCCGATTCGATCACTCCCGCTTTCTCCCGTAACGTCACATGAATCCAGAGACGTATATCTGCCTCCATTTGAGCACGGTTTCTGCGATAAAAGGAAAAATCCACCGGGTACATCTCATGGACTTTCATGACCTCTACCCCTGCGATTTCTGAAAGCACGCCGTTTCTGCATGCCGAATCCAGTGCCTCTATCAAAACCGTTCTGTACTTACTGAGTATATAGTCCCCCATCCCTTTCAGAACCGGGATCTTCTTTTCCCCGGGATGGGCATCCTCCCTCTCGACATACTCATCATCGTCAAATTCAGGCGCTTCAAGCTCTTCTTTATTCACTGTTGTTTCCTCCCTTTCGATTTTCCAGATTCCCGAGTCCGGACCTCTTCCCTGGAAGTGGTGTCGATTATACAGAAGGGAAAACACCGGTGTCAATAGGAAAATCATAAAAATTTTTTGATTTTTGCATCTTGCAATCACATTTAAATTGTGATAGACTATTCACGAATCGATTCAAAGGAGGTCTTCTCCATGGAGATCATCACAGTTCACACGTCTACCGGTGACGTGCTCAAGAAATACCGATCCCATACGCATCTGACACAGGCGCAGCTTGCAGAGGAAATGGGCGTGACCAAGAACACCTACTATAACTGGGAGAACGATAAAGCCTCTCCCAGTATCCATCAGCTGAGGTATCTCTGTAAAAAGTTCGGCATTCCCGCCCATGAGATTCTTGGCCTTCCGGCGGCTGACAACCTTTTGGAGGATGAGGACCGCCTGCTTGAGGTTTACCGTGTCCTCACTCCGTCGGGGAAACGTCTTGCCACGAGGCTTCTTTCTCAGGTTCGGGAAAATGAGGAGGAGGAAAGCATCAAGGCCATTGCCTCTGTTTCGTTTAAGAACATTGGCCTTTCCGAATGGGTATGGGCGGCAGGTGTCGGATGCGGAAAGCCGGATTCTGCCTTCTATTCCGACTCCACCCTAGTCAGGAAAAACCATGTCAACGAAAAGGCAGACATCATCATTCGGATTTCCGGCGACAGTATGGAACCGACCTTTCATAACGGTGACAGCGTCTATGTCCGGGAGATCAGCTATGTTCCGGATCCGGATTCCGTTGTCATCGCCATCTATGACGGGAGTGAGTGCATCATTAAGCGCGTTGGAAGTGACCGGATGCTTCACTCGGACAATCCTGCCCTTCCCTTCCCGCCCATGTATCCTGATAACAATGTAAAAATCATGGGACAGGTTTTAGGCAAGGTCCATGAGGAGGATTTTTTCTCAAAAGAGGAGCTTTCTCTCCTCACGGAGGAAAATCAGGAGGAAATCCGCGCATTCCGAAAGCTGCACAACATCTACGACTGAGAGACAATATAAGAGAGCAAGGACATATCACACGGTTGGGGGGGAACAATGCCCATTGAGGGGCATCATCAAAACAGGTACATTGCATTTGGCGAGCAAATACAATGTACCTGTAAAGCAGAAAGGACTGTATGCTATGTCACCTGGGGACATCATGTACCTGAAGGAATCCATCTCCTTCACACCGGTCATCCTCATCCGCCCCTCCTGCGGCAGATGGCTGGTTAAGTTCAAAGACAGGACCGGAGGACTGCGGGTGACCGCAGATCGCCTGTATAAGGAGCCGAAAGGAGAACAGGATCGTGCGGGAATATGTAGCAATCAAAACCATCCGTGAAAACGGGCTGCTTCTCCCCTCCGCGATCCTGTTTCGAAACCAGCACTATCCCATCTCCGAAATTCTCCGCTCTTCCTTCTTTCAAGGGGAGACAACATTCATCATCCGGATTGGAAAACAGGTCACTCATCTGTATCGGGATGACTTCGCGAACAGATGGTTTGTTGTCGCAGCATGACAAATCCTCACCTGGTGTTTTTTCGCGATATGATTCGTTCCCGTCCGGCAGATGTGAATATGTTGCAGAGAAGATCATCGCAAGCGGCAAGAGTGCCATGAAGGAGGAATCCGCAATGAAGAACCACAAAATGGTTGGAGGCAAGCTGCTCCAGACCAACAAGAAGTATTCTCAATTGAAGCTGAAGCAGAAAGAAAAGATCTACCAGTGGATGTATGGATCTTACCAACAGTTTTACCTCGAAAATAAACGGTTTCCGGAAGCCAAGGATAATGATTTAATCCTCTCACGGGTGATGCAGCATATTGAGCAGGCTGAGATCTGGATTCCGGAACGTGAAGTTGAGAATCATTACAAAAGCATTATTACGAGGCTCAGGAAACGTGTTAATCAGGAACAGATTCAGAAAAATCGCGTTCCGATTCCTCTGGTCTCATTCTCTGTGCCCTTATCGATCTGTAAGGTTGAGGATTACACTGATGTCAACCTGGATCATCCGTTCTGCTTTACCGGAAGAACGGACGAAGAGAAGTCACTGATTTGTCCGACAGAAATCATGCCGGACAACATCGTTGACCACGAGGACGGATGGAGAGCCTTCCGTATCTGTTCCGAGCAGGACATATTCCGGAGCGAAATACTTGCGCGGATCGTCAAGATTCTGGCATCATATCAGATCGAACTCTTTCCCGTTTCCACATTCAGCACGAATTATATTCTGATAAAAGAGGAGGATTATAACAGAGTGGTTTCCATTCTCAAGAATGCGGGATATTCGATTGAGCATGAAGAGGAATGATCCGATTCTCCTTCTTCATTACCGGCTCTTGGGATTCTTATCCTGATTCTATCAGTTCCGGGCATGTGGAATGCTTGAAAAGAGTATGTTAAAGCGATATGGCATTGTCGTTCACCTCGTTTGCTTTGAAAATGGCATCAAAATTACCCGTTCCGACATTTTGATGTTTATTTCGTTTGCGCCGAATATCGTTGAAGAGTTTGCTGCCATGCCGCAAACAGTCATGCCCGTGAGCTGAGAGGTTTTCCATATTGGAAACCCCCGTTTTTCCCTGCAGCCTTGATTTTTATAGGAATACCGGTTTATCATTGAAGGAAAGAAAGGCGGGAGAAGACACATGAAAACTCTGTTTGCAGAAACACTGAGAAAACTGAGGAAAGAAAAGGGACTTTCCCAGATTCAGCTGGGAAGACAGATGTATGTCAATAATTCCACGATCAATCGGTGGGAGTCCGGTAGCCGTCTGCCGGATGTCGCCACGATTTCCCGCCTTGCCAGAATACTTGAGGTAGACGTCAGTACATTGCTCTCCACAGCAGTTATGAGCGACGAATCGCCCAACATCATCATGGTGGATGATAACAAGGCCATCCTCACCGACAGTCTGCCGATTTTAGAGGAGGTCATTCCAAACGCCACCATCGCGGGCTTCAACTGGCCGCAGGAGGCGATCGAATACGCGAAAGCAAACCGAATTGATCTGGCCATTCTGGACATTGAGCTGGGAACAGCCAGCGGCCTTGACCTGTGCCGTACCCTGCCTCAAATCAATCCCTGCACTAATGTCATCTACCTGACTGCCTATCCCGATTATTCCCTTGAAGCATGGGATACCGATGCTCGTGGCTTTATGGTCAAGCCGTTGACTCCTGAAGGCATTCGAAAACAGTTAAACAAGCTGCACTTACCGTTTTCGATGGGAGGCAAGGACGCATGAGCTGCTGGATCGAAGCATTGACTCTTACCATCCCCAGCGTGGCGATTATACTGAGCATGATTGGGCTGTGGTTCACCTCCGTCATTCCCGGGCTCGACTGCTGGAGCAGAAGCTTTTTCAAGCGCTATTTTGTCGTTTTTCTGTTCTGCGTTCTTACCGGTATTCTTGAAACAGTTTTCCAGCTGTATAACATTCCATGGCCGGTGTTTATCATCCTCCTGGGCCTTGAAACCCTGCTGCTGGCACTGCCACAGCCCATGGTAACGATTTATCTGCTGCATTGCTGCTCGGAAGACATGCGCTCGAGCAGGCTCTTTCGTGCCGTGCTTGGTCTGCTGGCCGTCTATGTCTTCCTGCTCATAAGCGTACTGTTTATTGACGGCTTCATCTATTTTGCACCTGGCAACCTTTATTCCCGAGGGCCGCTGTATCCGCTTCTTCTGACGCCGATGCTTTCGATTCTGCTGCTCAATTTCGTGAGCACACTCAGGCGCCGGACGCATTTATCCCGCAAGGTCTTCCTCAGTTTCGTGATCGCCCAGGTGCCGACGATCGCCGCAAGCATCGTGCAGATGTTCATCGACTTCTTCCCATTTCTCGCCATCAGTTACATACTCTCCGCGCTCGCCATGTACAGCTTTATCCTGTCCGATCAGATTGAGCAGGATCTGCACAATCAGCGGGAGATCGCCCGGCAGCAGCAGGAAATCGCCCACGAACGCGCCAGCATCATGGTGCTGCAGATGCGTCCGCACTTTATTTACAACACCCTGATGAGCATCTACAGCCTATGCAACATTGATCCTCAGAAGGCCCGGCAGGTCACAATGGATTTCACCAACTACCTGCGCAGGAATTTCAACGCCGTTGCCAGCGACAGCATCATACCGTTTACCACAGAGCTGGAGCACACCCGTGCCTACCTGGCCGTAGAGCAGGCACAATATGACGATATGCTCGTCGTAGAATACGATACGCCCTTCACCCGTTTTCGTCTGCCGCCACTGACTCTGCAGCCCATCGTGGAAAACGCCGTCAAGCACGGTATGGATCCCTATGCCGGGCCACTGCATATCTTCATTCAAACGCGGCACACGGATGATGGCACCAGGATCATCGTGGAAGACAACGGCATCGGCTTTGATCCCTCCGATGAAAGTACGCCTCATACCACGCTCAAAAACATCCATCAGCGCCTCGAAATGATGTGCCATGGGGCAATGACGATTATGCCCCGTCCGGGAGGCGGAACCGTGGTGACGATAACGATCCCCTGATAAGAAAACAAGCGCCTCCTCCCATGGAAGAGACGCTTTTTCAATTACTTTTATTTCATGCTACGACAGATAAGCCGCAGAAAAGACCTCCACAACGCCATAAAGACCTGAAAGTTGGAGCAGTTCATCCAAATCACATCTTAAGCCTTCTCAATCAAGCAGGTATGCTTACCTGTCTTTTCGTCATAGTTAATCCCAACAAGAAGAATATTCCCTGCATAGGGTTTCAGCTTCGCCATATACTTCTTCTCTTTTATTTGCGAAATTGCGCCGCCAGCTGTCTTATTCCATTTCAGCTCAACAACCATTGCAGGAAGTCTTGACAGTGGAGCAGGAATGAAAGACACATCCGCAATGCCTTTGCCGCCAGGGATCTCTGCGAGCTCAGTGTATTGGCTGGCAGTTACAAAATATGCGTATTTTATGATGGCTCTGAGCGATTGTTCGTTATTATAGAACTGGGGTGCGTACTGTTCCGCTCTTATCTCCTCCATTGCTGCGGCAACATCTTCACTCCGCTCGGCGATCGTATCCTCCAAAAGCTTCTGGGAACGTTTGATCAGCGGCATCCAACCGTTGCTTATACTACGCTGAGACAGAAAGTCTTTAAACTCTTTCCGTACCTCCTCATTTGGAATCTCAACCGTTTGTTCTGCCTCATGGTACGTCAAATACCCCAAATGGATCAGCAGGGTGAGGATGTCATCCGCGCTCCCAAAGGTTTCAAAATCATTCTGGAAAGAATCGACATTCACCGGAATTCGTTCTCCCGCGCTTAACCGTGCTACTCTCTCCGGCAATCCCTCAAAATCCATATTAATGTAGTGTATCAATGATCCTGCAGAAGATGTTTTCCGCCAATAGGATTGACACTTTCCGGATTTGAGCGCCTTCATCACAGAATACGGATTGTAAACATGCCCAACGCCAGGAAGGTCATAGCCATCATACCATGCGTTTATCTCTGCAAATTCAACTTTCCCTCCTCTGCACTGCTCCGCCACTTCCTCTTCTGTGAAGCCAATAAATCCAGAGAATTCAAGCGGATCAAGCATAGAAGATTCATCAAATGCTGAAATGGCCGATTGGGATCCAACCTTTTTTATTGGCAGAATTCCAGTCATATACGCTGCGGAAACAGCCTTTGGAGTAAAATTACTGTCGTTAAACCAGCTTCGTAAGAGAGTCAGATAGGCTTTCTGGGCGTTAGTATTATCCTTTGCCTCCCTGATCATCGCATCCCATTCATCAATGATAAAGACGATTTGCTTTCCTGTTTTTTTTACAAATTCGAGCAATCTGTCATTCGGTGTTATTCCTTGTATCTCCTCAGGAAGTTCATTCATTATTGCATCAACGATCCATATCGGAACTATTTCAAGAGACTTCTGGAGGCGTTTCGCTTCTGAGATAAAACCCGTCACATCCAAATATATAACATTATATTTATTGATGTGGTCCTCATAGCTGTCAGAACCAGCAATAATCTTATCATCAAATAGCCTGCGAGAATCACATGAGCAATCATAGTAAGCAGACAGCATACTGGCTGCATAAGATTTTCCAAACCGTCGGGGTCTACTGACACACACAAGAGACTTGTCACCGCCAATCCTTTCATTCATTGCATGAATCAGCTTCGTCTTATCCACATAGTTGTTCCCCGCAATCCTGCTGAAAGCCATATAGCCTGGATTGACGTAAGTTCCCATGTCTTCGCCCTCCCTTCGAGGATACATAGGCTAAGCAGACACAATCTACTCAGTTTTGTGAAGCATACCACTCATGGTTCGGAAAGTCAAAACATCAACCATCCATGCATCCAGTCCTGACTTAATCGCCATCATACCTTTTGTGGGTAAGGAGTTCGCGACGGATTATCCGAATACAAGCATGATAAAAGTACGGTTTATGGCAGTGCAATTTTGTCACTTTTCTCGTTCAAATGAATAGGGTGCAGACAACGTCAAACCGTTCCATTAATTATTGACGCTGCTATAAAGGGGATTTCTTCCCGAAATCCATGGAATGTGAAAAGTCGTCATACCATCTTGACACAGCATCTATCATGGTATATGATACTGCTGAAAGGAGGTTTTTTTAATGCCCACATTAAATGTTACGCATCCATTTGTTACCGGTCGTTCCCAGGCCATCCGAATCCCCAAAGAGTACCGCTTTGCCGATGACGAAGAGCTTGTACTGAATCGCATAGGTGACAGCATTATCATCACTCCTAAAAGAGCTCTTGCATCTTCATTTTTTTCAGGTGCCAGTCTGCTTGATGATGACTTTATGGCAGAAGGAAGACCTTTAGAGATCTCCTCAGAAAGGGAGACTCTGGACTAACATGTACATGCTTGATACAAACATTCTGATTTTTTCAATGCGTCATCCTGCTACACCTTGTGCTTATACAGTCGCAACTCATGCCGGCTATGATATCTGTATCTCAGTCATCACTTATTCCGAACTTGAATATGGTATCTTAAACAGCCGAAATCCTGTAAAAAATCGTGAGGCAATAAACCGGATGTTGGCAGGAATTCCAATCATTGACTTTGACATATCTGCTGGAAAGCACTTTGGCCAGATTCTGTCGATGTCAAAAGCTATCTATGGTCAGGATAGAGATAAGATGATTGCTGCGCATTGCCGAAGCCTTGGCTATACTTTGGTCACCGACAACTTGAACGACTTTCAGTATATTGCCGGTCTTGATGTCATATCTTGGCGTACTCCCGGCGATATCTGATAAACGCCTGTCCCGCCAGCCAGAAAAGTATACGTATGTTAAATGCAACAGTATGCTTTATAGATTTCTGTCATCATCAACGTCATTGAAAAATATCTTCCCGTCTGCTCGAATCTTCCCGGACAGCTGGAAATGGCAAAGAGAAAACTGCCTGCAGTTCTGATAAACAGAATTGCAGGCAGTTTTTGCATGTCAAGCTCGGGATTCTTGGTTTTCCCGCCAATTACGCAGCGTCGGGAAGTGCATAGGTCTCCTCCAGCTCATCCAGCGTGCCAATGGAGCGATCAAACAGGGCATACAGGTCTGCCTCGGAAATCAGGCCGTCCTCGTTGGTCTCCACGCCTTCAAAGCGCAGGTCATAACGCAGTGGCGGGTTGTCAAGGGTCAGCAGCTCTCCGCTTCGGATCTGTTCAGTACTGCGATAGATCAGGCTCACCCGATACCACGCCTGGCCCTCTTTATCACGCCGACGCTCGAACACCAGCTTTACGCCGATGGGCGCCTTGGATTCAATGCTCTCAGGCAGAGCGTAATCCTCCACGCCAAGGGCGGAAAGAGTACCTAAAACGGTGCAGTCGTGCGCGCAGAAGAAGCTGAACTTCCGTTCCTCGTTCTTGAGCTCGCCCTCAAGCTCCTGCAAAAGAGGATTGGTGATGTTGGCGGCCACCATCGGTGCACCATGCCTCATCTCAAGGCAGGTCGTCATGAATGCGCCTATCTCGGCCCAGTTTTCTTTCGTCAATTCGTGACCAAAGGCAGCCTTCACAGCATCTGGCTCCTCGTAGTATTGAAGCAGCAGCGCATCTGCCACCTGATAGGCGGGCAGGAATCCTCCGGTAATGCTTGGCTCCTTGTCAGGCTCCAACGTGTATCCGTAGTCGCTCGCCAGCAGATCACCATACTTTCCGCTCAGATAGATTTCACTGTCCTGCATATCGACGGTATCCATGATGAGCATGATCGCATCCCTGTATTGCCTGGCAAGACCGTCGAAGCCTGCCTCACCGCCCATGGCTGCCACCTGTGCAATGGCGTCTGCGGCATAATCGTCGCTGTAGAAATGCAGCACGGGCTGCATGAAGTCCTCGGTGCCAAGACTATCGCCCGGATGCTCCACCACAACATCCGCCAGCGGCAACATACCCGCGGCAAAATACCTGGCCGTGGCGCGGCAACGCTGTTTGTCCCGGGCATTGAAGCGTACCTCTCCTGCGTTCGGAACGGTGTTTTCGGGGATCAGTCCTTCCTCATCCAGCCACTTTCTGAAGTACTCACCCATGCTCGTCTCCTCGATGCCGCCCTTAAGCGTAAGCTCACTGGAGCCCGATGACCACCGGATCCACTCATGAGGCGTCAGCTCTGAGGGAACAGAGCCGTTGCTGGACAGCGGCGCGCGCAGATTATGGCGGCTGAGAATCACGACCTGCTCAAGTGTATACCGCGCCATGAGGTTCTTGGTCACACCATCACCATAGATGGTTTTCCAGTCATCCCGCATGGAAATTGTACCAATGCCCTGGGCCTCATAGCCTGCCTTCTTCTCAGCAGCGCTCGCAGCATTGCCGTATTCCCGTACTTCGTCGTCCGCCAGTACCATGTAGGCCGCGCTCCTGTAGGGATTCCCTGAAATCGTATAGATTTCCATCGCCAGGTCACCTGAGGAGTTGCCAAACGCAAGCACCGGCTGCTGCCCGATCTCCCGGACGATGGCATCCACCTTGCTGGTCTTGGCATTTTCGCCATAGTAGTTGCCGTCAAACACAATTGCATCCTCAGGCTGGAAAGTATAGTCCGCATCCTTGGCGTCACCCTGACCGATCGCCGTGTACCCATACTCCGTACCGATCACCTGTGCCGGCGCAATGTCAAGCACACCGGAAACGAGCCTCCGCACGATGTTACGTTCGGTGGCGGTGACGACATAGATGGTAAATTCATTCTTCTGCAGCAGATCGACCAGCTCCAGCATCGGTCTAAACCAGGCCTCGCCACGGGTCATCCCGGTAAAGCCCCAGGCTTCACTGGACTTGAAGTTCTCTACAACTTCGGCAAGCTCTGCCATCGTCATGCCCTTGTAGGCCACCGCCGCTGCCGCAGCCTGCCGGGTGCTCATGCCATCCGGCTTCGCGCTTCCTGCAGCGTCCATGATCTCCTGAGCCACAGCCACCACCTCTTTGGGCAGTTCGTCCGAGTGATTGAGCGCATAGTCCGCAAACACCATGTACTCAAAGCAGAAGGGGTCAGTTTCGCACATCAGTGTGCCATCCAGATCGAATACGGCAATGCGGTTCTTCACGGGAATGTAATCAGGCGAAGCCTCATCCGTCACCGCCTCTATGTACTCAGTCAGTTCATTCAAAGCCGGTGCGTCCGGGTTCCATTGGGAAATCGCTTCCCTGGTCGCTTCCTCCGCAAAGGCAAAACCGGTCATGCTTACCAGCGCCAGCACCGCACACAGCAGCCCGGCCAGCAGTCTGTTTTTCCTCATTTAAGTACCTCATTTCTTTTTTATCCCTGAATCACTGCCTTATGGCAGCAATTCCATTGTCTGCACCTTTTTTTATGGTTTCCTGCAGAATCTCCTCAGCATTCGCGCCGACAAGGTCCAGCCCTACGGCCTGAAGCTGTTCCACCTTGGGATACCATTTCCTCAGCCAGCGCCTTCACATAGCCAAATCCAATTTAGATGGAAACGATGTCCTGGCAGCAAAATGCCACTCTCTGCCTGAGAGCTTCGGGCTCAAATCGAGGGGCCATCTGGCTCACCCGTCGTCTATCTTTCCGCTATGTTATTCGATATTCAGAATGTCCGCAAAGCCCGTCACATCAAATACCTCGCTCACAATCTCATTGACGTTCACGACCTTCATGCCGCCCTTCTTGGCCATGACCTTGTGTGCAGAAAGCAGCACGCGCAGCCCTGCGGATGAGATGTACTCAAGCTTTTCAAAGTCCAGCGTCAGTTCACTGGCAGCATCCATGCTGTCCTTAAGCGTCTGCTCAAGCTCCGGGGCCGTCGTGGTATCCAGTCGCCCCTCCAGAGCGACAGTCAGGGTATTTCCGTTCATGTTCCTGGTGATCTTCATGATTATTTCCTCCTGTTTTACTTGTAATTGTAGATTATCAAAATGGTTCCTCTATTTAAGCATTCGGTCCTTTGTACTCCACGCACAGCATGGTCAGATCATCGAACTGCTCTGCTTCCTTCACAAAGCCGTCCACACTGGCGCGGACGTTCTCCAGAATCTTCTGTGGTGCGGCATCCGGATCGACGTTCAGTGCCTCGATCATCCGCTCCGTCCCGTACAGCTCCTTCTCAGCACTGGTGGCCTCTGCCACACCATCCGTGTATACGAACAGCTTGCTGCCGGGCTCAAGCAGGAGCTCATACTCTTTGTAACGCACACCTTCCATACCGCCGATGACAAAGCCGTGCTTATCCTTGTAAAGCTCAAACTTCCCGTTCGGCTGCCGGATGGCCGGGAATTCGTGGCCTGCATTGGCGGCTTTCAGCTTTCCGGTGGAAAGCTCAAGGATGCCGAGCCACACCGTGACAAACATCTGTGCCTCGTTGTTTGAGCAGACTGCCTCGTTGGTCCGACGCAGGATCTCTGCGGGAGAGTAACCCAGCATGGCGACACTCTGTAATATGATCTTAGATGCCATCATGAACAGCGCTGCCGGCACACCCTTGCCGGATACGTCCGCGATGACCAGGCCCAGATGGTCGTCGTCAATCAGGAAGTAGTCGTAGAAGTCACCGCCTACCTCCTTAGCCGGGTCCATGGAGGCGTAGATGTCAAATTCCCTGCGCGTCGGGAAAGCCGGGAAAATATGGGGCAGCATGGACGCCTGAATGTCCGTCGCCAGCGAAAGCTCTGCACCGATACGCTCTTTTTCCGCGGTGACCCTTTTGACCTCCTCCACATATTGCAGCGTCCTCGCTGAAAGCGTGGCAAAGGATTCCGCCAGCGCCTCGATCTCGTCCCCTGTACGATAGGTGTCCTCCATCATGAACTGCAGATTGTCCCCACCCAAAGAGATGACCCTCTGGGTCATGGTCTCAAGCGGCTTCACGATGCGCGAGGATACCGTCAGCGCACCGACAAGTGCCAGAACCGTTACGATAAACAGCTCAACCGTGATCCACGTCCGCGCGTGTGAAATGACACCCTGGAAAGCAGAGACCGCTCCCTGCGATATTTCGTCATACTGCGCCGACAGCATGGTCGTCGGCTGGTCTGCCACCGCCTTGTCCACCAGACTGACCACCGTCCAGCCCACCGTAGGAATCGGTGCTCCGGTCATGTACCACAGCTCGCCATCTGCCTCGACCATCGTCACCTCCGTGTTTGCGGAGAGGGCTTTGTCGATAAATGTGGCCAGATCCTGATTGCCCAGCTTTCTCAGGTCCTCCGCCTCGGTATTTCCCCTGACACTGAAGACGCCGGATGTCCGGGGAGAGAACACCACATGGCCGCGATTGTTGACAATGCAGGTAAACTGGCCGTTTTGATCCGAAGCGTTTACATAGGCTTCCATGTCGTCAAGGAACAGATCGGCACCCGCGACGGCAACGACTTTACCGCTCGCATCATAGACCGGCATGGAACACATGACACAGTACTGCCCCGTGAAAACGTCGGAGGCGATGTCGGTAAAGTAAAGACCGCCCCTGGCGATTGCACCTCTGTACCATCCCCGCTCATGGATCGTAATGGAGGCAATCTCACCAGATGCATCAAATTTGGATGAGGCATGATCGTCCACCAGCAGCATCACGCCCTCCGGCAGTGCGACATAGCAGGAATCCACATGAGCGTTGCCATATATCGACATCATGAGCTCCGAGAGATTCCCGATCAGGCCCAGCCGCTCCGCCAGGGCAGGATCGTCAGTATTGACGCCTGCTTCCTTCAATAGCTGCACACTGGCCTTTCCGTCGAGCGTGGCATCCGGCGGCGCCACCTCGCGGACGGGATACTGCTGGGGAGCCTCAAAGAGCCTGCGCGTGTATTCCGCCAGAGTCCCGACGGTATCCGCTGTGTCGGAAAACAGATCATCTGCAATATAGGCCTGCATCTGTGTCCGGCTGCTTTGGGTCTCAGCGACCACCGCATCCATCGTCTCCTGAGAAATGGCGGTAATGGACCCCTTCTGCGCGTCATTGGTGTCATTCACCAGATCGGTCAGATGTTTCATCTGATAGATGATCATCACCGAATATGCGGCCATGACCAGCACAAGCATGATCAGTACCAGGTTGAACACCTTGCTCTGGATGCCGCCAATTGTGAAGTTTCTGTATTTCTTCACTGTTTCCTCCCTCTATATTGTCCATTGTATGTACCGTCCGTTTTCATTTGGGTATGCCAAAGATCACGCGGTTTTGACAACAAGTTGCAGCCGGTTTTTAAGCTCCCGGCCCTCGTCAAAGGTGTATTCCATGGTACTGGTCATGCCCCTTAGCAGTGCGAGAGCCAACTCATCCTCCCCACCGGTAAGGTCAAGACGCGGCCCGCCATAACCAATCCTCCATTCCGCGCTTTCCGTGGCCTCGGAGTATTCGCATACTGCCTGAATACGCGGGCTCTTAAGCAGCGGCACCAGCAGCTGCACGGTCTCCTCGAACACCAGCTGTACACGATTGGAAAGCTTCGGCGCGATCTGGTTTCTGTGGCAATACGCCTCGATTTCCCCCGCCATGCCCAGGAAGTCATAGTCGCGGCTTTCGATGTTCAGCTCCAGCACCTTGAGCTTCCTGATAAAGCGCCGAGTGTTCTCCCGCTGAGGATGGTTAAAGATCTGCTCCGGACTTCCATCCTCATAAACACCGCCCTCATCCATGTAAAACACGCGGTTCGAAATCGCCCTGGCAAAGTTCATCTCATGCGTAACAATCATCATCGTCTTGCCCGTTTTCGCCAGATCCCTTATGACCGCCTGCACCTCACCCACCATCGTGGGATCAAGGGCGCTGGTCGGCTCATCCAGCAGGATCACGTCCGGGTCCATGGCCAGCGTCCGGGCGATGGCGATGCGCTGCTTCTGTCCGCCGGACAGCTCGTCCGGATAGTTCATCGCCTTTTCCGCCAGACCCACCGTGCGCAGAAGCTGCATGCCCTTGTCGTAGGCCTCCTGCTTCGACACACCCAACAGGTCCATCGGCGCCATCATGATGTTCTCGATCACCGTCTTGTGTCCGAACAGGTTAAAGCTCTGGAACACCATGCCCATCTTCTGACGAACCCTGGTGATGTCACACCTGGGGTCGGTGATTTCAAGGTCGTTCACCCAGATCTTCCCTGCGGTTGGTTTCTCCAGCTGGTTGATGCAGCGCAGCAGCGTGCTCTTGCCGGTGCCGGAGGGGCCGATGACGGAGATCACGTCTCCATCATGGATCTCCGTGCAGACGTCCTTCAGCGGAGTGACATTCGGATATTCTTTCTTCAAATGCTCGATCTTAATCATCTGTCTTGACCCCCTTCAGGATGTCAGCGGGCTTTCGATGTCTTGGATTCAGGCTGACGCTGATCCGGCTGACCAGGAAGCCGATCAGCCCTTCCAGCACAAAGTAGATCACCGTCACCGCGATCAGCGGGAAAAATGCCTCATAGGTGCGGCTTCTTACGATGTCGCCCATCTTGGTCAGATCCTGTACCGCGATGTAACCCACAATGGCCGTCGCCTTGATGAGGCCCACGATCTCGCCCTTGTAGGCAGGCAGTACATGAGGCAGCGCCTGGGGCAGGATGATCCTGAAGAACGTCCTGCGATTCGAATATCCAAGCGCGTAAGCTGCTTCATACTGTCCGTTGTCCACTGCCCCTACGCCCATTTTCAGAAGACCGAATACGGATGCGCCGAAGGTGAGCGTGAAGCCGATCACCGCCACGGCAATGCCGCTGATGGCCACGGAGCCGAAAATGACATAATAGAGAATCATGAGCAGCACCACCATCGGCATCCCCTGCACGAGCCACAGACAGAAGCGTGTGACGAGGTTCGCTATGGGATTGCCGTTTCGGCAGAGCATAAACACGCCAAAGCCCAGCAGTGTGCCAAATAGGATGGTCAGCAGCGTGATCAGGAGCGTGGTCAGCACGCCATCCACGAACAGACGCCAGCGCTCCTCACGAATGAATGTCTTGTTGAAGCTTGACCGGAGGCCGTCAAAGAAGGAGGTGCCCTTCGTCCCCTCCGAGACAGTCGCGCCCGTGCCCTCTCTCTGGGCGGGTGCCGCTTTCTGCGCCCGAACGATCAGGACAAACGC
>JAFUZM010000076.1 GCA_017476605.1 Clostridia bacterium
GAGGACACAGAGGCCTACTACAGCGAGCAGTATGACATCTATGCCTCTTACCTTTCTGATTACGCCGAGTAATTCAAAATCTCTTCGTTCTTTCAATACGCCCCTCACGGGGCGTATTTTTTCGTCTTCACCTTGTGTTTTCTCCGCAATTTTCTTATAATGAGACTATCTCGTTTTATGGGGGCCAACCTATGATTCATATTGCATTCGCTGTACCGGATTCCGTCCTCGTGGATGTCGTCCATGAGGCCTGGGCACTCCACGAAAGGATCTTTGGCAAAAGCCTTGACCTGAGGTATACCGTCACCTTTGCCATTGAGCCTGAGGAAATTCTGACCAAGCACTTTGATGCCGATGTCATCATCAGTCGCGGCGGCACAGCCGCTGCGCTCAAGGAGCAGAACTGTCTTATCCCCGTCGTGGAAATTCCCATCACTGTCTCCGATATGACAGAATCTCTGCGCAGAGCGATTGCAAAGTACGGGGAAATGCCGATTGGTGTTGTCGGAACCGTCAATACCATCCGTGCCATCTATTTCATGCAGAATCCCTTTCCCGTCACGATCCGTCCATATCCGACCAGCAGCGTTCATCTCCGGGATCTGGTTGAGGGCATGGAGCGTGCCGTCAAAGACGGCAGCCAGCTGATTCTGGCCGGCCACAACACCTGTCATTACTGTGATGAGCACGGCATTCCGGCCGGTCTCATCTATTCCTCCGTAGAATCGGTCTTCCTTGCCATCATTGAGGCAAAGCGCTGTGCAAATGTTGTCAAGACCGAACAGGAAAATTCCATGATTGTCCGTGGAATTGTCGAAAATGTCTTTGAGGGCATCATTGCGGTGGACCAGGACAACATCATCCGGACCTTTAACCCCGCTGCCGCCAACCTGCTGAGGCGGAAAACCACCGACTGCATCGGCCACCCGCTGAGCCAGGCCCTGCCGGAGGGACGCCTTTCGTCCATTTTGCGGGATCGTCATCCCTATACAAATGAGATCATCCGGATCGGCGGCGACAATTTCGTCCTCAACAGTGCCCCGATGACCCATGACGGAAAGCAGCTGGGAACGCTTGTCACGTTCCAGGCCGCGCAGACCATAACCAATGCGGAAAGCCGTCTGCGCGACCGGCTGAGAGCCAGCGGCCATCTTGCCAAATACCACTTTGAGGATATTCAGGGGGACAGTGCCTCCATCCGCTCCGCCATCCATCAGGCTAGGCGCTTTGCTCATGTGGACAGCAACATCCTCCTCTATGGGGAAACCGGCACCGGCAAGGAGCTGTTTGCCCAGTCCATCCACAATGAAAGCGACCGGTCAGTGGGGCCGTTTGTCCCCGTCAACTGTGCCGCCATTCCGGAAAACCTCATGGAAAGTGAGTTTTTCGGCTATGAGAGCGGCGCCTTTACCGGTGCCAGCAAGTCCGGAAAGACCGGCCTCTTTGAATCGGCGCATGAGGGCACCATTTTCCTGGATGAGGTCAGTGAAATCCCTCTGACCCTCCAGAGCCGTCTTCTGCGTGTCATCCAGGAGCGGGAGGTCCGCCGGGTCGGCGGCAACCGCGTGACACCCATCAACGTCCGCATCATCTGCGCCACGAACCGTGATCTCAAGGAAATGATCCGGGAGGGGCGGTTCCGGGAGGACCTTTACTACCGGCTTAAGGTGCTCTCCGTGGAACTCCCGCCGCTGCGTGATCGGGAGCACGACATTCGCAAGATCATGCAGTACTATCTGACCTACTATGCCCGCCGGTTCGGCAATACCTCCATTACCCTGACACCGGAAGCCGCTGATCTCGCAGAAAGCTACAGCTGGCCCGGCAACATCCGGGAAATCCGGAACGTCTCCGAGCAGCTTGCCGTTCTCTGCGAATCGGATCGCGTGGAGGCAGCGGATATCCGCATGGTTCTCCCCGTTACCCATCCTGTTTCTCAGGAACCCAGGCAGACCATCTGTACGGATCTTGAGGAAATGAGCCGCCTGCAGATCATTGATGTCCTTTCAAAAACAAATTCCCGCAAGGAAGCCGCCGAGCTTCTTGGAATCAGCAAAACGACATTATGGCGCAAGTGCAAGGAATTCGGTATTCAGTAAGAGCAGGAGCTGCATGGCTCCTGCTCTTATTTCGTCTTTTCCTGCCAATAGGCTCTGCACAGATCAATATACGCCCGCTCCGGTTCTCCCAGAAAGCCTCCGTTTCTGCTGCACATGGTGATTTTCCAGAAAGGATGTTCCGGCAGCCTGAAATAACACACCGTTCCCCGCGCATATGCATAGGTTGCCGGAAGCAGTGCGCATCCCATGCCGCTTTCCACAATCCGGTATTTGCTGATATTGCTGGCTGTTGAAAACAGCACTTTGGGCTCAAACCCCGCCCTCGCAAACAGGGGCTCCGTGATGTCAAACAGCGTCGAGCGCTGATAAATCCGGACAAAGGGCACCTCGGCAAAGCGGGATAGCTCCGTTTCCCCGGCCGTTTTCGGATCCTCGCTGCCGCCCTTTGAAAGCGGATGTTCCCTCGGTACCGCCAGCAGAATCTCCTCCTCCGCCAGCTCATGGTAGACACTTTCCCCCATCTGGTCCTCTGTGAGGGTTGCAAGGCCCAAAGTAAGCTGACCGCTTTCGATCATCTTCTGCATGTCCGATACCGCGCACTCATGCGGCTCAACACGAACGCCGGGAAACCGATGATGAAACGCAGGATAGATGCTGGTAAACATTTCAACGCCGCGTTCCGGAATGAGTCCCACCGCCATTCTGCGCTCTCCGCTTGCCGCAATGTCCGCAATTTCCAGGTAGGCGTTTTGCCGCAGTTTCAGCATTTCCCTCGCCGCTGCCAGATACACCTCACCTGCCTCTGTCGGCTGCCAGTTCCCCCTGGTTCGTACAAAGAGGGATGTCCCCAGCTCCTCCTCCAGCTTCTGGAGCTGCTGATTCAGGGCAGACTGCGTCAGAAACCGCTTTTCCGCTGCCCTCGTGATGCTTTTCTCCTCTGCAATGCAGACAATGTTTTCAATATGATGCAGATCCATTCTGTGCCTCCGAATGTTAGTTCAGCTAACATATAAGTAAATTATACGAAGTTGACATAACATTTATCGGCTGATATCATACACACAGAGCAAAGAAGTTTCAACCCCCATCATCAGAAAGGAGCAACAAAATGCAAAGCTATGATGTCATCATCATCGGCGGAGGTGTTGTCGGAAGTGCCATTGCACGAGAACTGACACGGTACACACTTTCTGTCGGCGTACTTGAGAAGGAAAGCGACGTCTGCACCCAGACCAGTGGCCGGAACACCGGCATGCTGCACGCCGGATTTCTCTACAAGCCAGGCTCTCTCAAGGCCGCCTGCGCGGTTGAGGGGAATGCCGAATTCGATACCGTCGCCAAAGAGCTGGATGTTCCGTTTAAACGCACAGGAAAGCTCATCATCGGCTTTACCGAGGAGGACAGAGCGCGGCTCCTTTCCTTTATCGAGCGGGGCAAAATCAACGGCGTTCCCGGCATGCGTCTCATTGACCGGGAGGAAATGGACCGGATTGATCCCTCTGCCGGCGGAAACTTTGCCATTTTCTGCCCCAGCAGCGGCATTCTGGATCCCTTCACCTATACCATCTCCCTTGCTGAGAATGCCGTCATGAACGGTGCAACGTATCACCTCTATACCGAGGTCACCGGATACGAGCGTCTTTCAGATGGGCGTCATCTCCTTCATACCGCTGGCAAAGGAGATTTTGCCTGTCGCTGGGTCATCAACAGCGCCGGACTGAGCAGCGCGAAAATCAGCGATATGCTGGGACTCCCCGGTTATGTCATTCAGCCGGTTAAGGGCGAGTATTTTGTTCTTGACAAGAAGGCCGGTGCCTTTGCCAAGATTCCGGTTTATCCGGCACCGACGCCAAAGAACACCTTTGACACACACGCCACGCCCACCGTGGACGGAAATGTCCTGGTTGGTCCCAACTCCTTTAACGTCGAGGACGGGGAGGATTACAGCGTTTCCCAGTCCGGCATGGACGGCCTTCAGGAAAGCGGCGCCCGCATGTTTAAGCACATGCGCCGCGAGTACTATATCCGCACGTTTGCCGGTGCACGTCCAAAGCGCATTGATCCCAAGACCGGGGAAATTCAGGATTTCCTGATTGAACGCCCGGACAATCTGCCCGGCGTCATCAACCTGGTCGGCATTGAAAGCCCGGGACTCACCAGTGCGCTGCCCATTGCCCGCCGCGTCCTTGCTCTGATCAGGGAAAAGGAAGCGCTTGAGGAAAATCCGTCCTTTAATCCGATCCGCAGGGGCATCCGCCGTTTCCATGAGCAGGATCGTGAAACCCAGGCAAAGATGATCCGGGAAAATCCGGACTACGGCGAAATCGTCTGCCGGTGCGAGACCATTACCCGTGCGGAAATTCTTGAGGCCATCCGCAATCCGCTGGGTGTATGCACCGTAAACGGCATCAAGGTCAGAACCCGCGCCAGCATGGGACGCTGCCAGGGCGGCTACTGCGAAACCCGCATCACCGCCATGATTCGTGAACTGCTTGGCAAGGACATTGGTGAGGTGGAGCTCGGCACCCCGGGTTCCCGCATGTTTACCGGGACAGTCAAAGGAGGCGACAACAAATGAAGCGAAACGTCGTTATTGTCGGCGGCGGCCCTGCCGGTCTCGCCGCAGCACTCAAGCTGAAGGAAAACGGCATTGAGGATATTCTGATTCTTGAGCGAGAGCATTTTCTTGGCGGCATCCTCCGTCAGTGTATCCATGACGGTTTCGGTCTCACACGCTTTGGCGAGTCGCTCTCCGGTCCCGAATATGCCCAGCGCTTCATTGACAAGGTCACTGAAGCCGGCATTGAGGCAATCACAGACTGCACGGTGCTTGACATCACGGAGGACAAGGTCGTCACTGCTGCCAGCAAGGTTCATGGTCTGCTTACGATCAAGGCGGATGCCATCCTTCTCACCATGGGCTGCCGGGAACGGACCCGCGGTGCTCTGGCAACCCCCGGTACCCGTCCCGCCGGTGTCTATACCGCCGGTGTTGCCCAAAACTACATCAATCTGCAGAACATCATGGTGGGCCGCGAAATCGTCATTCTGGGAAGCGGTGATATCGGCCTCATCATGGCACGGCGCATGACACTTGAGGGCGCCCACGTCAAGGGCGTCTATGAGGTGCAGTCCTATCCCAGCGGCCTCCCGAGAAACATCGAGCAGTGCCTCAATGACTACCACATTCCCCTTCACCTCAGCCATACGGTTGTGGAAATCCGCGGCCGCGACCGCCTCAGCAGCGTCGTTGTTGCGAAGTGTGACGAGCATTTCCGTCCCATTCCGGGAACGGAGGAGGAAATCCCCTGTGATACCCTGATTCTCTCCGTCGGCCTGATTCCTGAAAACGAACTGAGCCTTGCCGCCGGCGTCCATCTGGATCCCCGCACCCGCGGCGCCTTTGTGGATGAGCACTGCCAGACCGATGTTCCCGGAATCTTCGCTGCCGGCAATGTCCTGCACGTGCATGACCTCGTGGACTTTGTAAGCCTTGAGGCCGAGTCTCTCGCTGCCAGTGCGGCAGAATACCTGAAGGCCGGCCAGTTGCCATCGTGTCCCCTCGAAGTTGTCGCCGGCAACAATGTTGGTCATGTGATCCCGCAGCGCATCAGTGGCACCCGTGATTTCACCCTTTCCCTGCGCGTTCGGATGCCTCTTTCCAACGTAACGCTGGTGCTCCGCCAGAACGGTCAGGAAATCCTGCGGAAAAAGATGCGCAAAGCGCTGCCGGCTGAGATGATCCAGATTCCCGTCAAAGCAGAAAAGCTTTCTCAGAATGCCAATTTGGAGGTGTGTGTCGAGTGAAACGTACATTTACCTGCATCGTCTGTCCCAACGGATGCGAAATTGATGCCGAATATGAGGGCACAACGGTTCTCTCGGTAAAGGGAAACCTGTGTCCGAAGGGAAAAACCTATGTCACCCAGGAGCTGACCGATCCCCGGCGCACCATTGCCTCAAGCGTCCGCGTCCGCGGCGGTGAGCTTCCTCTGACCAGCGTCCGCCTGACCAATGCCATCCCCAAGGACCGCATTTTCGATGTCATGGAGGCCATCAACCAGTGCGAGTTATCTGCCCCGGTTTCCATCGGCGATGTCGTCATTTCCAATGTGCTTGGCCTTGACAGCGATGTCATCGTCACCAAAAACATCGCAAGAGTATAACGGAGGGGCGCATATGGAGTATAGAAAATTCGGCACCACCTATGCCGTTCGCTTTGAGCGCGGCGAGGAAATCCTTGCCTGCCTCACCGCTCTTTGCGAAAAAGAGGGCATTCATCTGGCCACCGTCGAAGCACTGGGAGCCGTCGATCATGCCGTTCTCTGTGTCTACGACGTTCCCACCAAATCCTTCTTCCGGCACACCTTCGACGGACCCATGGAGATCGGCTCCCTTACCGGCAGTGTAACCACCAAGGAAGGGAAGGTTTATCTGCATCTGCACGGAACCGTCTGTGGCTCAGATCTTGTTGCCCATGGCGGACACATCAACGAGCTGCGCGTTTCTGCCACATGTGAGATGTTCCTGCACACCATTGAGGGAACGATTGAGCGGAAAATGAATGACGACATCGGCCTCAACATGTTTGAATTCGTTTCCTGAAAGCATAGTCAAAAGCGAGCTTCCACCTTCTTGGCGGAAGCTCGCTTTTATGACGCTTGAAACTGTTTTTCTGCAGGAAAGAGCTTGCCATCTCCCGGTCTTTGTACTACACTTGACCGGGTCCTGTTTTCTCTCTGAGCGTACATATCAGGGTTTCCCTGACAGCGCCAGGCCCCCGGATTTCCTCCCGGAACAGTCGCTTAAGTCCGATCAGTATCCGATCTTTCGGTTCACAAGATACTTAAGCGGCTTTCCCTGCATGAACCTGTCAAGGTCCTCAAGGAACATGGAAACGATAAACCGAAGTGTGTGAATCAGGGTGACATTGCCTGCCGTATGCGGCGTGATATGTACTCTGGGGCATGTCCAGAGCGTATCCTCCGGCGGCAGCGGTTCCTGTTCAAATACATCCAGCGCAGCACCCAGAAGATGTCCGCTCCGCATCACACGCTCAAGTGCTTTCTGATCAATCGCATTGCCCCTGCCCACGTTGACGAGAAATGCATCTGCAGGCAGACGCCTCAGCTTCTCCTCATCCAGCAGATGATATGTCTCTTTTGTGCCGGGGAGAGACATGATTAACAGATCCGTCTCAGGGAGAATTGCATCCAGCTCCGCTATGGGATGCGTCTCGTCCATTGCGTCAACTGCCCGTCCGCTGCGGTTGATGCCAACGATTCGTTCAGGACCAAACGCGCGAAGGCGCACGGCAGCTTTTTGTCCGATATCCCCGGTTCCCAGCATGGTGATACGGTTTCCATAGATCGAATGAATTTTGAGATCCCGCCGGAAGGCATGGTCACGCACAATGTCCCGATATTCCGGTTCCCGGCGCATCAGTTCAAGGGTGACCATGATGATGTGCTCTGAAATCGTCACCCCATAGGCACCGGAGGAATTGCTGAGGAGCGCATCCGGGGACGCAAAGACGCCCGGCTTCAGATAGGGCTCCACACCGGCCGTTGAGGAGCATGCCCATTTCAGCTTTGGTGCATGAGCACAGAGACCGGCATCCCGTCCAAACAGGATATCGGCATCCTGCATCGCCGGCGTCGCCTCTTTTGAGCTTTCATAAAACTCCGTGGTGATGCCGTAGGCCGCGGTCCGTTTTGTGATTTCCTCTTTCATTGCACGATCCAGTTCAGAAAGCACAACAACACATTTCATATCTATCCCTCCAGGCAGATTTTATTTGGAAACAGTTTCTGTTTTTGATTTTACCGTCTTTATCTTACCATGAGAAAATCCTCCGTGACAATCCGTTTTACACGCAATAATGATGAAAAAAGGAGAATGATGCATGATCTACGACCCCATTCAGTATGGCGCAAAGGCCGATGGAAAAACCAATGACGCGGCAGCCATTCAGGCTGCCATAGATGCCGCTCACATCGCTGGCGGCGGCACCGTCCTCTTCCGCTCCGGAAAAGCATACAAAAGCGCATCCCTGTTTTTAAAGAGCCATGTGACGGTTCACCTTGAAAACGGCAGCCAGCTGATCGCCTCTGAACGGCTTGAGGATTACTATCGCCCGAATCAGCCTGCTGCCTCGGGTCCCGTTTCCACTGTCGGAACCCCGGTGACCGGAAAACCCTCCTACGTCTTCCTTTATGCCTATGATGCAGAGCACGTCCATGTTACCGGTGAGGGCACCATCGACGGCTGCGGCTCCGCCTTTGTTCGGCGCATCTCCCAGTACTATGTCACCGGCGACTTTTATCCGAGACCAACGCTCATTTATTTTGAAAACTGCCGGCATATCACCTTTAGGGACTGCACGCTGCAAAACGTCGCCTTCTGGACGCTCCATGTGGCCGGCTGTCAGGATGTGCTCATTGACGCCCTTCGGATTCTCAATCCGCTGGATGTTGCCAATTCCGACGGCATTGATGTGGATCACAGCCAGTATGTCCGCATCCGGGACTGTCATGTGGAATGTGCGGATGACTGCATCTGCATGAAAAACACCATGGGAAACAGAGAATATCCGCATACACAGGGCGTCATTGTAAGTGGCTGTACGCTGATTTCCACCAGCTCTGCGCTCAAAATCGGCACCGAGGGTGTGGATGACTTTGAGGATATTCTGTTTACTGACTGCTTCATTGACAAAAGTAACCGCGGACTGTCCATTCAGATTCGGGACGGTGGCAACGTCCGAAACATCACATTCAGCAACATCAACATAAAAACCCGCCGCTTCTCCCCCGACTGGTGGGGAACGGCAGAGCCCATCGTCATCACTGCCGTGGACCGGGATACAGACATTCCCTGCGGCAGCATTGAGCGCGTGCGTTTTTTCAACATCTCCTGTGAAGGGGAAAACGGTGCCCTCCTCTATGGCCTTCCCGGCCATATCCAGGACATCTTTATGGAGCATGTCCGCATCCGGCTGGTCGAGTCGAGCAAGTGGCCAAAGCATCTGGTGGACCTGCGTCCGGGAAAGGATATGGGCATTGTGTCCCATGAAACCGTTCCCCTCCTGACTCATAACATTGGATCGCTGTATCTCGATGATGTACAGCTCCTCTCGGTGACTGGCGAGGAGATGGAAACGGAGGAGATATAAACGCATCTGAAGATGACGTATTCTTGAAAAAACTTTTCCCCCGTTTCTTGAAAATTTCCGAAAGAATCGTCATAATACACAGGATTTATTGCCTCAACTTTCCCACTATAGAAATGGAGTACTCATGAAATTCCTCTGGACCTATCTCAAGAAATACGTGCTCATTATTCTCGGCGGCATGTGCATCAAGCTCATTGGGACAGCGCTTGAACTGCTGATTCCCTATGTCATGGAACACCTGATTGACAACGTCGTCCCGCAGAAGGACATAAAGCCCGTGCTGCTTTGGGGCGGAATCATGCTGATTCTGGCCATTCTGGTCAGGGTGCTCAACGTAACCGCCAACCAGATGTCCGTTCGGGTTGCGAAACGCAGCATCCATGAAATACGGCGGGATCTTTTCCATACCGCACTGAACCTTTCCGGCAATCAGATGGACGCCGTGACCCTGCCCTCTCTCATTTCCCGCATGACCTCGGATACCTATAATGTCCAAAGCTTCATTCAGTCCGTTCAGACAATGGGCATTCGTGCGCCCATCATGCTGATTGGCGGTATAACGGTCACGCTGGCCATGGACCGGGGTCTCGCCTCCATCCTTCTGATTCTGTCCCCAATCCTCATCGTGCTGGTCGTTTTTGTTTCCATGAAGGGCATTCCGCTGTATGACCAGGTGCAAAGAAGCATGGATGACATCGTACGGATCATGCGCGAAAACATCACCGGCATTCGTGTGGTCAAGGCGCTCTCCAAGGAAAACTATGAGATTGGCCGGTTTTCGGAGCAGAATCAGACCATGGCCAAACGTGATATAAAGGCAAGCGTCACCATGGCCATGCCGGGGCCACTGGTCACGCTTTTCCTGAACGTCGGCCTTACCATTGTGGTCATCGTCGGTGCCAAGCGGGTAGATGCCGGCATCACAAAGCCTGGCGTCATTCTGGCGTTTCTCACCTATTTCAACATGATCATGATGGGCGTCATGGGGCTCAACCGCGTCTTCATGATGTTCTCCAAAGCCAATACCAGCGCCAACCGCATTGCAGCCGTGGTCACACTGCCGGAGGACCTTTCTCGTCTCTCGCCTGAGGAAGGTGCAAAGGCGACATCCACGGATTATGTGGTCTTTGACCATGTTCGCTTCAGCTACTCCGGAAGCGAAACAGGCACTGCCAATGATCAGAGATTTGCCGGCAGCACCCGCCAGTCCTGCCTTGAGGACATCGACTTTTCCATACGGAAGGGCGGATCCCTTGGCATCATCGGCGCAACCGGCAGCGGCAAAACCACCATCATCAACCTCCTCATGCGCTTTTATGACCCGGATCAGGGACATGTGTTCGTGGACGGCCGGGATGTCCGCACCTGGGACCGGGACGAACTCCACCGGCTCTTTGGCGTCGTCTTCCAGAACGATGTCATTTTTGCGGATACCATACGGGAAAACATCTCCTTTGGCCGCTCCCTTGATGAGGGCATGCTGGATCAGGCACTTGAGGATGCCATGGCCAGTGAGTTTGTCGGGAACTATCCCGACGGTGCGGATCATCTGTCTGCCATTCACGGCAGCAATTTCAGCGGTGGACAGAAACAGCGCCTGCTGATCGCCCGTGCGCTGGCCACCAAGCCGCAGATTCTTATTCTGGATGACTCCTCCTCCGCCCTTGACTACAGAACGGATGCCAACCTCAGGCAGGCCATCCGCAGTCATCACGGGGAGGCCACGCTCATTGTGATTGCACAGCGCATCAGCTCCATCATGAGCCTTGATGAAATCATCGTCATGGATGAGGGACGGATGATTGGCCGGGGCACACATGAACATCTCATGAAAACCTGCCCGGTCTATCAGGAAATCTTTAAAACACAGATGGGGGAGGTGGCTTAAATGGCAAAGCGTGATTCGATCATGACCAAGCCCAAGGACTCCCGCGGCACTCTGCGGAGTCTCCTCCAGTATCTTGGCCCCTTTCGGTATCTGATCCTGTTTGTTGCCCTTCTCTCCA
>JAFUZM010000006.1 GCA_017476605.1 Clostridia bacterium
ATGTAGTATTTCCGGCCTTTGGCCTCATGGGGCATATAGTCCTGGGGGACATAGTGGCCGGGATAATCGTGAGGATACTTGTAGCCCTCGCCGGAGTGGAGGCGTTCATGGCCTTTGTAGTGGGTATCCCTGAGATGGAGGGGAACGGATTCAAAGGAGCCTTTTTCCGCATCAGCCATGGCTTCTGAGATGGCCATGACGACACTGTTGGATTTCGGACTTTCGCAGACGGCAATGATCGCCTGGGCGATGGGAATGCGGGCCTCCGGCATGCCGACGGTTTCAAGCGCCGTGGCAGCAGCTTCCGCCTGGAGCATGGCCAGTGGGTTGGCAAGGCCGACATCCTCACTGGCATGGACGATGATCCGCCTCACAATAAGCCGGGGATCGACACCGGCATAGAGGAGGCGGGCGAACCAGGCAAGGGCGGCATCTGAATCGCTGCCGCGCATGCTTTTGCAGAACGCGGAGAGCATGTCATAGTAGAGTGATTCGTCCATCTGCAGGACGGGCTTCTGGATGGATTCCTCGGCGACGGCCAATGTGAGATGAATGGTTCCATCCGCCTCCGGCGGAGTGGTGAGAACGGCAAGCTCAAGTGCGTTGAGCGCATTGCGGACATCGCCGCCGGCGACTCTTGCGATGTGCAGGAGAGCATCTTCATCTGCAAGGATCTTCATTTCGCCATAGCCCCGCTGCTTGTCCTGAATCGCACGGCGGAGGGCGATCAGAATATTCTCTCTTGTCAGGGGACGAAACTCAAACAGCCGACAGCGACTCACTATGGCGGGCGTCATGGCGATCAGGGGATTCTCAGTCGTTGATCCGATGAACCGGATCTTTCCCTGCTCAATGGCAGGCAGAATGCTGTCGCTCTGCGCCTTGTTCCACCGATGACACTCATCAAGGAGCAGATACGTGCTTTTCCCGTACATGCGAAGCCGTTCCTCGGCTTCCTTGACAACCTGACGGACATCCGCCACTCCGCTGGTAACCGCATTCAGCTTGGCAAATGCGGAATTGCTTGTGCCGGCAATAATGGAGGCCAGTGTCGTTTTCCCACAGCCAGGCGGGCCGTAGAAAATGGAACTGGTCATGCGGTCCGCCTGTATGGCGCGGCGGAGGAGGCGACCATTTCCCAGAATGTGTTCCTGGCCGATGAACTCACCCAGTGTGGTGGGGCGCATGCGATCCGCCAGGGGACTGGAACTTTGACTGCCAAATGAAAATAGATCCTGCATAACTACCTGCCTTAAAAGGAGTGATTCTTGTGAAATTTTCCGTGATTCTCGCTCTGCTTCTCATGATTCCCTGTCTGGCACTGGCCGCCGGCGAAATCTGCGAGGTGGTGAACGTCAATGAATATGTGACACTGCGTGAGCTTCCACAGAGGAAAGCGAAAGAGGTCGACAGGATTCCTCTCGGAGATCTGGCCGTACGTCTAAATGGGTCAGAAGGGGAATTCACCTGTCTTTCTTATCATGGACAGGTGGGTTATGTGCTTACACAGTATCTTTCAGTTCGCCCGGAGGAGCGTGGAGAGCCGATTCAGATGGAGGACGGAACAAAGATTCAGATGAATCTGTTCCTGACCGAGTTTTCAGATGAGTGGTTTTCCTGGCACGCAGCTTTTTTGCTTGAATCCTGTCGTGACCGGGAGATGGTCGACCTGGCGGTTGATACGTTGTTTGGACGCGAGATGGAGCTTGGAGAATATGGTGAGTATAACGCCAGAGTCAGTGGTCGCACTGTTCAGGATATGGTTCGCTCATGGTTTGGCCGGGAATCTGTAAATCTGTCGGATACCCGATATAAATATCGGGATGGCTATTATTATAGTGAGGAAACGGGTGGCAGGTCAACCGGTGGATTTGTTCTTACGGAGGAGATGCAGCAACTCCCGGATGGACGGATGAGGGTGCTTTTCTCTACATACGGGGCAGGGGCAAGCTGGAAACCAGAGGCAGTCTGCACCCTGAGTGAGAGCAGCGCCCGGGCGATGTACCCCTATTCTTCTGTCTGGCACGGAACAGCCCTTGTTGACATGCACGGAACCCAGGACAGGAATCAGTGGACGCTTTCCTATTGGTATCTTGACAGTGAAGAAATCTCCCCGTAACTGGGTCAAAATGAGTGGTTACGGACAAAACTCGAGAAGGGATTCCCCCGTAACTCCATTTTTGGGGGACTTACGGGGGAAATTCCTTCTGGCTGATTGTTGCCTGTCATCGCAAGGTAGTGCTGAGAAGTCCAACGTTTGCAACTGTCAATCAGTAATCTTCATGGAGGAACCATGGCAAAGAAATATGTAGGCAGAGAAGAAGAAACGAAGCAAATTGAGCAGTACCTTCTTACAGAACGTTCTGAGCTGATTGCGTTATATGGACGGTATCGTGTCGGGAAAACCTATCTTGTCAGATGTACGATCAATAAGCTCATTGATTTTGAATTCACGGGAATGTACAAGGCCTCTGGGATGGCCCAGAGAGCACAGTTTCAAAAGGAAATCAATAGGCGGACGGGACAGGAAAAGGAAGGCGCCCAAGACTGGTTTGATGCATTTGATCGACTGCGGGAGTATCTGCTTGGTCTTCAAAAGTCCCGAGTCGTTGTTTTCCTGGATGAAATCCCCTGGATGGATACCGGTGGGGCCAACTTTCTTGCAGCGTTCTCCCGTTTCTGGAATGAATGGGGACGAGAAGATGTGATACTCAAGCTGTTTGTCTGCGGCTCAGCAACAACATGGATGCTTGACAAGATGATTGGTGATCGTGGTGGCCTCTATGGGCGTATTACGCATTCCATCTATCTGTCCCCGCTGACACTGAGGGAAGTGGAGCAATACCTGAATGAGATGAAGAAAATGAAGGTTGATCGGAAACAGGTGCTGGATACGTATATGATCTTTGGAGGAATTCCGTTTTATCTTGAAATGCTGGATCCCTTGAAGCCTTTATCTGCCAACATAGATGCATTGTTCTTTTCTGATAAGGCACCTTTACAGACCGAATATGAATTTCTGTTCCGCTCATTATTCAAAAACAACGAAAAGTATAGACAGGTTGTTAAGCTGCTTTCCACTAAGATGAAAGGCCTGACAAGAGAAGAGATCATTGCCGGAGCTAAACTGGAGGGAGGAGAATTAACCAGAATTCTCAAAAATCTGACCGCCTGTGATTTTATCAGGACCTATCGAGAACCCGGGAAAAAGGAACGCGGGAAGATCTACCAATTGACTGACATGTTCTGCCTGTTTTATATTCGGTTTGTTCAAAAACGCAATGATCAGGATCCGCATTTTTGGACGAATGCCAAGAGCTTGGGGGAAACTAATGCATGGTCGGAATATGCTTTTGAACAGATCTGCCTGCATCATATTCCGCAGATTAGGCGCGCACTTGGTATCTCTGGAGTTTTGAGCAGTTTCTATGCCTGGAGCTGCAGACCGTTTACGGATAAGGATGGAAATGAGTGGAGGGGCGGACAGATCGATCTCATTATTGATCGGGATGATCACGTGATGAATCTCTGCGAAATGAAGTACTCCGATGAGGAATTCGTGATCAGTAAAGAGGATGCAAAGCTTCTTCGGGAAAGGACACAGCTGTTTCGCAGAATTCAAAAGACGAACAAAAATCTGCGCTGTACATTTATTACTCCATATGGCGTAAAACAGAACATGCACAGTGGAATTGTGGATCATCAGCTGACACTGGAGGATTTATTCTGCGAATAATCGCCGCGAGCGGAGCAAACGTATGCGCATCCGGACGGATGCAAGAGATTTTTCCAAAATAGTTCTTTACAATTTTGAAATTTGCGGGTATCATATGGGTGCTGCTTTGGAAGGCAGAAACCTTGCAGAGCATTGTACGATCAATGGATCGAAAGACAGAAACACGGGGATGCAGGACGCACATGTACTGCTGCTTTCAGAGAGCCGGGGAAAGGTGAAAGCCCGGCAGAGCATGCATGAGGGAATCACCTGCGGAGTGGCTTTCCTGAGCCGGAGTACCGGGTAGGGAAGGACGGGTGCACCGTTAACGCATAGAATGGATGCCTTAGGCATCAATTTGGGTGGTATCGCGGATCCGGCTTCGTCCCATGAGGGACGAAGCCTTTATTTCTGCATTTTGACATGGAATCAAACGAACACTGAGGAGGAAAAGCATGTACAAAAAAGTACAGACGGACATGAACTTCGCAGCACGCGAGGAAGAAGTGCTGAAGTTCTGGAAAGAGGAAGAAGTCTTTAAAAAGATGATGCATCTGCGGGACGGCGCAGAGCCCTGGACCTTTTATGACGGACCGCCGACGGCCAACGGAAAGCCGCACATCGGCCATGTATTGACGCGCTCCATCAAGGACGTGATTCCGAGATACCGGACCATGAAGGGCTTTGATGTCCTCCGGAAAGCCGGATGGGATACCCATGGTCTCCCGGTGGAGCTGGAGGTCGAAAAGCAGCTGGGTCTGGATGGCAAGCCTCAGATCGAGGAATACGGCATCGAGCCGTTCATCAAGGAATGCAAGAAGTCGGTATGGAAATATAAGACCGAGTGGGAAGAGATGAGCGACCGTGTCGGCTTCTGGGCAGACATGGAGGATCCGTACATCACCTACGAGGACAACTATATCGAATCCGAGTGGTGGTCTCTCAAAAAGATCTATGAAAAGGGCCTGCTCTATAAGGGACATAAGATTGTTCCGTACTGCCCGCGCTGTGGAACGGCCCTCTCAAGCCATGAGGTCGCACAGGGCTATAAGAATGTCAAGGAGACCTCCGCAACCGTTCGCTTCCCAGTAAAGGGAGAGGATAAGGTTTGTCTGCTTGCTTGGACCACGACTCCGTGGACGCTGCCCAGCAACCTGGCCCTTTGTATCAATGCGCATGAAACGTATGTACGTCTCAAGGCAGCGGATGGCTGGACCTATATCATGGCCAAGGCCCTGGTTTCCTCCGTATTTGGCGAGGACAATCCGGTTGAGATCCTGGCTGAGATGCCGGGCACCGAGATTGTGGGCATGGAATATGAGCCGCTCTTTGACTTCGCCAAGGGCGTTCTCAAGGAAAACGAGAAGGCATGGTACGTGGTGGCGGATGATTATGTCACCACCGGCGATGGTACTGGCATCGTTCACATCGCTCCGGCGTTTGGTGAGGACGACTATCGTGTATGCCGCACCAATGGC
>JAFUZM010000077.1 GCA_017476605.1 Clostridia bacterium
ATCTGACAGGCAACAAAGCGGTTATAGATCAGTTTATACAGGCTGTACTGATCCTTGGTGAGAGAGGCATGTACCAGCTCCGGCGTAAGATCAATGTTGGTAGGACGGATGGCCTCATGTGCATCCTGTGCACTGGATTTTCCCTTATAAACATTTGCTTTTTCAGGGAGATATTCGCTGCCATATTGATCTCCGATATACACCCGAACTGCATCCACGGCCTCTTCGCTCAGCCTGACACTGTCTGTACGGATATAGGAGATGAGACCCATGGTTCCATGATCCTTAATATCCACACCTTCATAGAGCTGCTGGGCGATCTGCATGGTTTTGGACGTCGAAAAGCCCAGCTTTCGACCCGCTTCCTGCTGCAGATTCGATGTTGTAAACGGCGGCATGGGATGGCGGTGTTTTTCGGTTTTTTTGATGCTCTCAATCGCAAATTCCGCGTTCTTAATGCGCTCACAGATCGCCTCTGCTTCCGCTGCATTGCTGATCTTTGCCTTTTCTCCATCCACCATGGAAAGATACGCCTGAATCTGCTGTCCCTCAATGTTCAGTATTTCATCAACCGACCAGTACTCAACCGGAATAAACGCATCAATTTCCTCCTCGCGGTCAACGACGAGACGCGTGGCCACGGACTGGACGCGTCCGGCAGATAAGCCTCTTTTGATCTTTGCCCACAGCAGAGGACTGATTTTATATCCGACAATACGGTCAAGAACACGCCGTGCCTGCTGAGCATCGACAAGCTCCATGTTGATTGTCCGGGGTTCTTTAATTGCTTTCTTAACGGTCTTTTCCGTAATTTCATTAAACTCAACCCTGCATTTGCTTGCCGGATCAATGCCCAGGACCGTTGCCAAATGCCAGGAAATCGCTTCTCCCTCACGATCCGGGTCAGTTGCGAGAATGACTTCTTTTGCCAGCTTTGCTTCCTTTCGAATGTTCTCAAGGATCTCACCGCGACCACGGATGGTAATGTAATACGGTTCAAAATCATGATCAACATCAATTCCGAGCCTCGATTTGGGAAGATCCCGGATATGACCATTCGATGCTTCTACTTTATAAGTTTTACCAAGAAACTTTGCAATCGTTTTCGCCTTTGCCGGTGATTCGACGATGACAAGTTTGTAACTCGTTGCTTTCTTGCTCAATCGTATCCCTCCTGAAAATAAAAGAGCAAATTTAAAACGGTACAAAGAATAGCAGTCATTATTTGATCTGTCAAGAAATTCTTTTCCTGATTCAAATGAATTCTTCCATTTTCATAAGTGAAATTACACTTCCAGCAATGCATACAAAATCCGATAAAGACCTGCTGCATCCTCAGGATTCAGAGAGAAACACGCTCCTACTTTTCCGGGAACATCGACCATGGATTCACGAAGCTTTTTCCCATTCTCGGTTAAATACAGAAGAACCATGCGCTCGTCTTCTTTTCCTCTGACCTTACTTACATATCCTGCGGCAATCAGCTTTTTGATCACCTGCGTCAGTGTTCCGTTATCCAGGTACAAATGTTCACAAAGATCTCCTACCGTAATCCCATCTTTTTCCCATAAAACAAGCATGACCAGATATTGCGTATAGGTTAGCGAGTACTCTTTAAGAATGGGAGTGTATGCATTCACCACCTTCCTGGATGCTGCATACAGCGGGAAACACAGTTGGTTTTTCAGTTTTAACTGTTCATACTCTTGATTCATCCCAATACCTGCTCTCAATAAAATGAAAAGCATGGATGCGAGGCATCCATGCGGGCATTACAGAAGTCCTTTTACACAGGCTTCAACGTTCTTCATGTCGGCAGTAGGCTCAAACCTTGCAACGACATTTCCTTCACGATCAACAATGAACTTTGTAAAATTCCATTTGATATTCGGATTATTCTTATAATCCTTATCAATCTTCTTCAGCATCACGCTCATGGCCAGCGCAGCGGGACTCTTGCCAAATCCTTCAAATCCTTTCTGAGACTTCAGGAAGGTATAAAGCGGGAGTTCGTTCTCGCCATTGACATCCGACTTTTTCATCTGCGGGAACTGCGTATTGTATTTGAGCGTGCAGAACTCATGGATTTCATCATCTGTGCCCGGAGTCTGTCCGGCAAACTGGTTACAGGGAATATCAATGATTTCAAGGCCCTGATCATGATAGTTTTCATACATGGATTCGATTTCCTTATACTGAGGGGTAAATCCGCAGCCAGTCGCTGTATTGACAATCATCATGACCTTGCCTTTGAACTGTTCAAGGGAAACAGAATCGCCATTGGGTTTAACAACGGAATAATCGTAAATGCTCATAGAAACCTCCTATAAATATTTGATCATCTATTATTTTATCATCTACAATTCAGATGTCAAGCCCCAAAATAAAAAAAATTCAGTTTTGATAAACAAAACTGAATTTTTCTTGGATCCGGCAACGTCCTACTCTCCCGGGCCGTCTCCAGCCAAGTACCATCGGCGCTGAAAGGCTTAACTTCTGTGTTCGGTATGGGAACAGGTGGATCCCTTTCGCTATTGCCACCGGAATTCTATGAAGGGTC
>JAFUZM010000078.1 GCA_017476605.1 Clostridia bacterium
CATGGAACCTTTCTTGGTAGTTTGCACAGTCTCATTTAATATGCAAAATCTGTTAATCAATATAAACTGTATGACTCAATTCGTCTCATTCAATTTGCGGCAAAAGGTCAAAAATAGTCTCAAATAATGTTCGGGTTGACATCCAGCCGGGTATTTGTCAAAGAACTTTCCGAAATTCCTCTGCAAACAGTTCAGCAAGAATATCTGCTCCTTCATCCGACGGATGCAGTCCATCATAGGTGAGGCCGATCGCCTCCTCTGGATACGGATACTCATCCTTCCCTGGAACATAGGGTATGCCAAGATAGTCAGGATATGGAAGGTTTTCGTACGTTCCGTTTCTTCTTACCCTTCTGAAGCGAATCACATTGTCCTGCCTGAATCCGGATCGGGTAAAGAGATCAATCGCCGCAACACCTTCTGCCTGATAGGCAGCCAGGACAGTGGCGGATACATCCTTTAACCAGACGCCATTCTCGGGCGCGTAGCTCCCCATTGCATTGTTCTCCGGGTCCAGAAGATATATAAAATCCGCACGCTCAACGGGGTTCCCGCCGATAATTCTCGCCTTTGGAGATACCTGGCGGATATGATCAATCAGAATGCCGAGATTTCCAAGGATGTTCCCCTCAGTTCTCTTCTTCAAGTCGTCCATATCCCCAACGGGAATATGATGATGCCAGTCATTCGTGCCCAGCAGAATCGTGTAAACATCTGCCTCGGGTATGGGTTGACTGATCCAGTCCTGCGTCGTTGATCCATTGATCCCGATGTTATCAAGCACCAGAGGATACTCCTGCAGTTTCTCCAGTATCCTTGTCAAGTATCCCTTATGGAGACGGTATCCCGTCTCATCCAGATGATCATTCAGATACGTGAATGAATCGCCAATCGCACACCAGCGTATTTTCGTCATGATAATCGCTCCTCTGCAGGTACATTTGGGTCTGTTGATTCGCCAAGCCATATGTCAGGTACCTGCTTCCCGAAAAAACCATCGCGTACGCGATGGGCATGGCTCCTCTGCAGGTACATTTGGTGCAGTTGTTTGCTAAGCAATTTTGTCAAGTACCTGCTTTGTGACAAAACCATCGCATACGCGATGGGCATAGCTCCTCCCTACGTGCAAAATGTCAAACCCCCATGCTTCATAAAGGTCAAAAGCTCCCTGACTGTCGTTTCACATGATTTGTTCAATTTGATGTGAGTCCCCCCGCTCACAGAACTGCCGGCCAATTTGTGTATGGTAAGTTGTCCACGCTCTATTTACAATGATTTCATCAAGATTCCGGGCTTCCCTTTCGGCATAATCCGCATGCCCTGTCATAACGGACGCGATGCAGCGCAGTAACAGTGCAGAACGCCTTTTCTGACAAGCAGCTTGGTTTTTCAGCGTAGCGATTTTTGTCAGTGCTCATTACCTGGCAAACTGTTCGCTGTACAAACAGGTAAACTCCTGTGTCGGATCTGCTCCAAGTTCTTGCGGGCCACTGAAAAGAGTCCTTTCGCCCTTTGCCTGAAGGCATCCGGAATCTTCAGTTTCCAGATCATTCATCCGCTTCCCCAGGACGTCCCGGGGGAGCGCTTTTTCTGACAGACATTATCGTCAGAGAATGATTCGATCCCAAAGGGCCAACTGGCTCGGTATTCAGGTGACCGATGCATTTGAAAGGATAACAACTTTTCTCAAGACGGTATAAATTGGTTGATGCCATTCGCTTACTTTGATCAGAGAAAATATAGTCTGAGCACAAGGAAACCCTGCCGGTAATAACTAGCAGGGTTTCCTTGTGCTCATTTTCATGTTTATTTGTGGCGAGACAAACATGATATGATCTACCAAAATGAAGAGAAAACGCAGGAAAGCCACCGTGAAACCATCTACTTCACTACAGAAGATGCCATGGCTTGTGACAGAGCAGAGAAGGAAATGTACATACCGATTCTGATGAAACCGGAACTCACGGCAGCATGGATGTCTGCATTCCTTCCATTACTCCCAGCCAAGACGACGATAATAATTAAGGAAATTCACACCGGCAATTTTCTCGATATCGGTCTCGCGATATCCGCGACGCCGCAGTTCTGCAAAAATATGCGGAACCTCCGCAGGCGTCCGTACATCCAGCGGAACAGTCTCTATTCCGTCAAAGTCGCTGCCAAGACCAACATGCTCAGCACCGCCCATCTGGCAGATATAATCAATATGCTCTGCAATCTTTTGGGCGTCTGCCTTTCCGGTCACGGACAGGAAACTCGGATAGAAGTTGATCCCGATCCAGCCGCCACGGCGGATCATGCCTTTAATCTGTTCATCCGTCAGGTTCCTGAAATGATCACACAGGCTGCGCGCACAGCTATGGCTTGCCATCGGGGGGTGCGCATGCTTGTCGATCAGATCCCAGAAGCCCGCCTCATTCAGGTGACTGGTATCCGCTGCGATGCGAAGCCGTGCCATTTCTTTCAGGATTTCCCATCCGGTCTCCTTGATGTGCCCCTCCGGTCCTGCCTTTGCCGGGCATCCGATCTCATTTTCCCGATTCCAGGTAAGGGCGATCATCCGAACACCGTAATCATAAAACTCCTGCACCCGATCCGGATTTCCTTCCAGAATTTCTCCGCCTTCCATACTCAGCATGGCCTTGGATTTTCCATCCTCTGCCTCAAGCGGAGAGAAGGCCTGCAGCCAGTGTTCGTTTTCAACCATGCGGCAAAACTCATGGTACTGCTTCATACCGGTCTCATACGGGACCTTCTCCGGTCCACCACTGCCTGCGAACAGGGTACAAACCTGAAGGGAGACTCCGCCTTCGTTGAGGTTTTCCGGAGTCACCACCGGTGCCGTTTCCGGATGGAAGACGCGTGTCCACAGGACATCACAATGTGTATCACAAACAATCATACTCTTATCTCCAAAAAACAGGGCGCTTGTGCGCCCTGCTCATTACTTAATCACAGATTTAAATCCCATATACGGACGAAGCACTTCCGGAATCCGTACCGAGCCATCCTCATTCAGGTTGTTCTCAAGGAATGCAATCAGCATACGCGGCGGAGCAACGCAGGTATTGTTCAGCGTATGTGCAAAATACTTGCTTCCATCCTTCGCCTTTACGCGGATACCGAGACGCCTTGCCTGTGCATCGCCCAGTGTGGAGCAGCTTCCAACCTCAAAGTACTTTTTCTGTCTGGGGCTCCATGCCTCTACATCGCAGCTTTTTACCTTAAGATCGGCGAGATCTCCGGAGCAGCACTCAAGCGTACGGACCGGAATATCGAGAGAACGGAAATAATCGACGGTATTCTGCCAGAGGCGATTATACCACATCATGGAATCCTCCGGCTTGCAGACAACCACCATCTCCTGCTTTTCAAACTGATGGATCCGATAGACACCGCGCTCCTCAATACCGTGGGCGCCAACCTCTTTGCGGAAGCAGGGAGAATAGCTGGTCAATGTCTGCGGCAGGTCCTCCTCGGAGAGGATGGTGTCAATAAAGCGGCCAATCATGGAATGCTCGGATGTTCCGATCAGATAGAGGTCCTCGCCCTCAATCTTATACATCATGTTTTCCATCTCGGCAAAGGACATAACGCCCGTCACCACATTGCTGCGAATCATATAGGGCGGAATATAATAGGTAAATCCACGATCAATCATGAAGTCACGTGCATAGGAAAGACACGCGCTGTGCAGTCTCGCGATATCGCCCTTGAGATAGTAAAATCCGTTTCCTGAGGTCTCTCTGGCAGCATCAATGTCAATGCCGTTCAGCTTTTCCATGATGTCCACATGATAGGGAATCTCAAAATCCGGGACAAACGGATCGCCGAACCGCTCAATCTCCACATTTTCTGAATCGTCCTTGCCAATCGGGACACTCTCATCAATGATCTGCGGGATCACCATCATGCGCTCTTTGATTTCCTGCGCATACTTTTCCTCGAGCTGTTCAAGCTCTGCCAGTTCCTCTGCTGCCTCGGCGACCTTCTTCTTGGCCTCCTCCGCTTCCTCCCGCTTTCCGGCCTTCATGAGACCGCCGATTTCCTTTGAGAGAACTTTCCGCTGATTGCGAAGGCTGTCCGCACGCTGCATGGCCTCACGGTTCTTCTTATCAAGTTCAATCACTTCATCCAGCAAGACCAGTTTGCTGTCCTGGAATTTCTTCTTGATGTTTTCCCGGACAACATCCGGATTTTTACGAATCAGATTAATGTCAATCATGTTCTATCTCCTTTTTCCGCACAGCAAGCACCCTGCCTGCTTAAAATGCGTGCCTATTATAGACCATCCCTTTAAACTTTGCAATAACATTTCTCGCCGTCGGGGAACACTCAACGGATTGCTTCCATCTGACTTGATCCGTCCATTTGGATGTCAGCAACCTCCGACGTTTGCGGGAATAAATCCACATAGTTCCGTAAGAACATCCCCACCGGATTTTTGTTTGCCTCAAGCCCTGTTCGTTATCGGGAACAGGGCAACCGCCCACTGGCTTCCTTATAATGGCAAGCAGGGAGGATGAGCCATCATCTCAACAGAGTTTGACGAGGTCCTGATCAAGCGCCTGATCCAAAGATCACGGCCTTTGAGGATCACTTCACCATTGGCTTGAGGTCCGGAGTCACAATCGACATCGAAGCATAAACTGAGACTCCCCGTCCCCGATGATGACAGTGTGGGAGCATATGGCCGAGTCTATCTTTCATCAGCCACAACATGCCTTGTTTCTCTGACCGGATGCTTGAGTTCCGTTTTGAAGAACTCCGGGTATATTACCTTGTCTGTATCAAGCGGAACCCACTCAAGATACTCAGGTGTTCCATCTTCCAAGAATGTGTTGCCTTGCAAATCGAAATCATCGGGAACTCTCATATAAAAATAGAATGCCGGTTCATAGATCAATCGTTCCTGATCATCTCCAATGGTTCCATAGAAATATGCCTCGCAAATAAAACCGAGCCTGTCAATCTCCATCTCACAGCCCAGTTCTTCTTTTACTTCGCGTTTTACAGCTTGTTCGGCGGTTTCTCCAAATTGGATGCGCCCACCCACAGAATAGTAATATTCTTCGTGGTTGTTTTTGACCATAAGGACTTTATTATCTTTGATGATGATTGCACCAACACGGATATTGACAACACCTCCGCCACAGCGGACACAAATATCTTTGTTCATTTTTTTGCGCTCCTAATGACGCTCCCTGGTGCTGAAGGCCGTATGGGAGCCTTTATCTGACTTTCATACTGGAAGTTACTGAAGGACAAACTGATACCACTCATCCTCAGTTTTATAAAAGCCTATTGATTCAAACATACGTTGGCTCTGCTCATTAAAGGAATAGATATTTGCTTTTACGCTATTCATTCCTTTTTCTGCAGCAAGTGTCAACATTTCCCTGATGCATCGTCTGCCAATATGTTGATTTTGATATTCCTTGCAGACAACAATCGCGAGTTCCGCATTATCTCCAAGGGAAACATCTCCGACCAATTTGCCTTTGAATTCTATGTAGTAACACTCTCCATGAGAGCTCAGATAATCATACATATTATGAAGAAGATTTAAGTCATAAGGCTCATCTCTGTTATCGACTTGCTTACAAACGTCCAGATCCTGATACCACGTAAGTGATGCCTCATCATTTCTGTAATATGGAATTAGCCTGATTTCGCTATCAACAATTCGTTCTTGCATTTCATATTCCTTTAACGTATACGAAGCTCCAGCCCTGACATCTCAATCGCAGCCACAACCTGACATTATCCAAATCATTAACCCAACCCTACAGCAAAAACATCTAAATCGGCCACTCAACCTTAAGACATCTAAATGGGCTACTCAACCCTACGGCACGAACCGTAGATTGGTTTGGTTCGGAGAACTTTTAAGGCATGAACGCCCTTCGGCGCTGGTACCAGAGTACCCGGAAAGCCTGCATTTCCGGGCTTTTTCCACGCTCAGGACTGAATGCGTGACATCAATACTACCGTCTCGACATGGCTCGATACATCTGTTTGTATGTCAGCGGCCTCCGACGTTCGCGGGAATAAATCCACATAGTTCCGTAAGAACATATCCACCGGTTTTCCCGTTCGTCTCGACCCCTATTCGTTATCGGGAACAAGTCAACCGCTACCTTGCTTCCTTATAATAGAAAATAGGGCAAAGCACCATCGTCTCAACCCTATCCGCCTTTCCGAGTGCATGGGATTTCCATCACCTCGACTCTATATTCTTCTGTGATTATACCACAAAACCGCCTCTCTCACAAGCCGGATCTGTGACCAGAGCAACTTTGATACAAAAGAATATGGACAATGCCTGTAAATCAAAGGGTTTCAGCACTCTGGTCATCTCCTTTCTGCTGGTCTGATTGTCGGCTCCATGCCACTGGTTTCGGATCGTTTCACTCCCCAACGTTACTCACGGGTTTCGTTGAGGAGTGTAGTTTCGTTGGTGAGTTCGGAGTTTCGTTGGAGAGTGCATTTTCGATACTGATCGGCAGACGACACATCGGCTTTTTCCCAGAGCCCCATACTCCGTTCACCAAATTGGAAATCGCTCTTTTTATTTTCAAACGATGGTCTTCGTTGATGCTGATTGCAAAGTAGTCCCGAACAGAATAACGTGGAAAAGTGATGACTTGTACGTCGCTTCTTCTTACATCTGGGCTCAGGCTCATAAACCGTTGCATCATCCTATCGATGTAAACTGCTTCATTTACCCTGGGACGGTGCTGATAGATCACGACACTGTGCCCCGTACAAAGATAATCTTTGAATTCTGCATCAAGAACATATTTGCGTTGCTTTTGCTTGTCTTTTTCTGCTGAAGAAACAATCATCCCGTTATCCGGATCAAGAAAGACCAAATCAGAGCCAGATAAAGCGCTCAAAGCATGCTGATGCCATTTTTCTCGATGTCCAACCGGTACACAGTCAGAATAGTACAAAGCTCCGCTAATAAGTTGCTCAGCTTCCAGCGCCTTTATGGAGCGAACAATACTATCCTGCGAATAAAATATCTTCTTCAACCGCGTCGAAAGATCTGTATCATAAACCGTGAGACGATCCGGAATGCAGTATTTTCCATCATTTTGTTTTTCTGACGTTATCGCATCAGTTTTATACCAGTTAATCCCGATGGAAAGCCCCTGCCTGTGCATTTCCCGAAGGAGAGCAAACTTCCCATAATCTCCGATATCACCTACATAACAGTCCTGCATTCTTTCACCTCCGTTCCGGAGCATGACGGCTTCATTCAGCCAAAGCTTCCAAGTACTTTATTGGCTTTCCAGTCGCTTGCGCATACTTAATCTCCGATGCTGTACTGGAACCAATATACCCACCGACATTGATGACAAAGATTTCGTCTGCCATATCGATCTTCCGCTTGTGCATATCGTCCAGCATCTCCTTGGTGCCTTCCGTCCAGACTTCATCATCGCCGGAGTGACCGAACAGCCCCACACTGATGACAATATTTCC
>JAFUZM010000079.1 GCA_017476605.1 Clostridia bacterium
ATAAAACTGAGGTGCATCGTTCTCGCCCCTGATTTCTTCAAGAGCCTCTGCCACGGCTTCCCCGTCTCCCCGTACTGTATCTGCCAGGAGCCTCCGAGAACGGTCCAGCAGTCTTCTCCAGTTCTCTCCAACTGTATCATTACAAAGGAAATTCCGAAATTCATTCCTGACTTCCTCGTTAGGCACACGCACCGTCTTATGAGCTGCATCATAGGTCAGATAGCCCAGATGCACCAGAAGAATCAGCACATCCTCCTTCGTCTTGAACCGCTCAAAATCATTCTGAAATTGTGAGGTACTCACCTCGATTTCTGCCCCACCGATCAGCTGTGCGACCGTCTCCGGTAAACCGTCGAAATCCATATTGATATAGTCTGTCATAGCCTCAGCCGCTGAGGTTGATGTCCAGAAGGAACGACAGTCTTTTTCCCGACATGCGCTCATCACCGAATATGGATTGTAAACAGAATGCTCTCCCCCGGGCTCGTATCCATCATACCATGCTTTTACGCTTTCAAAGTCGATCCTGTTCTTTTTGCAAAGACGCTTCACCTGCGTTTCAGAAAAACCCGTAAACCTGGCAAACTCACCCGGATAAAGCATCGAGTACTCCTGAAAATCTGAAATTGCTGGCTGTAAGCCGTCTTTCTTGATCGGGAGTATGCCTGTCAGATAAGCTGCTGCAATAACTTTAGGCGTATCAATGCCGCTTTTAAACCACTCTCTCAGAAGACCCAGATATCTTCTTTGCGCCTCCTCGTTCTTCTTTGCCTCTCGAATCATGGAATCCCATTCGTCGATAATAAATACAAACGGTTTCCCGCATTTCTTTTCAGCACACTCAGCGAACAGTTCGGTAAGACTTTTATCGGAAGGCAATTCCGGATTCAATTGGATAAGCTCGGCGTGTAATGCCTTCACAATCATGCTCGGAACCTCTTCAAGCGGAATTCCCTGTCGCCTTGCAGAAGAAATAAAACTTGTGATTTCCAGATAAACGACATTGTACTGATTCAGATATTCCTCATAGGATTTTGTCCTTGCGATGGCCTTCTTATCAAAGAGCTCATGTGAGTCACATGAACAATCATAATAGGCAGAGAGCATCTTTGCAGCATAGGATTTCCCGAAACGACGTGGTCTGGTGATGCAGACAAGGCTCTGTGCTCCTCCGATTCTGCGGTTCATCAGGCTGATTAATCCTGTCATATCGACATAGTTCGGATCCAATATCCGCTTGAAAGCCTGATTGCCGGGATTAATATATGTTCCCATGATTTACGCCTCAGCAGCTGTATTGGTATTTGATTCTATTTGCAAAGCCTCTTCACCTGCGTTTCAGAAAAGCCAGTAAACTTTGCAAGCTCACCTGGAAATAGCATCCAGTACTCCTGGAAATCCGAAATCGACGACTATCCCCGGCTTTCCTGTCGAAAGTATACCTGTCATACTGACAGGGCTTCGCGTACTCGTTCTATATTATCGCTTGATAGGCATAAAAATCAAGTGACAATTTTCACTTCAAAGCGATATCCAGATCATTTCAAAGTATCACTTTTCAGATATCACGGAGCAGGGCCTGTTCCACATCGCTGTTTCTCTCCATTGGCGGTCATTTTGCGACGCCCAGCTTCCACCGAAATTAACTATATTTTAAGCGACAAAATTCGAAGCAACCTCAAAATAGCGTAGAACAAAGGAAACACAATGCTTTAAGCTGCTTTTTGATTTTTGTCGTTTTTAAGGCAAAAAACGACAAAACGACATAATTCGACAAGGACCTTCGCCTTCTTACTTTTGTTCAGCTTCCTCCTTTCTGTTTTTGCAAAATAAAAACGCCCACGAAAATGGACGTTAAAAATCCCCACCGTTCCAGTGGGGTATTGTTGTTGGATTGTTACTGTTGCTTTTTAGTTGTCTGCCAAGAGGAAGTCGAACACTCTCTGGATCTTGATGCCATCAACGGATGCAGTTGAATCCGTGCGCATCACAAGCACTACCTTTTCATAATTGTCCGGCACCAGCTTTAAAGGTGCAAGTTCACGTTCCCTTGTTTTTTCCGAAGTCATATCTTCAGTTACCTGATAGTATATCTTTTCATCATCCTTTGTGGCAATGAAGTCGATCTCCTTATTGTCGATCTTTCCTATGGCCACATCATATCCTCTTCTCAGGAGTTCAAAATAGACGATGTTTTCAAGAATGTGTCCCGTGTCCACGTCTCTGTATCCGAGGAGGTAATTCCGAAGTCCGATGTCTACGATATAGTACTTCCCAAGGGTCTTAAGTTCTTCTTTCCCTTTGATGTCGAATCTCTTGATCTCATAGAACATATATGACTCCATCAGGGCTCCTACATAAGCCGATATCGTCTGATTTGCAGGCTTTCCCTGCTTCGCCCGATCCTCCAGCATTTTTTCTGAGACCAGAGTGTTGCTTATCGCGTTTAGTGAAGTGTTGCTTCCAATATTGTCCGCAAGGAAAAGGATGATCTTCCTAAGAAGGATCGCATCCGTAATCCGCCGCTGTCCCCTTCGTTTTTCACGCTCAAGGATGTCCCTCATAACGACCGTGGAGTAAACACCGTCCAACAGCGCAAGAACGCGATCCTGAACAAGCCCCACATCCGCTATTCCCGGCATTCCTCCGTAATGCAGAAATGCCTCATACAGGTCTTCCCAATCCACAGGCTCACCGTCCGAGTCATATGCTCTTTTCTTCAGCTCTCCTGCCAGTGCTTTTCTTTCACGCACCTCGTATCCGTGAAAATCGAGAAATTCCTTAAAAGAAAGCGGAAGCATCTTTATTTCCACATATCTTCCGGAAAGGTAGGTGGAATACTCGGATGAAAGCAGGTAGGCATTTGACCCCGTGATATAAATGTCACAGTCAAAGTCCACACGAAATGAGTTTACTGCATCTTCCCACTGATCCAGCCTCTGCAGCTCATCAAAGAACAGATACATCCGCTTATCCGGCAGCACTCTCCCCTTCACATACTTGTAAAAAGCCTTTACATCCATGCCGCGATATTCCATGGATTCAAAGTTCATGGAGATGATCTGTTCAGGAGAAGCTCCTGTGTCAAGCAGGTGTCTTCTCATAAGTTTCAGAAGACTGGATTTTCCGCACCGCCTTATCCCCGTCACTACCTTGACAGGCTCGGTATCCTGAAAAGCGATCAGCTGATTCAGGTAGATGTCTCTGGCCTTCAGTTCTTCTTTTGTTCTGATCATAGTTATCACGCTCCTATCGTGTAACATGATAACGTAAAAATCCGATATTGTCAAGTTTTTGTTATTGATACCCAAAACTTTTTATTTTTCTGTATTTTCGTTATGGATTGTGCAAAAGTGTTATAATTATATTCACATCCTTCATTACTATCTTTCCCTCTTGTTACTGCAGATTTTAAATATCATTCCGCAATGTTTCCATTTTTGCGGATGACTTCTGGACAAAGAAGGGGGTCGATTTCCTATAGGGTAAAAACGCCCACGAAAATGGACGTTAAAAATCCCCACCGTTTCCAGTGTTATGGTCTTGTTTCCAATCATTAGATTGACTTGACCTCACACATGCTTTACAATAAAATCGTTCGATTTCCTTATTTATATTCTCATAAATCGTTCGATTTCTCCTGACTTTTCCTTCAAAATCGGCTACAATGTCATCAAGAGGAGGTGCTATCTATGCTTGAAATTACAGCCACCGAATTCAAAACGAATTTTGGTCATTATCTGGACCTTGTCCCCAACGAGGATATCTGGGTTACAAGGAACGGCAAATATGTGGTTCGCCTTGTAAATCCAAATGTCTCCGCAGTTGATTCAATATCGGGCATCCTGAAGGGAAAAATCTCCGATGATGTTGACCGCCACACTATCAGGGATGAAAGGATGTCACGCTATGCGATTGATGATTGATACCAATATCATCCTTGATGTTTTGCTTGAGCGTGAACCCTTCTATGAACAGTCAAAGGCTGTCCTTACTTTGTGTGAGAATAAGGATATCTACGGTTTCATCTCTGCTTCTACCGTCACTGATATCTTCTATCTGGTCAGAAAAGCACTTAACAGCACAGATGACGCATACAAGGCACTCGGCCACATTCTCAACATCGTCAAGGTTCTGACCGTAACAAATGATGACGTGAACGAGGCGTTTACAAAACATGCGAAGGATTTTGAAGACTGCCTGCTTGCAACCTGCGCCAAGTCAAACAAATGCGATGGTATCGTAACCAGGAACAAAAAAGGCTTTATGACATTTGGAATCACACTCTTCTCTCCGGAAGAAATCATCGAGTTCACGAAAACAGATGACTGAAGATTCTCCCCACCCAGGCACAAAGCTTGAGTGGGGATTTTTCAATCAGAAACGGTCAAAGTCCTCCTGGCTTGCGAGATAGACCGTATGATCCGCGTAATAACTGTCGTTCCCTTTTTCCGTCCATAGGTCGATAGGTGGGATGGGGATTGGAGGGTAACACAAGACTCATTCAAAACCGACTTGTAAAAAAAATCAGGCGGCTTCCTCATACACTTTTTTGACGTATTTCTCCGTCTTGCCGTATTTGATTGCGGCGTTCTTTATCGCATCCTCCAAAGAAATGCCTTCTTCCTGCTGCCTTTCGATGTAGCCAACAATCTTCATATCTTTTCCGTACTCATCAATTGCCATGCACACGTCAGCCTTACCTCCCTTGTCACCAGCTTATGATTTGAGTTCGAGAAACTCCTTCGGAGTTAAGGCAGGAATCTTGCTTACTCCTTTGAAATCTCTAATGTTGGCCGTTATCGTGTAGTCAGCTTTAAAAGCAGTTGCACAGCAGTCCTGTAGTGCATCCTCAAAGTCTTTAAAATCCTCGTCATTTATGGCTTCCAGGACAGCATTGTTATCTGCGCCAGAGATGGTCAATAGCTCACATAATTGCCTAATCCAATCTCTTCGTGTTGCTTCTGGAAGCTTTCGTGTCTGATACCAGATCGTTGATAAGGAATGGAAAGCTAACGCTCCCTCGATCTCTTCTTTTGCGCATTTCTGCATAATGGTATCGACTTCGTTTGAAAAGGGGTCTTCTCGGCCTGACACATAAGTCAAAGCAACATTCGTATCAATCAGAACTCGCATAAAACTCCTCCTCAGCCAAATGTGCCAAACTTTTCATCCATCGCAGCTTCTCTTTGCGCTTCAGAAACATCGTATTTTGATGTTTCCTTTCTGAGTTCCTGCATCCTCAAGTACGCTTTCATCTTGGGCGTAACCGAATCAGACAACCGAGCAGCCGTCCTAGCCACATCCTTATCTCTGGGCAGCATTCTCCTCATAACCTGGATAACAACCTGAACACTGTCATCCGGAAGCCTATCAATCAATCCATACGCTTGCTGTTGTAAAGTCATTTTTCCCGCCTCCTTTCAAAGACTCATCCCAACCAAGTAGATACACTCCACCTAGTTTACTTAAATGTACCCGACTCAGGCCGGAAAGTCAAGGATTTCAACGCCTCCAGTCAAATTTTTCTTGCGTCAAATACGCTGATTGTTCTATAATCCGTGTAATCATTAATGCAATTCGTGTGTAAACATTAGTGAGAACCTTCATTTGCTGATCGTCAGACAGATATTTCACAAGTGGCTTTAGAATGATACTAAAAAAACAGGCCTCATCTCGTCACTGTAAGAACGCATCTATCAAACTCTTTCATGTAGTACGTTGAAATGAGGCCCGGCATTTTCTGATCTACCGTTAGAATAAACTAACGATATGTAGTTTTCTGTATTGTCCTTTACATTTCGAACTCGCCTTCAAATACAAGGATGGCGCTGCCAGAGAGAGTAACCGTTTTCCCATAGTTGACCGTCATATCGCCACCCAGGAGCTTTACCGTAATGTCCGTATTTGCATCACAATAGCCACAGCGCACGGCAGCCACAACGGCGGCACAGGCGCCGGTTCCGCAGGAAAGGGTTTCCCCGTTACCGCGTTCCCATACGCGGACACGCAGGGTGGTCCGATTGACAACACGCACAAATTCTGTGTTGATACGCTCCGGGAAAAGCGGGTTTTCCTCAAACTCCGGCCCGATCTTTTCAAGGTCCAGTGCATCAATGCTGTCGCAGAAGAGGACGCAGTGTGGATTGCCCACGGAAAGACACGTCATCTCC
>JAFUZM010000080.1 GCA_017476605.1 Clostridia bacterium
CGGGTCACTCCGGTATAGAGGAGATTTCTCTGAAGCATCACGTAATGGGTCATCATGACCGGCATGACAACGACAGGATACTCGGCTCCCTGTGCCTTATGCACGGTTGTCGCATAGGCCAGGACGATTTCATCCAGCTCCGATACGTCATACTCGATCTCACGGTCATCAAAGGTGATCAGGACCTCGCCATCGTCAATGGCCGTAATCCGTCCGATGTCCCCGTTGAACACCTCTTTGTCATAGTTGTTCCGAATCTGCATCACCCGATCATTGACGCGGTACGTATACCCGCCACGGTGGATTTCCTCGCCTGCCCCCGGTGGGTTAAGGCTTGCCTGCAGCTTCTGATTGAGCGCTGCCGCGCCGACCGCTCCGCGCTGCATGGGCGTCAGCACCTGAATCTGATCGCACCCGACGTGAAAGTATCCGGGCAGGCGCTGTTTTACCAGGTTCACGATGGTCTCTGCTGCCTTTTCCGGATCTTCCTCTTCCACATAGAAAAAATCCGTCTTCTTTCCATTGCTCAGATCCGGGAATTCCCCGTGATTGATCCGATGCGCATTGGTGATGATCCGACTCGCTGCCGCCTGCCTGAAAATCCTCGTCAGCTCCACGACCCGAACCGTCTTTGAGGCAATGACGTCCCGCAGCACATTCCCGGCACCCACGGAGGGCAGCTGGTCGATGTCCCCTACCAGAATGAGGCGCATCGTGTCCGGGATCGCCTTGAGCAGGTTATTCATGAGGATGGTGTCAATCATGGAGCACTCATCCAGAATGAGGAGATCGCCCTCAAGCTGATTTTCCTCATTCCGCTGATACCCCTGTGGCGGCTTGAATTCAAGCAGACGGTGAATCGTCTTTGCCTCCATGCCGGTCACCTCACTGAGCCGTTTGGCCGCCCGACCAGTGGGCGCTGCCAGCAGGATTTTCGCATGCACTTTGGCAAATGCACGGATGATCCCAAGCGTTGTCGTGCTCTTGCCCGTTCCCGGGCCGCCGGTCAGGACCATCACCTTGCTTGCGGCTGCTGTTTCAATGGCTGCAAGCTGAATGTCGTCATATTGCATCCCGGTTTCCGCGCCGATGTTTTTGACAATCTCCCCATTAAGACGCACATGCGGTGCAACGCGAATGAGATGCCGCAGCTTTGCTGCGATTCCGATCTCTGCAAAGTAAAAGGCCGGCAGATAAATGGCAAGAGGCTCCGCCTCATCCTCCTGCAGGAGGAATTCCGGCACCAGCTTCTCCGTTTTGACGTCCTCTGCCTCCTGCATTTTGGCAAGCGTTGCCTCAAGCGCCTGGCGCTCAACCTCAAGCAACTCGCATCCGCTGTCAAGAAGCATTTTCCGTGTTGCATAGCAATGCCCGTTTTCCGCAAGCTTATTGAGCGTGTACACAAGTCCGCTCCGGAGGCGTTCAAACCGTTCCTTCTCAAAGCCCATTTTTGCGGCAATCTGGTCTGCAGTCTTAAATCCGATGCCCCAGATATCATCCGCCAGACGATAGGGGTTTTCCGTTACAACCCGAATGCTCTCGTTCCCGTAGACCTTATAAATCTTGGAGGCATGGGCAACCGAGACCTCATGCTCCTGCAGAAACACCATGATGTTCCGAATTTCCTTCTGGGCATCCCAGCTTGCCTTGATCTTCTTGATCCGTCCCTTCCCGATCCCGGGAACCTCACTCAGCTTTTCCGGATGCTCTTCAATGACCGTGAAGGTTTCCGTTCCAAAGCGGTCTACGATCTTTCTCGAGTAGACTGGCCCAATGCCCTTTACAAGTCCAGAGCCCAGATATTTCTGGATGCCAAAGAGGCTGGCCGGCAGGGATTCCTCATATGAGATGGCCGAAAACTGTCTGCCATACTGTCTGTCGATCTTCCAGAAGCCCTGAATCGTCAGCACAGCCCCGACATGGACCCCGGGCAGATTCCCGACAACCGTAACCGTGTCGCTGTATCCCTTTACCCTGCACCGCAGGACACTGAATGTCTCGGACTGAAACGTGATGCGGTCTACCAGCGCGCGAATCCTTTCCGTCCTGTTCTGCTCGTCCATCCTGTTCTCCCATTTACATCCGGATTGTCACAGTCCCTGTCTGCCCTCCCGAAGGAAGGTGTTCTCCGGTCCTCAGAACTCAAACTCCTCAAGCCGGCGGACAACGACCTTCCCCGTTGATCCGGTTGGCTCCGCCACCGGCGGCTCAGACTCTGCCTGTTTTGCTTCAAGTGGCGTTGCGATATCACCGGCCCGAATTTCCTTCATCAGGCAAAGCAGAGGTGCCATGGCGTTGATCTCCTCAATCATCCGCTCAAGGAATTCGGACGTCTGAAGAAGGTGCCAATCCTCTTCAGTCGCATTCAGGTCTGCATTCAGGTATTTGAGTGTATAAAAGCTGCGGAGGCCTTCCGGCACACTCTCCGGGACCGTCATCTTTTTGTAGTGTTCCCCGCTGATGACATACCGGCCCTGAAAGTTCTTTGCGTATATGGCATCCCGAACCCTGTCGGGCTCCCGGATCAGCGTCTGCCGGAAATTGTCCATGAGCGGGCGGTCTGTACCATAACTGCCGCAGCCCCATCCCATCCAGCTGGGGCCAAATCCCCAGTACATATGAAAGCCCTCGCTCCGCCGCTCTCCCGGATACCGCCAGCCCATCCACACATGATCCCGAAACGGGGACTTGTCCTGTGTAAAGCGTGTATCCCGCCGGAGGCGTGAAATGACAGAGCCCGGCCGGGTATCCAGATCCGGATCGACGGCATGCACCGTTGACGCCAGCGCTGCACAGAGCTCGCGCATCGGGATTTTAATTTCCTTTTCATACACATCCAGATGGTCTCTGTAATAGGTTTCATTGTTGTTCAGCTTGATGCCAATCAGAAAATCAATGGCCTCTTTTCGTATTCCCTCAAACATATGCTCTCCAAAAAAGCGAAAGCCGCCAGATTGGCGGCTTTCACAAGATTACTCAAACAGATCCTCTTCCTCAAAATAATCGCTGTCTTTTTTCCGCTTTCCAAACAATCCGCGTTTCTTTTCCTTGACAGGCTCTGAGGCTTTCTCTTCAGGCTGAGTGTTTTTTCCGTTATCCCGTTTCAGCCGTTTTGTTTCCTGGACGTTTTCCTGCGCATTCTCCTGCGCCTTAATCAGATCCTTCGTTTTGGCAATCGGAACGCGTTTGGTCGATCCGAAATCCTGGGATTCACCCTCCGGACGGTTGAACACTTTCGTCTTTGAATTATCCGGCTGACGCGTCTGCGGGAACTCTGGGCGCCGCTCTGCCGGTTCAACGCGAAGCGTCGGCTCCGAGGTCACGGGAACACTTCTGGATGCCCTTCTGGGGCTTTCCTTCGTTTCCGGCGTGGCCGGCTGTTCCTTAGCCGGTGCTTTGCGAACATCCTCCTCAGTCAGTTCAGATGTTGCAACGGCCTCGTTTTTCTTCCCCTTGGGTTCCTTTTCCTGGGTTTTCTTTTTCCTGTGTCTGCCGCGATAATCCCGCTCATCATGTGCCCGTTCCAGCACATCAATGGCATTGGCAATCTGCCGCTTTTTGCTGCTCTTGCGTGCTGCATGTACTGCAAGGACGGCGGCGATCAGGCATACCAGGGCCGCGGCCACAATGCGCAGCACGAGGGGATCAAACATCCCGGCAATCTGCTCAAGGGCTGAAGGCTCCGGCGTGGCGGTCGGGGCCGGTGAGGGCGTCGGTGGTACAGCCGTCGGAACCGGCGTACTGGTCGGCGCCGGTGTCGGCTCAATATAGGTCAGCGCCAGAATATTGGACGCATAGGTCTTATCATTGCCCGCCGCGTCCTTTCCGGTAACCTCAAACTGAATCTGCCCGGCAATGCTGGTTTCAAGCTCAAATACCAGCTGGCGCCGTTCACCGGATGGCAGCGACGGAATGGTTGCCACCGTCGTGCCCGCCTCCGTGATCGTCAGTGTAGTGGCATCCGTTTCGCCCAGGTTGGTCACCTGAACCGCAAAGCGGACCACCGCCGGTTCGGAATAAATGACATCGGTCTCAGCCGCTGCCTCAATCTTGAGGATCAGCGCCATGGCGGCATCCTGCGTGGTAATGGTCAAAGGCGCTGAGTGAATGGTAATGGTATCGCCCTCTGCATCAAGGCCGGAGACCGTGGCGACCAGTTCCGTTGTCTGTGTCGGAATCCAGTCAAAATCCGTCTCATAGGTGGCGCCGGCCGCCAGCTCAACGCCCGTAGCCACAACACTGCCATCGCTCAGCTGAATCTGCAGGCCGACATAGGAGCTGTCCCCCGTGTTTTTGAGTCTGGCCGTCAGTTCAACATTCTCGCCGGGATAAAGGTTCTCGGTCCCGCTGGCCACCAGTTCAACCTCAAGACCATCCTCCGCCGGCGAAAGCACCCGGCGATTGATGTCCTCCACCGTCTTGATCTCGCTGGAGTCTGCAGAGGTGTAGGTGATCTTTGGCTCACAGACCATCTCACCGGCGCCCATCGGGAAGAAGTCCTCAAGGACAATGCGCTCCCCCACAGAGAGAGAGGCGGCCGTCAGGATCGTCTCCGAAATGCCCGGATTGATGATGGTGATGTTCCTCAGCTCAATGTTTCCCGTATTGGACAGGGTGTAGGCAATGCTCATCTGCTGTCCCTGACGGGCGCTTGCCGGACTGATCGCATAGTTTGCGATCAGCTGCGGGGCGGCAGTTTCGGTCTGAATCGTGATCGGAATGGTCTTGGTCTTTTCCTTTCCGTCCAGATTGTACCGGATAAAGTAGTTGATCTTTCCCTTTGCAATCTGGTCCGCCGTCACATGCCAGGTTCCGGTATACGTCACCGACTGTTCCGCGCCAAGGCCCTGATACTTTTCTACCGCCAGTCCAACAGAATCGTAGAGAGTAATGGCTTCCTGCATGTCCTGCTGACTGCTGTTGTAAATCTTAATCGTGATCGAAACATCCTGTTCCGATATGACCGACTGCGGCTCGCTCAACGAAGAGACACGAATAGGATCTACTGACTCAGCAAAGGCAGTCCCAAAAATCAACATAAGAACCAGAAGTGTCATGCTTATCAGAAACGGCACACTTCTCCGACTGTCTTTCATATTCATGCAAGGGCAAAACTGCCCCCATCCTCCCTTCTCGTAGATGGAAATAACCTGCAAAACTGCAAACACATCCACTCTTGTGCTATTTTATGCTTTCAATGGCATTCTGTCAAGCAGTCCTTCGTACCACGTCCACCACCCCCGCCCCTGCAAGTGGCACAAGGCCTCTTACACAAACAGAGCCCGGGAAACAGTGAGCGGGAGAGCCCTTGCTCTCCCGCTCACTCATCATCGCTTTTGCGTCAGATACACACAAAGTGTATTTTACGGTTACCTGTAAATCATTTCCTCCCGCCGTGGTCCATTCGAGACGAGACGAATCGGGCAGCCAATCTGCTTTTCCAGATACTCCACATAGTTGCGGCAGTTTTCCGGCAGGTCCTCATATTTCGTAATGCCGCGAATGTCCGTCTTCCACCCCAGAAGGATCTCATAGATCGGCGTGCATTCCTCGAGCTTCGGCGTCACCGGGAACCGCTCAATGCGCGTTCCCTTCCAGTCGTAGGCAACACAGACCGGAATCTCATCCAGATAGCTGAGGACATCCAGATTGGTCAGGGCTACCTCGGTTGCCCCCTGGCCCTCACAGCCATACCGGGTAGCAACGGCATCGAACCAGCCGACACGCCGCGGGCGTCCCGTCTTTGCACCGTATTCGCCATGATCGCCGCCGCGGCGCCTCAGCTCCTCGGCCTCATCTCCAAACAGCTCCGTCGTAAAGGGGCCTGCGCCAACGCAGGAGGAATACGCCTTAGTCACGGCTGTAATCTCCTTGATGGACCATACCGGCACACCGGCGCCTACCGGCGCATATCCGGCCAGCGGTGAGGAGGAGGTGACCATGGGATAGATGCCATGATCCGGATCTCTCAGTGTGCCCAGCTGTCCCTCAAGCAGGATATTCTTATCCTCCCGGACGGCGTTCAGCAGAATTTCATCCGTATCCGCCACATACGGACGAATCCGTTCGGCCAGCTCATGAAGCTTTGTGATCATTTCCTCAAGGTCGATGGGCTCCTTATGATACAGTGAGGTGATCAGGGCATTTTTGATTTCAAGTGCATGCGCCAGCTTTTCTCTCAGAACATCCGGATAATAGAGCTGACACACCTGCAGGCCGATCTTCTGATACTTATCCCCATAGAACGGTGCAATGCCCGAACGCGTAGAGCCAAAGGACTGCTTCCCCAGCCTTTCCTCTTCGTACACATCAAGGAGAATATGATAGGGCATGAGCACCTGTGCACGCTCCGAGATGGCAATCTGCGGTTCCGGAACGCCCATTGCACGAACCTCGTCCAGTTCCTTCAAAAACGCTTCAATATCAAAAGCAACACCCGGGCCAAGAACATTCAGCACCTCGGGATTGCAGATTCCGCTGGGCAGAAGATGCAGCGCAAACCGGCCATATTCATTGATGATCGTATGGCCTGCATTGGCTCCACCCTGAAAACGCACAACAATATCCGCATTCACTGCAAGAAGATCCGTGATCTTCCCTTTCCCCTCATCGCCCCAGTTCGCTCCGACAATGGTATGTACCATGGGAATAACTCCTTTCAATAAAGAGGGCGGCAACGCCGCCAAATTGCGGACAGATGATAAAGCATCCGCAGCATTCTGTCAAGTTTTCCTTTTTGCTTTTTTAAAATCGAACGTCCACCGCCGTTCTTGCATGGCTCCACTGCCGCCAGATGTCTGTCCTCCCCGGAAATCTGTTACTGCACAGATGCCACGCATCGAAGCATTCTCCTTTTCCGGAACATGACCGGGACAGAACGCTTCCCATGTAGCGTCACTTGACGTTGTCGCGAAACCGAACCAAGAGGATGAACATGCCTTACGAGGGATGAATGGAATCAATGATGGTGTCAAAATGCAGTGCCCGCAGCTGGCGGATCACATCGCTCATGGACGTCCGTCCAAATTTCTGGAGGATGCTGTGAATCTGCGTTTTTACCGTTCCGATGGAGACATACCGCGCCTCGGCAATTTCTCTTGCCTTCATGCCCTGGTAGAGAAGCTTCAGCACCTCGAATTCGCTATTGGACAGCCGGGTCAGAATCGTGAGGGAATCCAGAAGATTCTGCTGCTCTGTCCGAACGCGTTTCAGCTCATCTATGATTTTTTCCGCATAGGCCGGGCGAAGGACAAACTGATTCTGGCTGGCGTTTCGGATGGAGGTCAGAATCTGGGAGATGGAATCGGTCTTGATAATGTAATCCGTCACACCGGCACAGTAGGCCTTAAAGAGGAGATCATCATCCTCAAGAATGGTCAGGATGATAATCTTTGTCTCCGGCAGGAGCCTTAAAATCTGCTCTGAGGCGGTGATCCCCGCCACCCGGGTTTCCATCTGGATATCCATGAGGATGATGTCCGGTTTCAGCGCCTGCGCCATCTTTACCGCTTCCGCCCCGGAGGCGGCCATGCCAACCAGTTCCATATCGCTTTCATGCGAAAGAATGCTTGAAAAATACGTCCGTATTTCCGGATTATCATCCGCCATTACGATTCGGATTGAACTCAAGTGTCTCGCCTCCTCTCCCGTGGGAGCAGAATATCCACCTGTGTATAGTGCGTTATAGCAGCATCGCTGCTCCGGATGCGCATCTGTCCTAACTGGGCATTGATGATCCTGAACACATAGGGAAGTCCAATTCCCCAGTTCGCATTTTTCGTTTTGCTCGAGACAAAGGGCAGGATCACGCGGCGAATCTCGCTTTCGGCAATTCCCGGCCCGTTGTCACGGATGGAGAGATAAACCCACTCCCGGCTGGCATTGACGGTCACCACAATCTGCTTCCCAGCATCCGGAATGAGCTGAAGGGCCTCAACCGAATTGACAAAGATGTTCTTGATGGCGCTTCTCGTGTGGTATTCATCAATCATGCAGCGTGCAGGGAAGTCACAGTACCGACGCTCACAGGTGATTTCCTGTGGCAAACTGGCATCCACCAGGGCATCGTCCATGAGCGTTCTCATATCCACCGGCTTCGGATTCAGATGAAGTTCCCGGATCCGGTTGAGAGACGATGTGATATTTTCCATCCGATTCTCGGCAATTTCCTTGAGGCGTTCCAGCTTTTTGAGTCCCTCCGGGCTTCCATATTCTGCCTCGGCTTCTCTTGCCAGAATCAGAATGCTGAACATCAGGTTCTTCTCAGAATGAAGGACATCCTTGAGGTTGCGGTTCAGCTCCTCAATGCTGTTTCGCAATGCCCGCTTTCGAAACAGCAGAACCAGTTCACCGCTGAAGACCCGATTGGTATTAACGAGAATAAAGACAAGCAGCAGGATGGAGAAAAAAGGATATATCCAGGAAATCCATGTCGGAATCCGGACGGCATTGTTGAAAAACCAGAAGCCGCTTTTGAACACCATGCTCATATGCTGTGCAAAGGGGCCAAGGAAGAACATTCCGAAAAACAATATGTCATAGGTCAGGGTCATGCCCGTAAGCAAAATCACCGTATCCAGAAAGTAGGTGATCCTCTGGCCGGCATACGCGGTGAGAAGGAGCAGAGCCGGAGTGAGAATCATGAAGAGGATCAGGGCACGGAAAAGGATCTCCGCCCTGGTCATCAGCCGATAAAACTGCGCGCGTGCCTCGGGTGCGAGGCTGTAATACCGAAGATAAAGGCGATACGCCGTGGGCGGAGAATAGATCAGCAGATAGAGAAGCGAAAAGAGAAGCAGCCCTATCCCGATGACTGCAGACAGGATGCGCCGCGCTTTTGCCTGCTTCAAATTCCGGATGATCAGGAGAGAAAGCACCTCTATGCCCAGAAAATACAGGAAACTGCCAATGCTCCGCATGATCTGCACCTGATCTGCATGAAACCGGTATTTCCCGATAAATCGAAACAGTGCAACCTCAAGGGGCCGAAAGGGAAAATAGCCCGGCGGCGAATAGGTTGAGGTACTGTAGATCTGAAAGAGGACAGCAATGGAGGCCACCGTAATCCCAAGAGTCATGAGAAAAAGAGGCAGTCCATATCGGCTGCGAAGGGCAAAGCCCAACAGAAGCACACAGGAAAACAGAAGAATCAGAATACTGAATGCCACAGCGTTTCGCCGCCTTTCCATATTGCCGCACGCTCAATGTCCATTTTCCGTATTGAACCCGTAAAATGCTATCATAGCCCAGGGGATTTTTCAACCTGGATTTCGCGGGAAATTCCCGACCCTCCTTGGAGGTAGATAAAACATATACCCATCCGCACCGAATGTGCCTCCCCTTGGGGCGATGTAGACCTGCTGCTCCGCAGACATGTAGATGAATTTTCTGACTTTTCAATCCGCGTGGCTTCCAATTATAATGATACCAGCAATCAGGCAGGGAAAGCCTGGTAGAACATCAAGGAGGAATCAAAGATGAAGAAAAACGGATTTGCCATTTTACTGGCAGTACTCATGATCCTTTCCTGCATCCCGCTTTTTGCACTCGCAGATGCGGATAAGGTGGAACACATTGTCGTATGGAGTGATAACGCACACGAACAGACGGTTCGCGAAAAACAGATTGAAGAATTCAACAACACAATCGGCAAAGAACTTGGAATCGTGATTGACTACACGGTGTACGGAACCGACTACTCCGACACGATCAACATTGCCCTGATGGCCAATGACGGACCGGACCTCTTCCGTCCCTCCAGCAACACCTTTGCCGGATACGTCGAAGCCGGGTATGCCGTCCCGATCTCTGATCTTGAAGGCAGTGAAAACCTGCTGAGCCTCTACAATCCGGATGAGCTCGTCGTGGGCGACCAGATTTTTAACGGAAAGGTCTATACCCTTCCTTACAGCCTGCAGTCATACAAGATGATCATCAACAAGGACCTCTTTGATCTGGCCGGTATCGCCGAGCCGCCCAAAACATGGGATGAAGTCCGTGAGGATGCACGCCTCATTACCGAGGCAGCCGACGGCAATGCCTACGGCTATTTCCTCGCTCTGCAGAGCGGATGGTGCCAGGATCACTACATTTACAGCGTCAATGCCCCTTCCCTTGGTCATTTCGGATTTGATGCCGTAAACGGCCGTTATGGATACTCAGACGGACTGCCCATTATCAACAATCTTCTCGGAATGATTGAGGATGGATCCATGTTCCCGGGCTTTGAAAACCTGGATGCAGATACCGCCCGCGCTCAGTTTGCCGCCGGTCGTGTCGGCATCGTCATGGCCGCCAGCTTTGACGTCGCCGTCTACACCGAGCAGTTCCCGGCCGTCTGCAACTGGATCGTCTGTGATCCGCCAGCCATTTCAGCGGATGGCTACGAGTACAAGGAGATGGTTACCGCCGTCGATCTGCTTGGTGTTGCCAAGAAGGCACTGGATAAGGACACCTCCAAGGTCGCCAAGGTTCTTGAGTGGTTCTATTCGGATGAAAACCTGGTTGAAATGTACGAACAGGGAATGTATATCCCGTACCGCAGCAATGTCGTCGGCATGGCAAAGGATGTTGCCATCCATGGTTGGAAGGAATTCTCGACCTTCAAGGACGATCAGTTCATCATCCGTATGGCAGACCCGAAGGGCATCCTCAAATACGAAGGACTCTCTGCCCGTGAGACACTCGGAAAGCTCCTCTCCGGCGGCTTCTCCGAGGATGCGGAAACGGTCCTTAAAGAGCTTGATGATCGGCTCAACACCGCATTCAATGCACTTGACCCGGATGTAAAAGCCTCTTATATTGCACAGCCTGGATATAAGGTTACAAGAGATCAATAATCACATGCATAAAGCGCACAGGCTGAAAAGCCTGTGCGCTTTTTCCTGATCATTCCTGTGTTTCTGGAGGAAAGCATGAAAAAGACAACATCGCCCCAAAACAAAGGGCTTAAACAGGATAACATTCAGGCTTTCCTGATGATTCTGCCCTTTCTGATCGGCTTTATCCTTTTCAGTTATGTGCCCATCATCTATATCCTGCGTTATGCCGTAACCGACTACAATGGTTATTCCACACCGAACTTCACCGGGATGCATAACTTTATCCGCGTGTTTACCTCGGACCCGGATTTCTGGATGTCACTGCTCAACACTGTAATTCTGTCGTTTTGCAAGCTCCTGGTTGAAATCCCTCTTGCCCTTTTGCTTGCCTCCCTTCTCAATCAGAAGCTCAAGGGGATCGGCTTTTTCCGTGTGACCCTGTTTATGCCGGCGGTCATTTCCGCCGCGATCATCGGCCTCATTTTTTCGCTCCTGTTTGCCTCCTTCAACGGAACCGTCAATACCATTCTCAAGAATGTCGGGCTCATCTCAAAGCCCATCAACTGGTTTGGCGACAAATGGCGGGCCATGTTCGTCCTTGGTGTCGCCTCTGTCTGGCAGAACTATGGCATCAACATGATGTTTTTCCTGATGGCACTTCAGAGTATCCCTCAGGAAATCTATGAATGCGCAGAGCTGGACGGTGCCCATGGTCTTCGGAAATTCTTCAGCATTACGCTCCCCATGATCGCCCCCATCTTTGAATCCGTCCTGCTCATGGCCATTATCGGAAGCCTCAAGGTCTGTGATCTGGTCATTTCACTCACAAACGGTCAGCCGGGCGGTTCCACCGAGGTTGTCATGACCTATATTTACAAATTCTTCTTCGGCAATTCCGGCCGAAACATCGAGATTGGATATGCCTCTGCCATGGCTGCCGTTACCGCTGTGTTCCTGGGCCTTGTCACCATAATCTATGTCCGGGGAACCCGTCGGATCAAGGAGGGATGATGATATGAAACGCAGAAAGATCTGGGGATCTCTGGCCATCTATTTATTCCTGATCCTTTTTTTCATCATTTCCTTTTTCCCGGTTCTGTTTACCTTCATGTCCTCTTTCAAGAGCAATATGGAGATCCTGACGACCGGAAACAGCATCTTCCCGAAAGAATTCGTCTTTGACAATTATGTGCGTGCCTGGCAGATGGCAGACTTTGAGACATATACCAAAAACAGTGTCTTTCTTTCCCTTTTCTGTGTCCTTGGTGCCATTCTTTCAAGCACCTGCTGCGGCTACGTCTTCTCCCGCGGAAAATTCCGCGGCAAGGAGTTTGTCTACTACCTGATGATCTCCTCCATGTTCGTCTCCCTTGGAACGCTCACACTGTATCCACTGCTCATGATGATGAAGGTCGTCGGTCTCAACAAAAGCCTGTGGGGGGTCATCATCATCCGTGTCTTCGGCATGAACGTCACAAATCTGTTCATCGCCCGGGGCTTCATTTCGACCATCCCGCAGGAAATTGATGAGGCAGCAAAAATAGACGGTTGCTCTTTCTTCCGAATTTATTATAATATTATCTTCCCACTGTGTAAGCCGCTCATTGCGACAGTCGCGATTCTGGCCTTCCGAAGCAGCTGGAACGATTACATGCTGCCCATGGTCTTTACCATGACCGACCCAAAGCGCATGCCGCTGGTCGTTGGCATCATGCGTCTCAAATCGTCCGGAGCTGCAGCTTCTTCCTGGAATCTCATGCTTGCCGGTACCGCCATTTCGCTCATCCCCATGATGGTCATCTACCTGGTCTTCAACCGGTACTTTGTTGCCGGAATGACCAGTGGCGCAGTGAAGGGATAGATCATGCTGCATCAGGAGGCATCTATGCAATATCTCTACGAAACCCACCTTCACACCATTCCCGCCAGCGCCTGTTCTACGACACAGGGGCAGGACTACATTAAACCGTATATTGATGCCGGCTACGCCGGAATCATGGTCACGGATCATTTCCTGCATGGAAACTGCGGAATCGATCGCTCACTTCCCTGGCATGAATTTGTGAATCGCTTCTGTGAGGGCTACGAAAATGCCAGGAACGAGGGCGAGAAGCATCATTTCTCAGTCTTTTTCGGCTGGGAGGAAACATTTGACGGAGATGATTATCTCGTCTATGGTCTTGACAAGTCCTGGCTTTTCGACCATCCTGAGGTAAAGGACTGGACGAGAAAGACGCAGTATACTGAGGTCCACAAATATGGAGGCTGCGTTGTTCAGGCGCATCCTTTCCGGGAAGCCTACTACATTCACGGGATTCATCTGAATCCCTATCTGGTGGATGCCGTTGAGGGGTTCAACGCCGGAAATCAGCATGCCTGGAACATTGCAGGCATGCATTATGCCCAACTGACCGGGCTTCCAATCACAGCCGGTTCAGACAATCATCATGCTGATCAGATGTGTAAAGACAACCTCGCCGGTGTCATCTTTAACCAGCCTCTAACCAGTCTCAGGGATTATATTGATGCCATTCTCACCAGAAAACCCTTTGACATTCACCTCCCCCATCCGCTTCCCGAATGGGATGAAACCGTCAGGCCAGGCTTACCGGCCTTCCTGACAGAAGCAGACGGTACGGAGCACCCGGTAGACGCCATCTCTCTACTGAGCACCGGCTTTCGCGGCTGATGTCAAACTACAGATAGCTTTGCACAGGCTCAATCAATGGCAGGATCTTGATCCAGCGGAAAAGAAAAACACCCTTCCGTGGAGAAAAGCAAAGCCGACAGCACCCAGGAAACAGATCCGCCATGAAAACCACGGCGAAGCGATATTGAACCATGAGGAATGGTCGGAAGCGCAAAAGGTGATACGAGTATTCACTTGTGGCAAGAGTCAGTGCAACGACAGGGCCCACCAGCCGCGGTACACTGAATGTTCATGGGCATGGTCGGATGTGAAACCTGCAACAGAGCAGGCCCAGACATTTCAATAATAAGCTTTCTGTGCTTTCAAATAGAAAGAATGCGTTTACAAACCTTTAGAAAGGAAAGATCGAAATGTGTGAGAAGATTGAACAGTTAGTGAGACAGACTAGGCTCATTGATTTGTTTATTTACACTGAACGTGGCCTCATGACGTTGAAGAATGCAGCTATTGCAGCCGAACTGACTCCTGAAGAGTTTAAAAATCAGATGCTCATGAGTGGATATACCATTCCGCAAAGAGCTGGAAAAGCTGGAACTGCGACAAAGTAAATAGCAAGAGTCTTTATTCCCTCCAATCCACACACATAAAATGTGTGGGGATTGGAGGGAATTGCTTTGTTTAACAGCAGATGCTCATGAGTCCAAAAACAAATCACCGCATGGCTTTCAGCTTGAAGCAGGTGGGTCTATGATTTTCCTTTCATCTTTTCGTAACAATCCATTCAACGCAGTATCCATTTAGTCTGTGCGGATCATCATCCCGGCCGTTTCTTGGCTCTTCCCTTGCATACTTGTTCACGACATGACTCAAAACCCATCTTATGTTCAACGAACACGTGAGCAAATAGCAGTAGCCAAGCATAGGAATTCCTGTCTTTTACAGTTCGTATTCGCCCTCACAGATAAACCTGGCTGGCCCCTGCATCCAGACGTGTCCATCTGATTTCCACTCTATGGCAAGACTTCCGCCATCCAGCTCCACGGACATCTCCCTTTTGCAGAAGCCATGATGGATAGCTGCAAATGCAGTTGCACACGCACCTGTTCCACAAGCCAGGGTGATGCCACTTCCCCGCTCCCAAACACGCATTCTGACTGAGGTTTCTGAGAGTACATTGACAAACTCGACATTGACCCCCTCCGGAAACTCAGGACTGCGTTCGATTGCCGCACCATACAGAGCAACATCAAAGGATTCAACCGGCGTATCTAAAAAGATGACCGCATGCGGATTCCCCATGCTGAGCACATTCGCCATGAAAACGCGATCTCCTGCTTTAACTGTCTGATTCCAGTTTCCATCAAATTTGCACGGAATGTTGGATGGTGTAAATTCCGGGCATCCCATATCCACATTGATCATCTCTACCTGATTATTTTTTACCAGGAGCTTAAGATGCTTTATTCCAGAATCTGTCTCAAGGGAGATTTCCGTCTTATCCGTCAATCCCATCTCATAGGCATATTTTCCGATACATCTTGCTGCATTCCCGCACATCTTGCCTCGGGATCCATCCATGTTATACATGATCATGCGAAGATCTGCGATCCTGCTGCTCCCAATCAGAACCAGACCATCGCTGCCAACACCAAAATGACGATCTGAAATTCGTTTCGCCAGGAGAACTGGGTCCTCTACGGTTTCTTTCTGGAGATTCACATAGATGTAATCATTTCCCAGACCTTCCATTTTTGTAAAATGCATATGGGCTCCTTTCTTTGCCGGCTCATCGCCCGCAATCACATGCTGGATTATATCAAAATGCAAAGGACATGAAAAGACTGATAGGTGCAATAACGAAAATGCAGAAAGCATGGCTGCTGAAGTAGTCGTCATGTCCTCAAGTTTTTCATGCTGTGCTATTCGAAAAGTAACCGATACTTAACTCTCTAAACCACACAGCTTCCATACAGCCAGTATTCAAACCTCCATCAGATCATCTGCATGGACCATTCAGAATATACAATGAACTTCCTGTTCGCAGAAAACCGCTATTTTGCTGCAAGAATTGCCTTGCTAAATCAGGACATTTGCGCTATCATCACCTCTGTTATTGAAGCCCTTTTTCAGGTTTAAGAAGTCATGCCAAATGTGCGATGGTCCAATCATAGAGCTGGTACTTCACAAATTGGCCTGGCAAATCAACGAATCCCAATATACCAAAAAGGAGGCAAGGCACTGTGAACTCAGTCGCTGACATAGTCAATAAATGCCGCTCGTATGATAATGAGCCAGAATGGTTTGAATTCAAACAGGGAACAGCAGTGTCAAAGCCCGACGATATCGGAGTTTACATCTCTGCTTTGTCAAACGCAGCCGTACTCGCCGGACAACCTGCCTCATATCTGATTTGGGGCGTGCAAAATTCCACACACGAACTGACTGGCACAAAGTTCAATTATCAGAAGGACATTGACAATGAACCTTTTCAGCATTACCTGAGCAGGTACGTTTCCCCCGCTCTTTATTTCCATTTCGATGAAGATGTGATGGATGGGCACCGTGTGGTCGTGCTTACTATTCCTGCTGCAAGAATTGTTCCGACCTCATACAAGGATGAAAGGTGGATTCGCATCGGTTCGAGCAAAGAAAGGCTGAAGAAGTATCCGGATCGTGAAGCAGCCCTTTTCCGTGTTCTGAATAGTGGTCTGCCCGATCTGCTCAATACGGAATCCCGCTTTGCTGAGTTGAGTTTTGATCAGCTTTTCCTGTATTACGACATGAGGGGAATCAAACTGAACAAAAAGACCTTCAAGCAAAACCTGGAGCTTTTGACGCCTGGCGGCAAATACAATATGCTCGCGCAACTTCTTTCTGACAATTCGCATATTCCCATACGCTTCTCGGTGTTCAAAGGCAAGGATAAGACATCCACTATGTACGCTGTCAGAGAATACGGAAACATGTGTCTCCTGATGTCCCTGGATAAGGTGCTGGACTTCGGGGACACTCTGAATGTACCACAGGCAGATGAGCGTGAACGGAAGGTGGAACGTAAAGAAGTGCCGCTATTTAGCAAGGAAGCATTTTCCGAGGCGGTAATAAACGCTTTTGCGCACAATCAGTGGGTTAATGAAAATTCACCTATGTTCACAGCATATGAAGACAGGATTGAGATCGTATCACTCGGAACGTAGCCCCCAGGGCAAACGAAAGAGGGATTCTTTACCGGTGTCTCCATTCCAGTAAACAAAAAACTGTCTGAAATCCTTCTTCAGCTTCATATCAGTGAGAGAAGTGGTCGTGGAGTTCCCAGAATTGTCCATGAATATGGACAGCAGGCATTTAAATTTACTGATAATGCTATCGTGGTAACCATACCGTTCAATAGACTTGACTTGGGTAACGATACCCAGGTCACCCCCCAAGTCACCCCTCAAGTCACCCCCCAAGTCACCCCTCAAGTCACCCCCCAAGTCGAAGAAAAAAAGCAAAATTCAATTGTTGACCGCATACTCGACTTCTGTGGTGAAGCAAAAACCAGGCAGGAAATCCTTCTCTATCTTGGCCTGAAGGATCGTAAATATCTGATGACCCACATCAATCGATTGCTGGAACAAGGGCGACTTGCACGCACCATCCCAGACAAGCCAAATAGCAGCAATCAGAAATATATCACACTCAAGTAAACCTCAGGCTCACTTGAGACTGATCGCTCGACAAATACCAATCCGAGTGTGATGAATTAAAGAGATTGCTCTGCCCGTTGATGTCGAGAATGAATTAGGCACCGCGAATAGATTCGGCAAAACAGATCTTCAAATGACTATCCTCCTCCGTATAGACAAAAAGAACCCCTCCACACTGCCACCTGCTATGCTGGCTCCACACTCATACATGTATCCCATTGGCGGCAGTGAAAAGAAATGGGAACGGTCTAGTGTTGCGTTTTCTAAGTAACTGTGAATAACACACCGTTTAATATAAGCTACATTTTGCATCCGCCCTCGTTCAACCCCTGAAACATTTCGAATTCCGCCGTTTCTCTCCCTGCGCTTTCTCTGATTATTCGTTGCTTTGCCTCTTGCTTATCTTATTTTGCGCCCTTATACATGCTATTTCTCTAAATGCACCGACTAATTGTTGCAAACCTGTTGACGTTCTCTTTCGAATAGCTTATAA
>JAFUZM010000081.1 GCA_017476605.1 Clostridia bacterium
ACTTGAGCAGATCCCGCAGGTGGATGTGAGGCGTTTCCATGACTATGACCAGGTAAAGGGAAGCCTCATGATGCAGGTCATCCCGGTAGAGCTGAACAAAGAGAAGCTGGAGCAGATCCCGCATAAGACCATCGAGGATACCGTGGAATATGTGTCCATCACTAACGATAACATATCGCAAGGTCTTCCTCTGTGTAGTATTTCAGCCACGGCTTATCGATAGATGCGAATCCGGTCAGAGGCTTGCTTTCAGACATGATTGCTTTTTTCTCCAATCTTTATAATTACTGGTTGCCCCAGAAGATGGGTTTGCTTGTTCGGCTCAGGTGTAACGAACGAAGCAGACCAGAGACATTTCGAAATGTGACGAACATTTAGCTCTTGACAGAAATATAATAATCTGATTGTGAACTTCTCGGATAATTAACACTTAATCCAGAAAGCGTAGAAGTGGACTAATAAAATCCTGAAAATAAAGGAAAAATCAAGGATTTTCGTTGCGAAGATCAGAACCATATGGTACAATAATGATGTGTTAATTAACACTTAACAAGGAGGCCATATGTATCTGAATTTCGAAGTCGAACTTCCGGATCAGAAGACGGGGATATCTAAGAAGAAAATCAAGGGCACCACCTATATTTATTACGAGTATAGCAGAAAGTATCTGGCGGATAGAAAGTACAATGTACCGCAGTGCACATCCATCGGAAAATTGAGTGATAACGATCCATCGATGATGATCCCAAACTCGAATTACCTGAAGTTTTTTCCGGATGCAGAACTGCCGGTGGAGCTGCCGGAATCCATCCGAAGCGGATGCCTCAGGATCGGATCCTATCTGGCCATTAAGAAGGTAATCCGGCATTACGGATTAGATGAGAAGTTAGAAGGCGTCATCGGGAAGGATTACGGTCTTTTTCTGGATCTGGCAGCATATGCAATCGTTACAGAAAACAACGCCGGGCAGTATTATCCGGAGTATGCCTTCAGGCATCCGCTGTTTACCAATGGAATGAAGGTATACAGCGATGCAAAGGTCTCGCGTTTTCTACGAGAGATTGACAGGGATGACAGTATCCGATTTCAGAATGAATGGAATGCGTCGAGGGATCACAGGGAAAAGATCTATATTTCTTATGATTCTACGAATAAGCATTGTCATGCCGGAGAGATAGAACTTGCGGAGTTCGGGCACGAGAAGGAAAAGGAGAAGAAACCAATCTTTAACTTTTCTGTCGCTTATGACAGAAACAACAAGGTGCCTCTTTTTTACGAGGAATATCCGGGTAGCATCAACGATATTTCCCAACTACAGTACCTGCTCGAGAAGGCTGCGGCTTATGGATATAAGAGTGCGGGATTCATTCTGGACAGAGGATATTTCAGCGAAGGCAATATCCGCTTCATGGATCGAAACCACTATGATTTCCTGATTATGGTGAAAGGGTGCAAAGCGCTGGTAAATAAGCTGGTGCTGGAGCAGAGAGGAACTTTTGAGGATGAATGGGAATGCTCGATTCCGTACTATGGAGTCAGTGGGACTACAGTGAAAGCCCGGCTTTATGACGCTGACGAACAGGAGCGATGGTTCCATATCTACTATAGTGATTTCAGGAAAGCGAAGGAACGGTCAAAGCTGGAGCAAAAGATTCAGCATCACAAGGAGTTGTTGGAAAAGCTGATTGGAACCGGAACCACTGTAGACAGCACGCTTGCAGAATACTTTGATCCGATCTATTACCATGCCGGCAAACCTGATCAGAAGCTGCAAATGATCAGGGAGAAGAAGGACATTATTTCCAGAGATATCAAACTGTGCGGATACTTTGCAATCATCACTTCATCAGAGATGAGTGCGGCGGATGCGTTGGAACTGTATAAGAGCAGGGATTGCTCAGAAAAACTCTTCCGTGGAGATAAATCGTACCTGGGCGAAAGGACGATGCGGGTTTACCAGACGGAACCCCTGCACGCAAAGATCTTTATTGAATTTGTTTCGCTGATCATCCGAAATAAGATCTATACCTGCCTGAAAGACCGCATGAAGGTCATCGGAAAGAAAGAGAATTACATGACAGTTCCTGCAGCGATCAGGGAACTGAATAAGATCGAACTGATACGACAGGCAGACGGTATATACCGGCTGGACCATGCAGTGACCGCAACTCAGAAAGACATCCTTCAGGCGTTCAATCTGACTGCGGCGGATGTAAAGAAAGAAGCGGTAGAGTTGGGAACAATCTTGCGGACACTTACCGCGTAATAGAAGAGGGACGAGATGGCCAGAGGACCAGTAGATATCAGGAAAAGAATTGAGAAACAGAGGCAGAAGATTTTTGAGTTAACCGATGAACTCGAACAGGCGAAAGAAACGTTCGAAAAACTGCAGGAGGAGCTGAAAGAACAGCAGAAAAAAGAACTCCTGGAAGCCTTTGACAAAAGCAACCGGAGTTTCGAGGAAGTACTTGATTTCATGAATGGAAAAGCCGACATTTGACATCAAAAAGGGGCTTTGAGAGTTAAAATCATGAGAAGTTCACA
>JAFUZM010000082.1 GCA_017476605.1 Clostridia bacterium
CACCACTCATCTTTACAAAACATGAGAAATACGCGTATAAGTTGCAACCATTATATGACGGGCGTATTTTGTTGTCAAGAAGATTTGTAAGCGCTTACATTTCACCTAAAACCAACAAGAATGATAGGCTTTATTCGTGAGAATCACCTTGTGTAAATCGGTTCGACGGCGACAATTGCATTGATATTTACGCCAAACACAGACGATAATATAATGAGAGAGTCAATGCTTGGAACGCACTCACCGCGTTGCCATTTGTAAATAGCCTGGGGAGAAGTCAAGCCAAGCTTTTCTTGTAGGTCATGTACTGAAAGACCGCAGCGCATACGTAACATGAGAATGTTCTCCCCTGTCTGCTGCATATTGATGACCAGAGTTGGCATGAATGACTTCCCCCTTTCCGCGGATTTGCTTATTTTCCGGGAGAATAGCATGCATAACCGACGTCATCAATAGAAAACTATCAAGTAAATTACTTGTATATATGCGTATATTTGGATATTATTTCTAAAATCAATTAATATTTATAATATACATAAAATCACAAAACATACATATAACACAATATAACTACTTTGAGTTATCATCAATAAAAACTATATTTCGTTTATTTAATATTATAAAAAAGTTGTTTATCTGTATGTATATGGCATTCTATAAAATAAGTATGGTAATTACGAGATGAAATAACCTGTGATTTCAGGACACGCTATTCCCAATAAGTACAGATATCCACACGAACTGCATTTCTTCTGTTTTCTCTTCTGCGTTTCTGAGCACTTTAGAAAAATATATGATATATTGGGCTGGCGGATGGGTGACATGCGCATATATTGCTAACCAGGAGATGAAGGATTATGGGACGTGTCTATAACTTTGCAGCAGGACCTGCTACGTTACCGTTACCTGTTTTGGAAAAAGCAAAGGACGAGTTCCTTGAGTATGGCTCTACCGGTATGTCTGTTATGGAAATGAGCCACCGTTCCAAGATGTATCTGGAGATCTATCAGCAAACCGAAGCAGTTTTTAGGTCCGTCATGGATATTCCTGAGGATTATGCTGTTTTGTTTCTTGCAGGTGGTGCAACAGGTCAGTTTGCCGCGATTCCCATGAATCTTTTGCCGGAAGATGGTATTGCAGATTATGTTGATTCCGGCAATTTCGCTCATGGTGCTGCAGTAGAAGCAAAAAAATATGGGAATGTTCATATTATTGCCAGCTCTCGTGAAGACAATTATGTTCACATTCCTGTGATTGATGCTTCAATGCTTGATGCAGATGCAGCCTATCTTCATATTACAACAAACAACACAATTTTCGGCACAAGGTATCTTTCTCTTCCTGAAACAGGGAATGTACCTCTTGTCGCAGATGCCTCATCGAATATTCTTTCCGAATCCTACGACATCAGAAAATTCGGTGTCATGTATGCTGGTGCGCAGAAAAATATAGGTCCAGCCGGTATGGCTGTGGTTATTGTCCGGAAAGATCTCCTTGGACACGCACGCAATAGCACTCCGAAGATCTTCGACTGGGCTAAACAAGCTGAAGCGGATTCCATGGTAAATACACCTTCAACCTACACCATTTACCTTGCTGGTCTTTGCCTGGAATGGGTAAAAGCGCAAGGGGGCATTGCGGCACTGGAGAAAGTTAATATTGAAAAGGCAGCGCTTCTCTATGATTTCATTGATAACAGCAAGCTTTTCAAGGGTACTGCAGATAAGGCCTACCGTTCAAGAATGAATGTGACATTTGTGACAGGCGATCCGGAAACCGATAACGATTTTGTGAAAGCCGCAGCAAATGCTGGCCTACTCAACCTGAAGGGGCATAGGTTGGTTGGAGGTATCCGTGCAAGCATTTATAATGCTATGCCTATCGAAGGCGTGAAGAAATTGGTTGATTTCATGAAGGAGTATGAAGCGAAACATGTTTAAGATTCAAACGCTAAATAGTATCCAACCTGTCTGGCAGAGCATTCTTACAGAAGATGCATATCAAGTTGGCAGTGATATTGATAACATGGACGGTATTATCGTCCGTAGCGCGGACATGCACGAACTGGCTGTTCCGGAAAGCTTGTTGTGTGTTGGTCGCGCCGGCGCAGGTGTAAACAATATTCCTGTTGAGGAGTATGCCAAAAAAGGTATTGTTGTATTTAATACACCTGGTGCAAACGCCAATGCCGTGAAAGAACTTGTTATTCTTGGCCTGTTACTATCCGGACGGGATGTCATTAGCGGCATTCGCTGGGCTGATACACTTCAAGGAAAAGGAGCAGAAGTGCCCAAGCTGGTTGAAAAAGGAAAAAGCCAGTTTGTTGGCCCAGAAATCCAAGGAAAAACCCTCGGTGTCATAGGTTTGGGTGGTATTGGCGGTCTTGTAGCGAATACGGCCGTTTCACTTGGAATGGATGTTCTGGGATATGATCCTTTTATTTCCGTAGACAATGCATGGCGACTCAAACGTGAGATTAAGCGCGTAACGGATATCGACGTTCTTCTTTCCCAGTCTGATTTCGTTTCCATCCATGTTCCGCTTACCAAGGATACGAAAGAGAGCTTTGGAGCAAAGCAGTTCGCATCTTTGAAGCAAGGCGCTGTTATCCTTAATTTCTCACGTGGTGAAATCGTAGACAATACTTCCCTACTGCAGGCTTTGGCAGAAAATAAAGTCCGTCGGTATATCACCGATTTTCCCAATGATACACTCATTGGCAAAGAAAATGTGGTATGTATTCCTCACCTTGGCGCTTCGACACCAGAAAGCGAAAACAACTGTGTGACAATGGTAGCCAATGAATTGGACGCATATCTTCAGTCTGGTTCTATTCAAAACTCAGTGAATTATCCTGATTGTCCGTTACCTCCTGTTTCCGGAAAGCGGCTTACCGTTCTGCATGCCAATATTCCGAATATGGTAGGACAGGTTACCAGCGAATTAGCGAAAGCTTCGATTAACATTGCTAGCATGGTGAATAAATCCCGTGGTTTGTTCGCTTACACTGTTCTTGATCTTGACCAGGATGTACCTTCGTCCACGTTGGATACGCTAAATGCACTCCCTGATGTATATCGTGTACGTCTTCTTGGGTAAGAAACAAATACAACAGGCGCATCTTTGATGCGCCTGTTGTATTTGTTTCTTCATTCTGACATATCCAGTTGTGGAACTGCTGCCCAGCTCATATCTTCGTCCGCCGGATCAGACGAGGCAGATGCCTGTTCATCTGATGGGACGCTTATATTGGCGTTACTACGAGCTATGTTTTCTTCCCCCGCGGGGGCAATTTGAGACGGTGCACCAGTGGATATATTATCGGCGTGCTGTGCACTTTCGCTCGAATGTCGAGCATTATTCCTTATTCTTGCAATCAGAGGAGAAAACTCGGGAAGGATAATCTTCCCTCTTTTTTGAAGATGCGTGACAAGATCAATGATCCCAGTCATGAGAAGAAGAATTCCCGAGCTGATAAATGGTAACTTTGCAGTATAGAGTACCAACATGACGATGAATGTAAACAGAAGACTGCCCGCTGTCATATACCAAATGGAAGATTTGATTCTGAAGTCTGTAACGAGACGCTCAATCTTCAGGAAGACAAACATCATGGCAATTAGTCCATAAAGCGCGGCAAGCACAGGAAAAATGCCGACGATGAAACGGTGGTTGAAGAGGAAAAAGAATCCCGAGATAAGCAGAAACAGGCCGAATGCCAAGGGATGTTTCTGAGATAATTCAGCGACAGGCTCCTGCTTAAAATAAGAAAGGCACTTCAACACACCGAAAATCAGAAGAACGAGCCCGCACAAAGACAATATCACCTGTGCCATGCCAGATGGACTGATGAGGAGAAACAAACCGATTAAGCATTCCAGGATGGCAAAACCAAGTAGATTTCGTACTTTGGAGATTACATTGTCGATTCTTTCTAACACGGTTCTTTATTCCTCCATTCCGGTCTTAGCTCTTCGGCGGATAAAGCGAATGGACATATCTATCCAACTTTGATTATCCGGAACAATCTCATTTCCCAGATCTGAAGTGATATCCTCACAGGTAGACAAACCATGCTGTCCTTTTTCGAATACGTGAAGCTCAAAAGGAATCTTGTGCTTGGACAGAGCACTTGCATAAAGCAAGCTGTTCTCTACGGGGACAGCTCCATCTTCATACGTATGCCACAGAAAAGCAGGTACAGTTTTATCATTTACTTGCTTTTCAAGTGAAAGGCGCTCAAGCATATTGGGTTGTGCATGTGCACCAAGCAAATTGTCACGGCTTCCTATATGGGCAAACTCCCTCATAGTAATGACGGGATAGCAAAGAATCTGTCCATTCGGGCGCCAGGAATAGTCGGGAGACAAGCATGCATGCAAGACAGGATCATCCCAAAGTGTCCCAAGTGAGGCTGCGAGATGACCTCCCGCAGAAAACCCGACAACAAATATAGCATCCGTGTTTATATGCCACTTTGCAGCCATTCGCCGGCAAAGCGCTACACTCCAAGCTAGCTCGCACATCGCCACAGGATATCTTGCGGGCGCGCAATGATAGCGCAACACAGCGGCATGAAAACCTGCGGCAAGATATTTCGCTGCGATGGGTTCAGCTTCACGGTCAGAACAGAAACTGTATGCTCCGCCTGGACAAACAATGACCATGGGTTTATCCGCCCGATGAGGCAGGCTTTCACTTGCAGGCAGCAAGTAGACAGAAAGATCAGCATGCCCCTCTGGCGCAGCTATCTCTAAAGGAGAAAGATTAGGTGCCGGCATAAAGTGCAATTCCATAGAGATCATCCTCTCTGTGTGGTAAGCAATGGCTATGCGTGAAGAAAAGTCAAAATACTGCTTATGTCGATTGGCTCCTCGGTAGAAATAACAAGCACACGGTCGGACGGCAAGCCAGCAATCCATGATCGGTACAGTGTATCCTGTTCCTGAGCATAGCCGTAATCTAGGTCGCGTTCATAATCTCTTCCACGCTGATGGTACCTTTTGACCAAAGTTTCCGGGGAGCATTGCAGATAGAGGTACTTATCGATTGGAGGCATAAGCTTTGCGATGCCGGTGGTCAGCGTCTCCAATACGTGAAACTCATCCCCTGTAAGTTGTCCGTTCAGCATACGCTGCCTTGCAAGTACGATGTTTTCTTCAAGACATCTGTCAAAGAAAAAGTAGTCATAGAGATCTTTTAACCAGTCTGGATGCTCAAGGTACAGAGACAAAAAAGTAACCTGTGTATGGAACGACCACCGCGTTGGATTTGCATAATAATCTGTGATAAAGGGATTGCGATCGGGCAGTTCTTCATGAGCATGGGCGGACGTACCAAGAGCCTGAAGAAGCTCGTGGAGAAGCGTCGTTTTTCCTGCGGCTACCGCACCGGAAATGGAGACAAACTTCATAATATCCCTCCTGTAAAACATGAGCGTATTATACGGAGGGCTTCAGGTTAAGTCAATGAAATGTCAGTTGTGAAGATGATCAATAAACCTTTCCAGGTCTTGCTTATCAACACCTTGGTCCAGACCGTAACGTACACGTTCATAGATTTTTGCATCAGCGAGGGACAAACTCTCTCTTGCAGTTTGTGATTGCCTGATCTGTTTGTTCTGATCAAGATATCTGCCATAAGCATAGCGAACCAATTGAGCATCCGTAGGATGCTGTGAGAGAACGCGTTTCTTTTTTCGCAGGCGCAGGTGTTCTCTGTGTTCATCGATATCTCTAAGGTCCGTGACTTCATCAACATAGTCTTCGGTGGTGCTTTGCAAAAAGCCACTGAATCTCTCTACAAGTATGCCTAGCAGGAGTTTCAATTTACGAAAGAGAAAACGCAACAGAAAGAAGATAACAATGACCGCGGCAATGAAGGCCAAAACCAGTAAAATGCGTTCACTCCATATGGCAAAAAGTGAGGGATCACTGCTTTCGATCATACCTGACAGATCCTGTGACGCCTGAGGAGTGCCTGTAGCCCCGGATTCCATACTCGGGAGTAAGCTCGAAAGAAGCAACAAAAGCTTTTTGATCCCCAGTTTTAGCGTGTTACCTATTGCAGCCAGAGCGGTTGCAACTGTAGGAATCAAAGAAATAGCCAGAGCCACGGCGAATCCGGCACATACCAGCATGCGATTGCGTTGTAGTACAGCACTTGGTGTAACGCGCTGCATAGCAGCATCAGTCACCACAATCCGCGTTCCTTCTAAGAGAAACAATAGAAAGAACAGAAGAAATGCCACAAGAATATACGGGAAATGCCTTGCAATAAGATTAAAGGCTGGCTGATTTGGGCGTGAAGCA
>JAFUZM010000083.1 GCA_017476605.1 Clostridia bacterium
CAGCTTCCGGATTTCACGGTCACCTGTTATGATGGAAGCACCTTCCATCTCAAGGACCAGCGGGGCAAGGTCACCTTCATCAACTTCTGGGCGACCCACTGTACGCCCTGCATCCAGGAGCTCCCGCACTTTGATGCGCTGTATCGTGCTCACGAGGATGACATCGCCATGATTGCCATCCACTCCTACTTTGTGACGAAGGACCCCGAGGAATTCCTTGCCGATAAGGGTTATGTCCTCTCCTTCGCCCATGACAGTGACAATTCCCTGATGGACATGGTGAAGGGCACGGGAACCCTGCCTCAGACCGTGGTGCTGAACCGAAAGGGAGAGGTCATCTACAATAAGGTGGGATCGGTGACGCCTGAACTGCTGGAGGCGCTGTATGAAGAGGCAGCAAAGTGAACAATAAGGAGATCCATTCAATGAGAAAATCCAAGAATCTGAGGGACAGGCAAAGGCTTTGCCATGCTGCTGCCTTGCACATCATGATTTTGCTTCTTCTTTTGATGTGCGCAGCATCTGTCTTTGCTGAAGAAGAGGTGGCGTTTGACGGCACCCTTCGAATCGAAAACGGGACGCTGCTTCCGATGTGTACCTATTCCGATCCCCGGGACCCTGCCTACAGCAATGAAGACAGCGACATCCTGCGCTTCTGTGTGTATGTGGAGACCGACCATGATACGGATGGCGACGGTCTGGCGGACCTCGTAAAAGCCATGGTACAGGTGCCGCGAGGTGCGGTCGAGGGAAAGTACAAAGCAGCGACGATCTACGATCCCACGCCTTATGGCGCAGGTACCTACGAAGGTGCTTTCGAGCATCCGGAGACGATGTTCAATCCGACGCCCTTTGACTACGACAGCCTGTACCGCGAATGCGAAAAGCGGACTCCTGCGGGGGAGATGAGCACCATGGACTGTGCTCTGGCAGCCCGCCCGGACAAGGACTGGAACTACCTCGTACCCCAGTCCGGCCTGCCGGGCTACAGCTACCTGACTGTCTATGACTATTACCTGGTCAGAGGCTTTGCGGTCGTCGAGGCCAGCGGCATCGGCACCTATGGCTCTGAGGGGTTTGAGCTCTGCGGCACCCATCTGGAGCGGGACAGCCATGTGGCCGTGGTGGAATGGCTGACCGGCAAGCGGAAGGCTTATACGGACAGAACCGGCTGCATCGAGATTAAGGCAGACTGGTCTAGTGGCAAGGTGGCCATGAGCGGAGTCTCCTACGGCGGCACGCTGCCCTTCGAGGTGGCGACCACCGGTGTCGAGGGCCTTGAGACCATTATCCCATCTTCCGGTATCGCCAGCTGGTATGACTATACCAATTCCCAGGGCGTGCCCACAATCTTTGAGGTCAGCTATGCCAATGCGCTGGCGGGCTTCAACTGTGGCGGCACATTCCTTGACAATGACTGGACGGTGCTGAACAAAACGTATGGCTCCTGGCTGTGGCAGATTGCCCAGGACCAGCTGGAGACCAACGGCAACTATGCGCCCATCTGGGAGGAATCCGACTACTCGAAGGACTGGAAAGATATCCGCTGCTCCGCCCTGATCGTCCAGGGACTGAATGACTTCAACGTGACCACGAAGCAGGCAGACCTGATGGCTGAGGCGTTTGAGAAGGCGGGCAGGCCATATACACTGGTGCTGCATCAGGATGGGCACAACGTGCTTGACAATACCGTGGTGAATGGTGAGCTTTGGAACGAGATTCTGACCCGCTGGCTGGCCTGCTATCTATACGGGGTGGAGAACGGGATAAAGGATATGCCCAGGGTGCTTGTCCAGTCCAATGTGGACGGCAGCTGGGAGACCCGTGAATCCTGGCGGGAGTTTCATTATGTGGACGCTCCGGTCACGTTCACCCGCGACCGGATCGTCGTCAAATCCAAGAAGATGGCGGAGTTTACTTATGCCTATATGAGCGGGAGCTCCAGCGAGGAGATGCGGGATCTTTTCTACGTGAACCTTCCTGACGAGCTGGCGGCAAAGTATGCGATTGAGCTTCCTGAGGGAATCGACGTGTATGGCGTTCCCGAGATTCACCTCCGTCTTTCCTGCGAGATTCAGGACTATGAGGGACTGATGATTACCGCAGTGCTGGCGGATGTCGCAGATGACGAAAGCCCCTTTGATGCCTATGTGCTAAAGGATGTGCGGGGCCGAACGCTTCCGGTTCGGACCATTGGCGAATACGAGGGGGCTTCTGCGTGGAGATCCAACGAGATCGTCGAATATGTTCAGGACAGCACGGACGTGAAGGTCATTTCCTATGGCTGGACCGACCTGACCAATCCGGGCTGCGGATATGATTCCAGCGAATACACCACGACGGCGCACATTACCGCCGGCGAATTCTATGATTACACGTTCTACATGCTTCCTACTGCCTATACGGTGCAGCCGGGTCATCACCTGGAGCTGATCCTCACCACCTGGGATCCCTACAGGGCATTCCTGGATGAAAGCTTTGAAAAGCTTGATGTGGACAAGGAAGCCGACGCCATCGACTACGACTATTCCTACATTGTCGACAATAAGAGCATTCAGGTCCGGATTCCCAGAACCGAAAAACAAAGCGAAGCCGAGCAAAAATAAGGGCTTCACTGACGAAATCACAGGCATACCCCCTCGCTTCTGCAGCTTACGAGGGATGCGGAAGAGAAGGCTTAGCAATAATACAACAACAAGGAGGCAATCTACTAATGAAGAAGCTACTTACAATCGTACTGGCAGCGATTCTGCTGCTATCCTGCTTTCCGGCGATGGCTGAGGAGAACGCGGAGAACATCATGTTCATCGAGGATCTCGGTGTCACGCTGAACCTGACAGATCTCATGAAAGAATGCACGAATTCCATCTTCGTCGAGAACGATGGTGTGATCGTGCGCGATCCTGAAGTCGCCCTGGCTACCATCATCTATTATGGGCTTCCTCAGGAGACGCTCAATGAGATCATCAACAGCTACGATCAGGCATCCGAGGAGGAGCAGCAGATGAATACGCAGCTCCTTCGGGCACTCTCAAGCGTTGCTGCTTACATCATCGTCAGCAATGCACCGGATCAGGCGGCCATGGCAGAGGCGATCGGCCTGCAGGCAATGGATGGCGTTGAGGTCAAAGAGGCGGCGACTCTGAACAGCTGGCACTACTACCTTGTTACAATCCCTGTGGACGGATTGCTCGAGATTTATGACAATCCTGATATCCTTGACGAGACGTATACCGAGGAAATGGCTAAGGCAGATCAGGCGGCCATCCGGACGGACGTCGATCTGATTCATTCGAGGCTGTTTCAGCAGCTTGAGACCGGCAAGCTGGTTGAGCCCGTGGATCCCAGTGGCAGACTGATTGGCCAGACCCTTGAATTTGAAACCACGGATCTGGACGGAAACACGGTGAAGAGCGCGGATCTGTTCAAGGACAACAAGATCACCATGGTCAACCTGTGGGGAACCTGGTGCAGCAACTGTATCAATGAAATGGCGGAGCTGGCTCAGCTGCACATCCGACTTCAGGAAAAGGGCTGCGGCATCGTCGGCCTGGAGTCTGAGCTGAAGCCAATTGAGACGGTGGCAGATACGGCCCGTGGCATCATGACCGCCAACGGAATTACCTATCCGAACGTCATTGCGCCGATGGACAATCCCATTCTTGCTCAGTTTGACAGTTTCCCCACAACGCTGTTTGTGGACAGCGATGGCAAGATTCTCACCTATCCCATCGTCGGCGCAGTGGTGAGCCAGTATGAGCCCACCATTGAGGCTCTGCTGGCAGGCGAAAGCGTGAATATAAGCGCTGAAACCGGTGCAGTAGCCAATGGCGACAACAAGTATTGCGTCTATGTCTACGATACAGAGGGCAACCCCGTGGAGGGTGCGTTCATCCAGTTCTGCGATGATACCACCTGCTCCTTCCAGCCCACCAATGCAGACGGTCTTGCCGAGTTCAGGGTTGACGTGGAAAAGGTCTATGAGGTCCATGTCATTCAGGCACCAGAGGGCTTCCGGCAGGACGAGGGCTCCTATAAGACACTGGAGACTTACTCCGATGTGAACATCTTCCTTGATAAGGCGGAGTGACAGGAAATAAGTGCATCCTGGCTGTGATCCCCTTCAGCCGGGAATGGACAGAATCATCCGCAGGGGTGTCACAGGACATCCCTGCGGGGGGTTCCTGTCTGTTTCCGGGGAGAATTGAATAGCTGTGAATAAAGAGGTGAACCCCGGAAGGCGCAGGCTGCGCTGATAACGGAGGGCCACCTTTTTTCTGAAGTTAAAATTGATGTTGCATTTTGTTGGAAAAAAGCTGTATCATATGGCGAAAATGAAACGGATGGGTCATGAAAGGAGTACCTGAATGAGCGTTCTAAAGCGAAGCCATCTCGAAAAAATCCCTTTTCTCGGTGAAATGCTGTTTTCCATGTTCACCTTTCCGGTTGCCTTCACCTTCCTGGAAAAGTGGGTTGCAAGCGAGAAAGCCGCAGATACGGATGCCTGGCTGTGTGCACTGTATGCCATGCTGGCGATGGTTCACCTGTTTCGGGCCTTTCGGCTGCGCAGGCATTCCAGGTCCGCGTTCATTGCTCAGATGATCTATAGCGTTGCCTTTGGTGCATCCAGTGCACTGCTGGCACTCACCGGTCTCACCTTAACAACGGTTGACGTGGCTGTACTGACGTTTATTGGGTATATGCTTTCGGAACGGGTACTGGACATCGTGCGACACCCAAAGCCTTGGCGAATCGCCCTCGATGTGCTCGCTGTGGCGCTGATCATCGTGTTCATGTTCGATCCGCGGAATACGTATACGATCGTCGTTGTGGGATTTGTCGCCGCGTTTTCCTCGCTGCTGACCATCATGTACCTCATCCTCTCCCGGATACGGCTGGATATTTTGAAGGAAATCGTCCAAAAGACCTATGCTTTGGAGATCATTGCAGGGCTTCTGGTTACGATGGTGGCCTTTTCCAACGTTTTGACATTTACCGATGACGCCTTTCCCTCCTTCTGGGATGCTCTGTGGTACTGCTTCGCCATCGTGACGACCATCGGGTTTGGCGATCTGACACCCACCACCGGTACGGGACGGTTTCTGAGCATCATTCTTGGAATATATGGCATCGTTGTGGTCGCACTGATCACCTCCATCATCGTCAACTTCTACGGAGAGCTCAAAAAGAAGGACGTGGATTGAGGCATTTGCCCGGCGAAAAACGGAAAGGAATATCTTCTTATGAAAAAGCTCATCTTATCGCTCATGATCCTATGCTTCATGCTTTCTGTCTGTTATGCTGAGACAGGGACAATGGGCTATCGTTATGTGGATGCGGAGGAGGCCGCCCGGCTGCTGCTGTCCAATCGTGATTACTACGAAAACATGACACAGAACGACCTGAACTTCCGCCTGCAAAAAATGGACGCCACGCTCGGGGAACTGGAGGACTTTGCCAGGGCTCAGACCCGTGACTTTACGGAGGAAGAGAAGGCACGGATCGACCAGGCAATGGATACGATCATGAAGATCTCCGAGGCACGGGGCTATGTTCTTCCGGCAATGGAGGACATCCTGTTTGCCAAAACCACCATGGCGGAGGAATGCGATGCCGCCGCGTACACCCATGGCACGCAGATCTACGTGGGCGAATCCGTACTGAGGTACTATCTTGCGTTTGATGACGCGGATCAGGCAGAATTTGACGTCCTCATTGCCCATGAGGTGTTCCACTGCCTGACCCGCAATGACCCCGAGTTCCGCGCAGCCATGTATGGCATACTGGGCTTCACCGTTGTGGAAAAGGACTACGAATTCGCTCCGGAGATCCGGGAGCGCATGATTTCAAATCCGGATGTGGGGCATCACAATTCCTATGCCGCCTTTGACATCGGCGGTGAGCAGACAGACTGTGTGGTACTGTTCACCACCTCAAAGCCCTTTGAACAGCCTGGGGATTCCTTCTTTCATGGCATGGTCACCGGCCTGGTTCCCATTGATGACATGACGACGATGTATACCTCCGAGGATGCCGCCAATTTCCTTGAGGTCTTCGGTGAGAACACCGACTACGTCATCGACCCGGAGGAGACTCTGGCAGACAATTTCGCCGATGTCATGATCTACGGTCTTGATGGCAAAGAATACAAGACGCCGGAAATCGTAGAAGCCATTGACGCGCTTCTGAGGTCGCTCTATACCGCCAAGGAGGCCGCATAACCGGTTGGCTTGTATGAGAGCCAAAACCATTCCGAATATGCCCTTGTTTATGACAGATACATCACCTGGATACTGTGGAGGAAAATATGGAACAGAAACTGTTTACGGAGCTGCGTTCGCTCTATGTGACCAGAAGGGAAAGCCCCAATGAGATCAGGATCAGGATTCGCATGCGGGACCTGATCAACCCGGAGGCGCTTCGTCATGCGGTGGACACCACGATGCAGCGGTACCCGTATTTCTGTGTCAGACTGCGGAAAAGGGACGGTCAGTACATATTCGAGGAGAATCATCTGCCCGTTGTCCTCACCCATTCGCTGCACGGTGTGCCGCTGAATTCGCAAGCTTCCAATGGTCACATGATCGCGTTCTGCTGGCAGGACAACTGGATTGTTCTGGATGTGTTTCATGGCATGACGGACGGGACTGGGGCATATGAGGTAGTTCGGACGCTGTTGTATTATTACTGTTCGGAGCGTTATAATGTCAAGCTGAACGACACGGGTATCCGTCTGGTCGGGAATGAAATTCCGGAGGAGGAGTGGATTGATCCCGTGGTAAGCCGAAATGATCTGCCGGCTCCCAGAAGAAATGAACAGATGTCGGATGCACTGAATCTCATTGCTTTGGCGGGGCTTAAGGAGGATCATCGGCATACCGTTTACAGTATTGCCATTTCCGAATCTGAATTCATGAAATTCAATCTGGATAATGACGGCAGCCCCGGCACCATGGTTTCTCTGCTGCTCAGTCGGGCCATTGCGAAGCTGTATCCTGAGGCAAAGGACATCATCCGCATCACGCTTTGCGTGAATCAGAGGAATGCGCTGCATGCGCCGCTGGCCCATCAGAGCCTGGTTGGCGGTGCGTTTCTTGAGTACAAGGATGCAATGCGCGACTGGCCGCTTGAGCGGCAGGCGACCGCTTATCGGGGAATGGTCTTTGCACAGACTCAGGAGGAAAACGTGCTGATGGGCGTTGCTTCCATCAGGGGGATCAACGGATTGATCCTCTCAAAGGAAAGCGATCAGGAGCGACTGGGCATGGCGGGATATATCAACGCACTGGCAGCCAGAGTCGTCACGGCGACGGTGAGCTATGTGGGCAAGGCCAACTATCGGGAAGCCGAGCAGTATATCCGTGACTTCCGGTTGTGGACGTCCTCTGCAGCGGATGGCCTGACCGTTGAAATCTCTGCGGTGAACGGGCGCTTCACCCTCGACTTTTTGCAGTCGTTTCAAAGCCCCGTCATTGTGAATGCGTTCCTTGAGGAACTGGAGGAGAATGGAATCGTGTATGATCTTCAGGACGTGAGCGAACTGGAGCTCGCAAACATTGAGCTGCCATGGACAGAGTGATCTTTGCCTGGCAGCCCATGCCGTACTGTTCAGAAAAAGAGTGGGATGACCATTCCCTAAAAATGCCATGAGGGAGAACACCATTCAGATGGAAAATCCCTGCTTTCCGGAAGTTTCCCGTTGCCACTCGTGAGGCACCGGGAAATGCCGGACTGGAAGCGTTCGTAAATTCAAACAAGGAGGCCTATTACCGTTGAGCTATTATACCTCGATTATTGTACTGTCCTGGCTGGCACTGGGTGTGCTCAGTGTGCTGATCCGGGAAAACGGCCGGCTGTCAAAGTCAGATAAACGTCTTCTCTATTTGACCTATGCGTTAATCGCCATCTCCGCGCTGGCGGAATGGTGTGGTGTTCAACTGGATGGACGAATGGATCTGCCTGGATGGTTTCTTGTGGTGGTCAAGACGACGGATTACATCCTGACCCCTATGGCGGGCGGCGCACTGGTGGTTCAGATGCGCCTTAAAAACCGCTGGCAAAATGCAATAATGGGGATCCTTGCGTTCAATGCCCTCCTGCAGGTGATCTGTCTGTTCACAGGCTGGATGGTTGTGGTGGATGAGACCCATCACTATTTTCATGGCCCTCTGTACGGACTGTACCTCGGTCTCTGCCTTACCATTATTGTGCTGATCATCATCGAGTTTATCCTCTACGGGCGTTCTTTCCGAAAGCAGAATCACAGGTCACTGTACGCCATCATGATGCTGGTGGTGGCGGGCATTGTGATTCAGGAGGCGCTGCCGGGCGACAATCGAACCTCGTACATTGCCCTGACACTGGGTGCTGCGCTGATGTTCATTCACTATTCGGAGTTTTCCCAGCTGGCGATGGACGATACCGTGATTGAGCAGCAGATGAAAATTGATACCGACGTCCTTACGGGCCTGCTCAGCCGCAACGCCTATTCGCGTGCACTCAAAGAGCTGGATGAAGCCGGGACCCTTCCGGAGGACCTCGCGGCGTTTACCATCGACATCAACGGCCTCAAGCAGGTGAATGATCGCCTCGGACACGAGGCGGGGGACGAGCTGATTCGCGGCGCGGCCACCTGTATCACCAGGGCGATCAGGGCCTCAGGCCGCTGCTACCGCACGGGCGGGGATGAGTTTGTCATCCTGATGCCCATGAGCCGGGAGGAGGCAGAGGATGTCCTCAGCTCCATGGTTGAGGAAGCAAAGCGCTGGCGCGGGGAAAAGGCTAAATCGCTGAGCCTGTCCGCAGGTTATGCTCTGGCAGAAGATTATGAATCACTGAGCGCAGAAGGGCTGATCCGGGAGTCGGACAAAGCGATGTATAAGGCAAAGGACGCCTATTACCGGAATACCGACAGAGATCGGAGAAACCGGCATCGCTCATAACGATCAGGCAAAGCGGAGACGGAAAAGGAGATCATGGAATGAGGCGACATATTTTTATCATTGCGGGCATGCTCTTGTTTTTGGCGCTTTCATCGCTTCTGGCAGGGCTGGCGGAACAGGAAAAGCTTCCTGTGACCTCCCTTGACAGGCTTGCTCAGCCGGGGATCCGCATTGCCGTGGGGCTCGACACCCCGGCGGAATCCGCTTTGAAGCGGGACTATCCCCAGGCGACACAGATTCCCTACAGTGATATCTTTCTGGCGTATCTGGATGTGGTCAAGGGCCGCGTCGATGCCTGCGTCAACGCCCGTCGGGAGATGCAATTTGCCATCGACCACGGGCTGACCGGGGTTCGGCTTCTTGACGAGACGTATCTTTCGACCAAGATTGCCGTGGGCATATCGCCCGCGTCTGCCGTTCCCGATTTAAAGGAAAGGCTGAATGCCTTTATCGCCGAAAAAAGGGTGGACGGCACGCTGGATGACATGTATGATCGCTGGGTGATCCGCGATGAGGAGGTTATGCCGGATATCCCCGCAGCGGTGAATCCGTCCTTTACACTGCGCGTGGGCACGACGGGGTCGGTGATGCCCTATTCCTACTACATTGGCACGGAGCTGGCGGGCTATGATATCGAATTAGCCAGGCGGTTTGCCAGCTGGCTCGGGGCGGGACTGGAGTTCAAGGTCTACGACTTCGGCGGGATTATCCCCGCCGCTGAGGCGGGCCACATCGACTGCATCATGTCGAATCTGTTCTATACGGAGGAAAAGGAGGAAGCAATCCCGTTTTCCGATGTGCTGTTTGAGGTCGAAATCACGGCGATGGTCCGGGACGATGCCAATTTGGCCGGGGGAGAGACGGAGAACGGCGAAATGCCTGTGCCCGCCTGGAAGGCCTATAACGGCAGGCGTCTGGGCGTTCTGACCGGCCCGCTGATGGAGGACACCGCCAAGGCGTACTTTCCGGACAGTGAGCATCTGATCTTTAACAGCTACCCGGACTGTATCACGGCGCTTCTGACAGGGAAGATCGACGCGTACCTTGGCGACGAGCCGGAACTGAAAATGGTCCACGCGGAGCAACCCAAAATTGATTACATTCATGAGCGCATCACCGAGAACAACTATAGCTTTGCGTTCCGCAAGAATGATCCGAAGAGCGCTGCGCTGTGCGCGGAGCTGAACGACTTTCTCGCCCGAAGCTGGGCAAACGGGACCATGCAGGAGCTTGATGACATCTGGTTTGGCGTGGATGAGGACCGGAAGGTTCTCGATATGTCTGACCTGACCGGCGAGAACGGGACAATCCGGGTGGTGACGACCTCTACCGACGCGCCATTTTCCTACATCAAGGACGGGAAGAACGTGGGCTATGACATCGACCTTGTGGTCCGCTTCTGTCGGGAATCTGGCTATCGTCTGGAGCTGGGGGACGTGGACTTTGCCGGGCGCATTCCGGCCATCCAGTCCGGCAAGTATGACTTTACCACGGACATGAACGTGACGCCGGAGCGTGAGGAGGAGGTCCTGTTTTCAGATCCCACCAGCAAGGGTGGGATCGTGCTGGCGGTGCTTGCCTCGGACCTGAAGACGTCAGGCCCCAAAAGCAAGGGTGTGTATGGCCATCTGAGGGAGCTTGACGGCAAGCGCATTGGTGTCCAGACGGGCACGACGTTTGATGAGATTGTGCTTACGGCGCTGCCGGACGCACAGATCAGCTATTTCAATTCCTATCCCGATATGGCCGCAGCGCTTGAGGCCAATAAGATCGACGGCTTCCCCGGTGACGAACCGGTTCTCCGCCTGATGGCGGCGGAGGATGACCGACTGACCGTATTGGAGGAAACCCTCGACAGCTTCGAGTATGGCTTTGTGCTGCCAAAGACAGAGGAGGGCGAAGCACTGCTCAAGGAGATCAATGACTGGCTTGCGGACCTGATGGCCAGCGGTGAGCTGGATGCGGTGTTTTCCAAGTGGACGGAAGGTGCGGAGGCAGACAAGCTTCTCCCTGACTATTCCAGCTCAGGCCCTAACGGCACGCTGACCCTGGCGACGGAGGGCGCGTATGCGCCGATGGATTACTTCCGGGGGGACGATGTGGTCGGTATTGAGATCGACCTGGCTGCGCGGTTTTGCGAGGCATATGGCTACGGCTTGAAGGTCGAGGCCATGAACTTTGATGGACTTCTGTCTGCGGTGCAGGCTGGCAAGGCGGACTTTGCTGCCGCCGGAATCGCCATTACCGAGGAACGCGCGGAGAGCATCAACTTCTCCGAGCCGTATTATGTCGGCGGCACGGTTATGGCGGTGCTTAAGGCACAGGAAAGTGCCGATGGTACCTCCACTTCCCAACCGGAATATACCGGGTTTTCCGATCTGAGCGGCAAGACCGTCTCCATGCTCACTGGCGCCCCTTTTGAGGAGCTTGTGAGCAGCAAGGTCCCGGATGTCGGGGCATTTTCCTCGTACACCAGCACACCGGACGTTCTGCTGGCGCTCAAATCCGGGAAGACGGATGCCTTCCTGATCAACAATGCCATTGCAACCCTGGCGGTGAACCGCGATCCGGAGCTTGCTCTGTTCCCGCAGAGCCTTCAGGACGGCACGTTTGGCCTCGCCTTTGAAAAGGGCGATCCGCGTCGGGATGCCTGGCAGGCAGCTTTTGACGCCATTCCACAGGAAGCCATTGAGGCGGCCTGGAACAAGTGGACGGGCGCTGAGGAAAATGTCAAGGTGCTGCCGGAGCAGGATTGGCCTGGCTCGAATGGCACGGTGCGTGTGGCCGCCTGCGATACGCTGGAGCCGATGAACTATATGGGCGGGGATGGTGAGCTACGTGGCTTTGACCTTGAGGTGATCCTGATGATTGCCCGGGAGCTGGATGTCCATGTGGAGTTTACCGGCATGGAGTTTGCCGCCATTCTTTCCTCTGTACAATCGGGGAAGGCGGATATCGGTGCAGGCTCGATTATCATCACGGCGGAACGGGCGGAGGCCGTAGATTTCGTTGAGTATTATCCTGCCGCCTTTGTCCTGATCGTTCGGGCGCAGAAAGCGGCACCCGCCCAGAGAGAGGGCACATCCTTCCTTGACGGCCTCCGGTCAAGCTTTAACAAGACATTTATCCGAGAGGAGCGCTGGCGGCTGTTCGTGGATGGCATACTGACCACGCTCCTGATCACGTTGCTGACCATCCTGTTTGGCACACTGCTGGGCTTTGGCGTGTTTATGCTCTGCCGAAACGGCAATCCCGTGGCGAACCTCGTCACCCGCTTCTGCCTGTGGCTGGTGCAGGGGATGCCAATGGTGGTACTGCTCATGATCCTCTATTATGTCATTTTCGGCTCCGTGGCCATCAGCGGCATTGCTGTGGCGGTGATCGGCTTCACGCTCACCTTCGGCGCATCCGTATTCGGTCTTCTGAAAATGGGCGTAGGG
>JAFUZM010000084.1 GCA_017476605.1 Clostridia bacterium
ACAGATATGCACCGTTGGAATTATGTGATTACGCCTCGTAAAAGTGATGCTTCCCAAACGGCAGCATAACGTTTTCACTATTGCACATTATGGAAATCCGACGGGTAAGGCGTTCGTGACGGATTATCCGAATACAAGCATAATAAAAGTACGGTTTATGGCGGTGCAATTTTGTCACTTTTCTCGTTCAAATGAATAGGCTGCAGACAACGTCAAACCGTTCCATTAATTTTTGACGCTGCTATAAGTCAATAAAGCCAGAAGAATTTAATGATCATTCACATACCTCGCTGAATACCTGTTCTCGAACCCGGGAGTAGTGATTCAGTGAGGCTGTTTTTTGTTTTTTTCACCACCTTTTATCCGATGCAATAGTAAAGGTTTAACCATTTATGATCATAGACTAAACCACTAAAAAATGACTGAAATACAGGCAAAACTATATGAAATTTGATCTTATATGAGCCTATCGCTGACCGGGTTGATCTAGTCTGTCGAGTATGCCGTAACTGAAGGTTCTCACTAATATTTACACGCAAATAGCATTAATGATTACGCGGATTATAGAACGATCAGCGAATTTGGCGCTGTTTTTTATTCCAAATTGCCACGCCATCCCATAGGCGCTAACCAGGATGAGGCATCATGAAGCTGCGCCAAGAGAAGTGCATTCTCATAATATCCATAATCAAGGCAGGCGAAAGCCTTATCGGCGATCGCCCCAAGCATTTTCTGCCCATTCATGCTTTTCTCATTGATCGTATAGCGGAGATTGCACAATTCAAGCATCTCAAGAAACTGTTCATCGGTATGTGACGTTTGTTTTCTAAGCTTTATTGAAAGGGCCAAACAGTCGTCATCCGTGACGATATGAAGATCCGAGAATAGCTGCTGCATCTCTTTACGAATGAACATATTGTCAAGCGCGAGCTGAATCATGGTTTTGACGTCATTTTTGCGTTCTGCGTATTCCCATTGTCTGAGGGAATCGGGCATGCCTGCAGGAGAAAGATCTGCCATTTCTTGTGCCTCAGTCTGTTTTCGATTGCATCATACTGTTGAGATTGTTCATGACACTGCGCATGACAATAAAGGAAAGAATGAAAGCCAGAATATCACTGATTGGCTGCGCCAGCTGTAATCCCAGAAGACCGAACAGGCGGGGAAGAAGGAGAACCATGGGAATGAGAAAGATTCCCTGACGGGAGGAGGAGATGATGGTGGAAGTGAGGCCATAGCCCATGGACTGTGTGCACATGTTGCTCATGACGTACATGCCCCAGAGTGGGAGAGTGAGCAGCTGCAGACGCAGTGTAGTGGTTCCGATGGAAACGACAAGAGGATCATCTGCCCGGAAGAACCGGATGATCGTCTGACTGAAGATGAGCGCAACGGCAGCAAGGGAAATGAGAATGATGGTGGCAACCTTTACGCAGAAGTAGTACGCCTCACGAACGCGGTCATATCGTCCCGCACCATAACAGAATCCACAGACCGGCTGAAAGCCCTGACCAAAGCCGATGACGGCACTGTTGATAAACATCACAAAGCGATTGACGATGGAAATGGAGGCAATGGTTGCGCTGATGGTGGCCGGATCCGTGGAGATGGTTCCTGCAGCACGGTTGATCATGATGGTCGCTATGCTGGCAATTCCCTGACGTCCAAGGGAAGGAACGCCATTGTATAAGATGTTGCCGACGACCTTGGGAGTGGGGCGGAACCAGCGGAGTGAAACGGAAATGGTATTTTTTCTCGTGTTGCACATAAACAGGAGAATGAAGAAGCTGACCATCTGAGAAAGGGCGGTGGCAATTGCTGCGCCTGCGGTTCCCAGATGCAGACCAAAGATCAGGATCGGATCAAGGAACATATTTAAGATGCCGCCGGTTGTAATACCGACCATGGCGTACATGGCCATGCCCTGAAAGCGAAGCAGGTTGTTCATTGCAAACGAAGTCATCATGAATGGGGCTGCATAGAAGATATAGGTTGCATAAGCAACGGCATCCGGTTCAATTTCCGGTGTTGCCCCGAGGAAACGTACAAGAGGATGGATGTTGAGACGTCCCAGGACAAGGATGCAGATTCCCATGATCAGGGTGAGAAAGAAGCCAACGGAAACATAGATCCTGGTGCTTTCATCATCGCCGCGGCCCAAAGCACGAGAGAGATTTGTGCCACTTCCCATGCCAATCATAAAGGCAACCGCCTGGAAGATCGCCATGGCAGAAAAAATGACGCCAACGGCTGCGGAGGCTTCTGTGCTGATCTGACTCACAAAATAGGTATCGGCCATATTGTAAATGGCTGTAATCAGCATGGAAATGATGGTTGGGATTGCAAGGCGGGGAATGATCTGAGTCAACGGAGCCTCAAGCATCATTTTTGAACGGTTTTCAGAGGTGATTTTTTGCATGATGAAATCTCCTTGGAGAATGATTCGTTGATAAACAGAAAGATGGTACCATAAAAGCTTCAATAATGCAAATTTCAGAATCACACAGACATCAATCAGAATGGAGAAGGAAAGAAAGGCGCGCTGTTGCCTGACGTAAGAGCAAAAGAAAGAGGTACAGCACAAGGCTGTACCTCTTTCCAGGGGGGAAATTTGCCGCAGGAGGTGCGGCAGGGAATAGAGAGATTAGCGATTTTCGGTAGTAACCTCAGTGGGCTGCGGGACAACCAGATCAAGAGTGACCTCTTTGCCGTTGCGGTCGATGACAACCTCTACAGTTTCACCAGGAGTCTGCTTTGCCTTGATCGCATTCAGATCATCCGCGCTGGTGACTTTCTCACCAGCAAATCCGGTGATGATGTCGCCACGCTGGAGTCCTGCACGCTCAGCAGCACTCATGGACTGAACATCGGTGATATAGACACCAACTGGCATGCTGTACTGCTCTGCGATGGCTTCAGTAACATCAGAGATGGTGATTCCAAGCATGATCTTGCTGCCGTTGGTCTGATCAGCATATTCCTCTTTGTCATTCAGGATTCTTTCGACCATTTCTGCAACGTCGTTTGCAGGAATGGCATAGCCAATACCTTCATACTGGACGGAAACGCTCTTGGCATAGACAAGGCCGACCATATGACCATACTGATCGAAGAGTGCGCCGCCGGAGTTGCCCGGGTTGATGGAAGCATCCGTTACGATCGCGTTGATGGTCACATCATCAATGGTAAGTTCATGCTCGGTAGAGGAGATGATGCCGGCGGTAACGGAGCCATGTACGGTACCCATGGGGTTGCCGATGACGATGGCGGGCTCGCCGACGACCAGATCATCGCTGTCACCGAAGACAACGGCGTTCAGGCCCTTGGCATCAATCTTAAGAACAGCAACGTCTTTGCTCTCAGAGCTGCCAACGAGGGTTGCCTCATAGGTGGTCTCCTCATTTGTCTTGTCATCAAGCACATAGACGGTAATCTTGTCGACACCAGAAATAACATGGTTATTGGTCAGAATATAACCATCCTCAGAGATGATCACACCGGAACCGGCGGCTTTCTTGGTATAGGAGGAATCACGTCCACCGTCTCTGTAACCGTAGCCATAAGGCATTCCGTATCCATATCCGAAAAAGCTTCCGAAGGGATTGTCATAGTAGCTGTTGTTGCTGTACCGAACCTTGGTTTCGGTTTCAATCGCAACGACTGAGGAACGTGCTGTAGCGGCAATCTCGGGAATGGTGAGAGGCTGTTCTGCATCTTTTGCTGACTGGACAGTAAAGTTGTCTATATCATTTTCAGCCTGGCCGATCACGGCAAGTCCGGCTGTAATGGACAGTGCAAGAACAACAACGAGGCTAATAAATGCGAATACTGTTTTCTTCATAATTAAAATCTCCTTTGATGTTGATCTATCTTCTCTTTCGGAAGACAGGCATATTATAGCGCCAAATTGTGAAGGAAATTTGAAGAGAATATTAAAAATGAAGGGTGAATTGTGAACAAATTATGACAATTTGTGACAGAAGCAGCAGGAAAGCTGAATTGTCACTGATTGTATCCGGCGAGGAACTGCTTCGTGCGTTCGTTTTGAGGATGACTAAATACCATGTCCGGGGTTCCCTTTTCAGCGATTCGCCCATCATCCATGAAGATGACCTGGCTGGCCACATCACGTGCAAAGGACATTTCATGGGTGACAATAATCATGGTAAAGTTTTGCTCTGCCAGGTTCCGGATGACGCGCAGAACCTCACCGGTAAGCTCGGGATCAAGGGCAGAGGTTGGCTCATCAAAACAGAGGATATCCGGGGACAGGGCAAGTGCCCTGGCAATGGCGACCCGCTGCTGCTGTCCACCTGAAAGCTGATGGGGGTAGTTGTTCATCCGGTCCGACAGTCCCATGCGGTCAAGAAGTTCCTTGCCCTCCTCATCAATGGTCCTGAGAAGACGGGCAGCCTCATCTTTACTGTGCTGCGATTTGATCATCAGGGATTTTGCCAGTGTCACATTTTGCAGTGCGGTATACTGGGGAAACAAATTGAAGTTTTGGAATACCAGTCCAAAATGGAGACGGCGGGAACGGAGCTCACGTTCGGAAAGATGTGCAGATTCGCTGGGATCAAAGATGACCTCATTGTTTACCCGAATGGTTCCGGAATCTGCTGTTTCAAGAAAGTTGAGACAACGCAGAAGGGTCGTCTTTCCGCTTCCGGAGGAACCGATGATGGAGACGGCCTGTCCTTTTTCAACGACAAAGGATATGTCTTTCAGAACTTCTGTACGATTAAGGATTTTTGCAGGTGTGAAACCTCAAGAATAGGCATAGATTCTCCTCCTCATCTGAAATAATCAAGCTTCTTTTCAAGTGCGCCAAGCAGAAGAGTCAGAAGACCGTTTGCAACGAGATAATAGATGGCGGTAAAGAAAAGAGGCCAAATGGCACCTGAAATGCCCTGACTGCCTTTCATGAAGGCCTGCCCGGCCCAGATGATTTCCTGGAGGGCAATGATGCGGGAGAGAGAGGTGTCCTTGACAAGGGTGATGATTTCATTAGAGATCGGGGGCAAAATGCGCTTAATCATCTGCAGGAGTTTTACGCGAAAGAAGATCTGTGACCGGGTCATGCCAAGTACCAGACCTGCCTCGTCCTGTCCTACCGGGATACTTTGGATGCCTCCACGGTAGATTTCAGAGAAATAGCATGCATAATTGATGATAAAGGCAACACTTGCAGCAAGAAAACGGCCGCTTTCTCCGCTTCCCCAGATGGGATTATGCCAGACAAGACCGGGAAAGTAATAGACGATGAGCAACTGGATCATGAGGGGCGTTCCGCGGATAATCCAGACGACGAATTTGCAGAGAAGAGACAGCGGCTTAAAACGGGACATGGTGCCAAAACAAATGACAAGTCCCAGAGGAAAGGCGCCGATCAATGTGACAAAAAAGAGGCGAATGGTCTGCAGAAATCCGATATTGAGGCTTCGCAAGACAATCGGCATCTGTTCCATGATGATACTCATTGGAGGTACTTCCCTTCAGATATGATAGAAAAAACAGAGAATCCCGAAGGATTCTCTGCAGAATGTGAATGACATCACTGTGCAACGACAGCAGCGTTTACACCATAGGTTGTTGCAATTTCAAGCAGGGAACCGTCGTCGTAGGCGGTCTTGAGGAAAGCATTCAGTGTTTCTGCAAGATCAGAACCCTTGCGGAAGCCTACGCCGTATTCCTCACTGTTGAGCTCGAGGGTATAGGTGAGATCTGCATATCCGGTGCCTTCACCGACCATTGCAGCAGCCATCAGGGAGTCGATTACAGCGGCATCGCTGGTACCGGCAGCAACCTCCATCAGAGCATCAGACTGTGCTTTGACAGGAGTGGTTGCCCAGCCCTTTTCGGTAACAACGGCTTCACCAGCACTTCCGGCCTCAACAGCAAATGTAAGGTTGGCAAGTGCAGCTTCGTCGGCAATATCAGCGGCCTTGGAAACAGGCAGGATGACGATCTGAGCGTTGTTGAGATAGGCCTTGGAGCATTCCATGGCGGAGAGTACCTCACTGGTCAGTGTCATGCCATTCCAGACGCAGTCAATGGTCTTTCCGTTCAGCTCAAGGATCTTGTTGTCCCAGTCGATTTCAACGAACTCGACCTCAACTCCAAGGGAAGCGGCAAACGCCTTTGCAAGGTCAGCGTCAAAGCCAATCCAATTGCCGTCGGCATCCTTGTAGTCCATCGGCTCAAAATCAGTGATGCCGACAACCAGTTTACCTTTTCCTTTAATGTATTCGCTGTCTGCCTGTTCGGCAAGAGCGATTGTAAACAGTGCCATCAGTGCGAGTACAATGCAAATGATCTTTTTCATGGGATTTCCTCCAAATCGTAATGTGTTTGCGATGAAACGATACTATGATAATACTTTAGCGTGATAAAGTCAAGAGGTAAAAAACAAAAGCTTTTGGGTGACAAAAAGCAAAGAAAGAAGATGCAAGATGGCATGCACACTGGAAGCAATGCCTTCGAAATGCACGGGAACTCTCCTCTGCAGGTACATTTTTATCTGTTGATTTGCCAAGCCATTTTGTCAGGTACCTGCTTCCTGACTAAACCATCGCGTACGCGATGGGCATGGCTCCTCTGACGATCTACCTGGTCTTTCGGCGTAGTAACGTTTGTCAGTGATCGTCATCTGACAAACTCCTTGAATGGAAGACATAAAAAGGACATGCAGCTGCATGTCCTTTTTAAGTGGTTAAGAAGAACTTGGGGTGGACAGTAAAATATCCCGTGTGAGCACCGGGATCATGACATGATCGGCGCTACACTTTCCAACATGAATGGAATGGGAATTTGTCCAGATGAGTGCACGGATGAGTAAAGTGGATGAGAAAGAGAAGACATCAGCGGGTATGGATGGTTTGAATATGGCGCAGGATGATGGTTCTCGTGCCATCTGCGTTTTCCTCAATGGTAAGCGTCTGTCCATCCTGGGCAAGGGAAAGGGGCAGTGAGATTGAGACGCCGTTATCGGTGGTGATACGCATTTTTTCAAGGGTGGGGAGCTTTGTCTGTTCTGCAACAGGAGTGATTTCCTGTACGCCGGCCTCGGTCATCTGCTGCGTAAAGACGATGGATTGATCCGGCTGGTCGGGGAAAAGAGAATCACCAAGAACGGTGAGGTCAATGGCACCGGAGTCCTCGATGCTTTCATTGATCGCCTGCTTGACCCTTGCGGTTCGCTCCTGGGGCTCAAGGTCGGCGAGAATGTCCTTGGCGGTCTGGTCGACGGCCTTGATGACTTCCTTGACGGATTTCTTATCCTCAAAGGAATAGAGAAGATCCCGGAACAGACGACTTTTGCCCTCGGAATGCCGGACACTGAGATCGTGAATCCAGCACATGGAGGTGGATTTGTTGATGAGCATGCCGGGAATGTTGGAGGACTGGGGAGGAAGATGATAGCTGCCAACGACCTCGGCCTTTGTTCCCTGGGCATCCTGCGAAAAATAGTGGGCAGGGGCAATGCGGTAGGGAAGAATGAGGACACAGAGATGATGAACCATTCCGTCTCTGGCATGGAGGAAGAGGACATCACAGGTGGAAAGCTCAATTTCCTTCTTTCTCATGCACTCAAGGAAATAGGCCTGCATGTTCGCAAGCAGCTCATCATCCCCGTATTGATCGGGATCATCCAGGCCGTAATTGCCCTCCGTCCCAAGGGAGGGGACAAACTGGGCCTGAACGGTATCCTCGGAGATTTTGAGTTTATCAATGAGAGAGGCAAGATATTCCTGTTCATCCTCGCTGACCTCGGTCAGGGTATCCTGCGGGATGGGGGATTGCGGGCTGTCATCGATGATCAGCATCAAACGACCGGTTATTTCCATGATTAAACCTCGGTTTCCATTAGAGTGTTAATACTCCCTGTTTTCGTAACGACGACACCAGGTGTATTTGCTGACTGCGCTTCTCTGTGCGGTGACACAGCTGAGGGCGGTCTGAAGGTACGAGGGCAGGAATTCATCATATTTGACTTCAAGGACTTCCACGGGATCGTCAAAAACCGGATACGTGGGGATGCTGCCGTCAAACATATCAAAGCAGTTGAGACCGGTTCGAATCTGCTTGTCAAAGGTGATTCGAACCTCCTCGGCATCAAGAATATAGGCCTCGCGGACGTAATCCACGATGACGGCGGGGCGGAGGAGGCGTGTGCGCATCTCCCGAAAGACATCGTGGAGAAGGGGATGGCGCATCCGCTGAAGGCCTTCCGGGTCGCCGGCAATCAGCTGATCGGCAAGGTCTCTTGGAATGGAGACGGACTGCTTTGAGATGAGGTCACCGTACTTACTTTTGCATTCAAGCTTGATGACCTTGTCACTGAAGTTGTAAATGCGAATTCGGTATTTTTTGCGGTTTCCGACACCTGCAATCTTTTCCTCAAGGGCATCATCGTTGATGGTGTCAAAATAGAGGGAACGAATCAGGTATTCGTTTGTAGGGCCTCCGTTGGGGTCATGCTGCATGAGCGGAGAGATGATGGAGCGCAGGACGCTCAGCTCCGCGGGAGTGATTAAAAATTTCAGCTCATGACGCAGCGGAATCTTTCGAACACTTGGCATGATATCTCCTCAATATGGATCAGTTTCCGGCCTCGGACTGACATGCGATCAATGTGGCGTTGTGAACGCCCTCGGTATCCAGCATCTTGTTGACGATGTCAAAGCGTTCTTTCAGCTGGACCTCAACGGTCAGCTCCACGCCACCGGGGGTGACGGCCTTGCTGCGAAGACGCTGGACCTTGATGCGCCGGATGAAATCCATGACATCGTTTTCCGCAAACTCATCGTAATGAACAACCAGAAGATAGGTGTTGGGGGTACGGATCCGGAAGAAGGCGAGGAGGAGCATGGCGACAGAGATGCCGGCAACCACAACCAGCGCGATGGTGTAAAGCTCTGCACCCAGTAGAATGCCCATGGTCAGAGACCAGAACATATAGGCCGTATCCAGGGGATCCTTCACTGCGGTACGGAAACGGACGATGGACAGGGCACCGACCATGCCCATGGACAGGGCAATGTTGCTCTTGATGCACATGACCACAGGAGTGGTAATCATGCAGAGCATGATCAGGGTGGTGGCAAAAGAGGGAGAAAAGAGGACGCCGCGGAAGGCCTTGCGGTAAACAAGGGCGATGATGAGACCGACGAGAAAGCCCATGGCAAGAGCCAGAACCATTTTCATCGGGGTTAATGCAACCATCTGCTGCTCAAACCATTCGGTTACGCTGACGTCATTGATAATGCTGCGCATAAGGGTAGCCTCCTAATAAAAGTTGAAAAGATGGGATTATTCTGTACCGAGACGGGGACCCAGGTAGTAAAGCATCTGCTCGTCACTCAGGCCAAAATAGGATTGGATGTCATTGTAAATGTAGTAGGGACGCCTGGGGAAGATTCGTGTGAGCATGCGCTCACAACGGGTGACCCAGTAGTTGTATCCGCCCTCGGGGTTTTTGGGCTGGTCAAATGAAATTTTCTTATGAACCTTCGAGGCCCAGCGCTGCATATGCATGTCCATTTCGGGCTTGATCTGTGCAATCATCGAGTTGAAAAGGTTCGTCAGGTATTCCGTTGTGAAGACGGTGCGATAGAGTTCTCCGTAGCGTAGGAGGAATTTCTCGCGGATTTCCGGATTCTTGATGAGGTTTCGAATGAGTACGTTGGACTTGATTTTCTGCGAGCCCATTCCCTTTTCGTTGAGAACGTAGGCGACACCACCGGAAATCTTGTTCTTACTGAGGGTGACATTGAAGAAGCCCCAGTCGGAATCGTAGAAGAGATAGCGCCATTTGCCGTCTCCGGATTTGGCGTTCCGGTAGAAGCGGATGTTGCCGGGGTCGGTATTGCCAAAGAAGGATTCAAAGATAAAGTAGTCGATCATGTTGTCGACGTCAACCTGTGAACAGACATACTGGAAGGCCTCGGTGTCGTTCGCAAGATCATGGCTTTCCACGTAGCTGACCAGCTCCTTGTAGGCGGCATTGCTGCCATGATTGACCTGCGTGCTGCTTGTACCGTTGGATTCAAGCATGTCGATGTCATCGGCATTCAGCCATCCCTCATGCTGGGCGACCATTTTATATCCGGCACGTTCGCGTAGATTATAGTGCCCGTAATATTCGCCATTGATGTAGACGATCACGGGGCGCCAGGCCTGGGTGACCACCGAGCTTCCGCTCTGGTCAATGAGTCTGGCCTGCATGCCGTCAATGACCCGGGTGTAAAGGCCGTCCTGACCGCCGTTCCTGAGGACGATGCTGGCATAGCTGGTATAGGGACGGTCATCAAAGAAGGCGTAGTCAAAGGAATCCTTTCCGTACTGACTGTCGGCCTTGATGTAAAGGCTTTTCTGCGGCATGTCAAGGGAATACTGTCCCATGACGCGGAAAGTCATGCCCTGGGAAATCTGACGGGTGCCCGTCGTATCGAGATACTCAATCCAGCCGCCGAACCAGTTTTTCTGCCAATAGGTCGCATTTTTCCACGGCGGATCCGTATTCTCGCGATCAATATTGGGACCATCTGCGAACATGCCGTTTTCCTCGTTCCAAAGATGATCGGGATCCACTGTGATACAGACAATGGGCAGTGTATGATAGACCGCGATCAGGTAGGTAGAGGAGACAATGGGCGAGGGCTCAAGGCCATCCTGGAAGGCACGGGCACGAATTACCGTGCTCTTTTCAATGGGAATCGGACCGGTGTACTTTTCTGAGTAAATGGTCGGATCCGAGCCATCCGTTGTATAGCGGACGACGGCGTTCCTTGGAACGGTCAGGGTGACGCCGTTCGCCTCGGAAAGCGGACGCTCGAAGTTGCCACCGGTTTTGAGGAACTCAGGCGGGTCCGTATATCCGACAAATCCGGTAGTATTGGGCTCACCCGGTGTCGGATTTGAGTAATAGAACAGGCCTGCCTGACCGAGCGTACGTCCGTATGAGGTGTCATCATAGAGCTGGGGGACGACCACCTTGTCAAGCACCTTGCCCTCCGGTGTCGACAGGACAACGGTTTCGCCGGTTTGCTTGAGCCCGAAATCCGTGAAGGTATAGACACCGGGTTTGCTGGTTTGCGTCTTATCGCAGTAAATGACGATGTAGCTGTTGTTTTCTATGGTCAGATCCGGGAACTGCCACTTGCGAGGTTTCTTTATGTTGTCAGACAGGCCGTAACCCTTAAGGTTAACGGCCTGTCCGCTCATGTTGTAGATTTCAACGTAATCGTAAAAGTAATTGACGCCGGGGGTATGGGTTTTGGTATTTCCGGTCATCACCTCAGTGATATAGAGACCGGAGGTATTGGCCAGACACAGTGCCGTATCCATGGCGGTTTCACTGGAGCGGATATTGGGCATACCGGGTGTCGGCTGCGTAAAGACCTTAAAGTTGGATGGATCGTTCGTCTCATCACGCCCCCAGGAGGTATCCGACTGGAGGTTATCATAGGTGACCAGGTCAATCATGCGTCCCTGAATATCGGAAAGGATGACGGTCTCGGTATTGCTTCTCAGCCGGAAGCTGGCGTGCGGCCAGGAGCCGGCGGATGCCGGACGGTCCTTGCCGGAGGCAAAGACGACGAAATATCCGCCACCCGGGAGGATCGTCCCCTGTGGGAAGCGCCACTTGACCAGATTGTCGCTGTTGTCCGAGAGGGCATAATTGGAAAGATCAATGGGATTGGATCCGTTGTTATGGATTTCGATCCAGTCCGGGTATTCCCCGTCTTCATCGGCCAGCGTCGTGATGCTGGAGGCGCAGATTTCATTGATGACCAGCTGACCGCTTGGCAGAACCGTTTCCGAGCGGAACGCGGCATACCCTTCCTGGTTGTTGTCATATCCGGGGGAGTATTGCTGCGTGATGATGTAATTTTCATCCCCGATCCAGGCATAACTCATGTTGGCATCCATGGCAGGCACTTCCAGCTTCTCATAGGCAATGCCGTCTGTGCCGAACAGGAAAAGGGTATCTCCGGCGGAGGAAATCTTAAAGTTTGCGTGCAACGTTTCGCCTGCTGTGTTTTTCGTGGTATCCGAGGCAAAAACGATGATGTGCTCACCGGGGGCAAGGAGGATATCCGGGAAGACGAACAGAATCTTATCATCCCGGTCACTGAGACCGTAACCGCCAATGGAGATGTCCTCCTGACTGGTATTGCTCAGTTCAATCCAGTCGGGGAACGCTCCTGTTTCATCCGGGAACGCGGTGCGGTTGCTTGACATCACCTCTGTAATCCGGAAGCGTATGTTTCCGGTTCCGGCGGTCTCCGGGTCAACTTCTGTCCCGGACACATTGGTTGCCGGAGGCGTGGAAATGGTGGGCGAGAAGATGACCAGCAGAATGAGGAGAACCAGAAGAAGGATGAGCAGAAGAAATGTATATTTCGGAGGCTTTACCCTCTGTAATCCCTTGCGCCTGCCCCTTGAACGGGCGCTACTTTGGGAACGATTGTTTTGCATGATGTTTCCTTTCAAGAGAGGAGAAATTCGTCGTGATTATATCACAAACCATCCATTGTGAAAAGTCATAATTCCATCTGCGATATGCCATATGAGGAATGGATCCTCATGTGGCAGAGACTTGTGTGGATTGCTTCGCAAACAGGCAAAGACAAATGTGCCTGCGGGAGAGAACATCGCCTATCTGCGCCTCAAGTGAACATCCTGTGAGATCTGAAGACGACGTCCATTAAACAGCGAGATGATTTCAATCGTATAGCTTCCCTCGGAAACCAGCGCCCCGGAATCATCCCGGCCATCCCAGATCAGGTACTGAACATTCTCGGAAGAGGGACGGGTGAGCTCACCGAAATGAAGGCGCCTGATTTCGCTATCGGTTTCATCATAAATAGAGATGCGGTAAATAGAGGGCGGGGTAATGGTCAGTGCAAGCGGAATCTCTGCAGGAAGGTTAAAAGAGGGGGAAACACTGAGGGTAAGAGATGCACTGGCGTTATCCGGCTGCATGGCAAGCAGGCGTTCCCCGCAGAGTACAGGAACAGAATCCTCATAGGCAAAGATCTGGAAAATCAGATAGGGGGTTGAGTTTCTGTTCTCGGGAGAGATCGTAAGCGTTCTGGTTTTTGTACCGCGTCCGGTTTCCGCTGTTGTTTCACTGTCGCGGATGACAATGGGAGAGCCCCAGTTCCAGTTGCCGTTTTCAAAAGGAGTAAGGCGATATTCGATTTGTGCCTCTCGGGTGACATAGAAGGAAAAGCGGAAATCGGTGTTGACTGAGGAGATCAGCTGAGATCCGCAGAAGAATCCTTCGACGGGTTTGGAACGTGTACTGTCTGTACAGATGGGAAGCAGGAGGGTATGGAGGCTTGAGGAAAGAACCTGACAGGTCGAGGAGGCCACATTCTGACGAATCCAGGAGGAGATTTCCCAAAGGGAAACCGCGTCATCTCCATCCGTATCAGCCTCAAGGTGTCCGAAGAGGCCAAGCCCGGTGCAAAATGCCTGCGAGAAATAGGAAATGGCACCGGAGGACAGCCTGCGATGATCGTAATACCACGCGGATTCGTTTCCAAGAGAGGATGTGATCACGTGAACGTTTTCAGGAACATGAACCGGGAGTGCATCTGCACCATGGCCGATCAGAGCACCGGAATGACAGGCATCCAGGAGGACAAGAACGTCACCCTTGATTGGGGCAAGCAGGTCGAATAAGGCGGGGCCGGTAAGCGCCTCCTCATGGCGTCCATCCGAAAGGAGAAGATGTCCATTGTTCTCATCAAATCCATGGGTACAGATATATATAATGGAAAGATCTCCATCGTTACTCGAATGGAAGGCGTTTGAAATGCATTGCTGCAGCTTTGGAATGTCCCCGATGGTTCCATCCTCAATCCGAATGTTTTTATCCGGAAGACCGGCATGCTGCATGGTTTCAGAGAGCATCGTGAGATTCCCGGAAACAGCATCGCCAAGAGAGGGCAGATGCAAAAAGTCATGGCAGGCAATGAGTAATGCCCGCGTTTCGCCAAATGCAGAGGAGACAAATACACATAGAAAAAGAAGCAGAACAAGAAAACGGTGTTTAACGGACATGATGCTGCTCCTCTCTCTTAAAATATGCATCATTGTATAGAAAATGGAACGAAAAAGCAAGCTTGATTCGAGCATCGCGCTGAAACGGAAACATGAGAATTAAGGCATGACATAGTCTTGACAAGAACATAGGGAGACGATATACTCCAAAAACGCTTCAAATGAATGTGCATATGACGAGCAGTCGGATACTGAGAGTCTTGTGTGTCCCAGACAAAAGAGACCGCATGCACTCATAAAGTAATAGAAACAGACCGAAAGTTTGATTTGAAAAAGCTTTGTAATGGGGAGGTGAGACCCTGTGGATGTAAGAAAAGAGCTGGATGAGGTTCTTGACATTGAACTGGATGACCTTTCTCCTGAGGACCTACGCAGCCTGTATCAGCACTGTGAACGTCTCTATCAGGAAATGGAAGAAAACGAACCCGAGGAAACCGAAACCGAGGAATACTACGACTACCTCAATATGCTGGATATGCTCACCGAACGCATGGAGGAAATCGAGGAAATGGCGGAATTCGATTCCGAGGAATAATCGCTTCGTCATCGCGAGGCAAATGTGATATAATTGCGAGGCCATGAACTTGGCAGAACAAAGGAACGGTTTTCATGCAAAAGGGTGGGCTTGATGGAAGCAGCAGAGTTAGGGAAAATTCTAAAAAAGCAGTGCGGCATTATCCCTGGCAACAAAGTGCTTGTTGCCTGCAGCGGCGGTGCCGATTCCACAGCGCTGCTGCTTATGCTCCATGAGCTTAGCGAGTCGTATCCGCTTGAGGTATTCTGCGTCCATGTCGAGCATGGGATTCGAGGAGAGACCTCCAGGAGGGATGCGTCCTTTGTTGAATCGCTGTGCCAGAAGCTGGCAATTCCCTGTCGGGTTTTTCATGTGGATGTTCCAGGGGTTGCAGGCGAAAAGCATATCGGGATGGAAGAGGCTGCCCGCATGCTGCGGTATCAGTGCCTGAAAGACGAAAGGACTGTCATTGGCGCAGATGCCATTGCACTGGCGCATCATCGCCTGGATCAGGCAGAGACCATTTTAATGCACCTCTTTCGGGGGTGCGACATGGATGCACTTTCCGGAATGCCCTGGCGGGACGGGCCATTGATCCGTCCGCTACTGGGGACAGATTCGGAGGAACTGCGGGCCTATCTTACAGGAAAAGGCGTTTCCTGGTGCGAGGATGAAACAAATTCGGACATCCGGTATACCAGAAACCGCATCCGAAACGTCCTGCTTCCGGAGATTGAAAGGGCTTATCCCGGAGCCACCAGGGCCATTCTGCGGCTCTCGGAAGCGGCACTTCGTGACAAACGGTACTTTGATGACCTCCTCTCAGACATGAATATTGAGGAGCATCTGCTTTCCATTCCTGCGGGACTTTGTTTTCCGAGAGACATCCTGTCGGACTTGCCGGAATCGCTTGCCTCAAGAGCTCTTGTCAGACTTCTTCGCATCGCGAAGATTGAGAGTCAAGGCAGGGATAAAATGACGGCGATGCTGGATGCTCTAACCAGCGGACAGGAAACCGCCGTCAATCTTGAAGGAAATGCCAGGTTTCGCCTGTGGCGAAACCAGATGCTATTGACCCGGGACTTCCATGGAGCGAATCAGAGAATGGAAAGCGGGGAGGAGAGCACCTGCTTCGGCAGGTTTACGCTTCGTGAGGCCAAACCGAATGAGATCGGCGACGGTGCGTATGAGCAGCGAATTCCGCTTAGACTCATGGAGGAAGCCAGGATTACGCCGGTATTCGGGGAGGATCTGTTTCATCCGTTTGGGGGAAAGCTCATGTCTGCACAGAAGTACCTTGCGGCTGTTCCGTTCTGTCTTGAGCTTCGCAAACGGATTCCGGTTCTGCGGGCTGCAGATGGGGAAATCCTCTGGATGTGCGGCATTCGCGCCTCTGAACGGATAAGAATGGGCAATGAGGCATCTGTTATGGTAACCTGGGAATATGGACGGAACATTGCGAAAGTGGTGTCTGCGGTTAGATCATGGCGGCAGCCATAATGAATAAGAAAGAACACCTAAGTTTTAGGATAGTAAGGAGTTTCTATATGGACAAAACATCAAGGCTTTATCAGGACATTGAACCCGAGCTTTTAATCACAAGAGAACAGATTGCAGCAAGGGTAAAGGAACTGGGCGCTCAGATTACAAAGGATTATGAAGGGCGCAAGCTGACGTGCCTCAGTATTTTAAAGGGATCCATTTTGTTTTTCGCGGACATGATTCGCGAAATAGATCTGCCGCTGACCATTGACTTCATGCAGACCTCAAGCTATGGTGAGGATACAAAGAGCTCCGGTGTTGTACGTATTTTAAAGGATCTGGATCACAGTATCGCGAGACGGGATGTTCTCATCATTGAGGACATCATTGACAGCGGACTTACACTGTCCTATCTGAAGCGTGTTCTGGCAGACCGCGGTGCCAGCTCAATTAAAATCGTTACCCTCCTGGATAAACCGGAGGGACGCCGGGTGGAACTGAATGCGGAGTATGTGGGATTTGAAATTCCGAAGGCCTTTGTTGTCGGATACGGACTTGATTATGCAGAGGTATATCGAAATCTTCCGGATATTGGAATTCTGAAGCCGTGCATTTATGAATAACGGAAGGATTGGGAGGTACCTCGTTTAAATGAATCGACAGGGTCTTAATATCTTTTTGCCATTGATTTTAATCATGGCCGTGCTTGTAGTCTCACAGGTACTCTCCGCTTCAATGCTGAGCACAAACCGCGGGGCACAGATTGAGTCAAATAAGCTCCTTGAGTACATTGACCGGGAAATGGTGGATGCGGTTGCCATTGAGGGCAGCACAGCCTATGCCCATCTTAAGGTCAGTACCATTCCGATTGCCGAGTTTTCGCGGTCGAATTATGACCTGATGTCCGTCATCTCCAGCGATTTTGTGCTGAGCTGCCGGCAGATTGCGGCGAAAAAGGCCGGAGTCCCGGTTGAGGAGATCAGTGTGCTGGATCTCGGGTACGATCTCTATTATATACGAAACAACACACCCACCTGGCTGATCGAAATGATCCCGTATCTCATCACCATGGTGCTGCTTGTCGTATTCTGGATCGTGATGATGCGCCAGCAGGGCGGCGGACAGATGTTTACATTTGGACGCAGCAACGCACGCGTATTTGAAACCGGACGAAATCCGATTAAGTTTTCCGACGTCGCCGGTGCGGTGGAGGAAAAGGAAGAAATGCAGGAACTGGTGGAGTTCCTCAAAAATCCGAAGCGGTTTACGCAGGTTGGCGCACGCATTCCGAAAGGCGTGTTACTTGTTGGCCCTCCGGGAACCGGAAAAACCCTGATGGCCAAGGCCGTCGCCGGCGAGGCAGGAGTTCCCTTTATGTCCATCTCCGGCTCTGACTTTGTTGAAATGTTTGTCGGCGTGGGTGCCAGCCGTGTTCGTGACCTGTTTGAACAGGCAAAGCGGCATGCCCCCTGCATTGTCTTTATTGATGAAATTGATGCCGTGGGTCGTCGCCGCGGCGCCGGTATGGGCGGCGGACATGACGAACGTGAGCAGACGCTGAATCAGCTGCTGGTTGAAATGGATGGCTTTGCTGAAAACGAGGGCGTTATCGTTCTTGCTGCAACCAACCGGAAGGACATTCTTGATCCTGCACTGCTGCGCCCCGGACGGTTTGACCGCCAGATTTCGGTGGGCTATCCGGATGTGCGCGGGCGTGAGGCCATTCTCAAGGTGCACTGCCATGATAAGCCGCTGGCCTCGGATGTGGATCTTTCCATTGTGGCCAAGCGGACGCCCTACTGTTCTGGTGCAGACCTTGAAAACATCATGAACGAGGCTGCGATTCTTTGTGCCCGTGGTGGAAACAGAGAGATTACGGCACGGAACATCAGCGACGCGATTGAGCGCGTTCAGATCGGTCCTGAAAAGCGCAGTCATGTTTTCTCGGATGCAGACAAACGACTTGTTGCTTATCATGAGGCTGGCCATGCCATCGTAGGTGAGCTGCTTGAGGGATGTGACAAGGTCCATCTGGTGACGATCATGCCAAGAGGAAGCAGCGGTGGACATACGCTCTTGCTCCCGGATACGGAAACTGAATTCACAACAAGAGCTCAGCTGCTTGACTACATTGCCATGGCACTTGGCGGATATGCCGCTGAGGGACTGGTTCTGGGTCAGGTCAGCACCGGCGCGTCCTCCGACCTGCAGCGGGCAACGGAGGTTTGCCGCCGGATGGTCATGCAGTATGGCATGAGCGATGAAATGGGGCCCATCTTCCTTGGCGGGCGGCAGGATGAAGTCTTTGTCGCCATGGAATACGGTCAGCAGGGGAAGGGATACAGCGAAAGCGTGGCCTCACTTATCGATCATGAGGTCCAGCAGAAGATGAATGAGGCACTTGAGAGGGCAAAGACGATTCTGACTCAAAACCGGGAACGTCTGGATGGACTCAGTGCGCTCCTGATCGAGAAGGAAACCATTGACCGCGGAGAGTTTGAAACGTTCATGTTTGGCCATGAGCTTGAGAAAGAACCGGTGCTGCCGGTACCGGAGAACGCATGAAAATCGACCTGCACATGCATTCCACTGCCAGTGATGGAACCATGCCACCGGCTGCCCTGATGCAGCTTGCTCATCAGGAAGGGTTTTCCCTGGTTGCCCTGACGGATCATGATACCTGCAGCGGTATCGGAGAGGCAGCCAGGGTAGCGGCGGAATATGGCATGGATTTCCTTCCGGGGATTGAGCTTAGCTGCGGTGGGGAAAAGGAGATCCACGTTCTTGGATATGGCGTGGACCCCGAAAGCCCGCAGCTTGAGGCCTTCAGCAGCCGCCGGGAACAGGAACGGCTTGATCGGGCCGAGCAGATGCTTTTGAAGCTCAGGGAGGCGGGCATCCCGATTCCGATGGAGGATGTCCTGAGGAACGCCGGCGGGATGATCGGACGTCCGCATATCGCAAGAGCGATTGTACAGCTTGGGTATGCATCGTCGGTTCAGGATGCCTTTAGGCGCTACCTTGTCCCGGGGCAATGCGGCTATGTTCCCAAGGCCGAGGTCTCTGTGCATGAGGGGTGTGAGACCATCCTGAGCGCCGGAGGCGTGCCCATTTTGGCGCATCCGATGGAACTGAAATCTGGCGAAATGGCCCTTGAGAGTCTGGTCCATTACTGGCATTCCGAAGGGCTGATGGGAATGGAAGTGTATCATCCCAGCACGGCGAATCATAAGGTGCATATGCTGCTTTCGATTGCGAGAAGAGAACAGTTGCTTGTCACCGGCGGTTCGGATTTCCATGGACCGGAGGTCCGGAATACCATCCTCGGCCAGGGGTGCGATCGCTGGGACTTTAAAGAGGATTTGCTGCGCCTTTATGAGGCAATGCAAAAAGACTGCCCAACATGGCTGAAATAGAGAGGGAAGGTATGTCTTTTACGACTGCGGGATATAAACCGCCTCAGCAGAAACCGCTAAAGAAGGAAAAGCCCAAACATAAACGGAAAAGACCGAACGGCGCTGCGGTCGTCTCGGTCTTTGTGTTTATTCTGGCTGTCCTGCTTTCATCGTTCATCATTTGGCTTTACCTGGAAACAAAAGAATATACCAATACATTCCTGCCGGGCATTTTTGTCTCCGGTGAACCCCTGGAGGGGAAAACCTATGATCAGGCATCAGATCGCCTTAAGGTAATTGAGAAAAACGACTTTTCCGATTTTACCTATACATTTGAATATGAGGGCGGAACCTCTGTCTACACCTCCGAGGACTTTGAAATGGCGTATGACATTGAGAAGACGCTGGATCCGCTTTTTGCCATCGGGCATGAATCCGGGATGATCTCAAGGCTTCTTTCAATGCTGAAACTGAAGGCGGAGCCCATCTTTGAGATGCCAGAGATGACCTATTCCCTCGAGAATGTGGAGCAGGATCTGAAGCGAATCAAGGAAGAACTTGACTCGGATCCTGTTGATGCAACGGTACGCTATCTGCCCTCTGAGAGTGAGCCTTTTGTCTATACGGATGAAATCGTCGGTATGAGGGTGATCACAAAGGATGTCATGGAAACGGTGAAAGAAGCGGTAGAATCGCATACCACCGGGATCTACGTGATCCAGACAGACCGGATTGAACCCGACGTCACCAGGGCAGAGCTTCAGAATTCCATCCGGCTTATGAACCGTGTCACCTGTTCCCTTGGTTCAGGTGCAGCAGCGGAAAATGCGGAACTTGCGATCCTGCAGCTGAATGGGGCTTCACTCGGAAGCATGGAACAGTTTTCTTTTAACGACTATATTGGCCAGCGCACCGCAGAGCATGGATATGAATATGCAAAGGAGCCTGCCTATGGATGGGAGGTATACGGAATCGGCGGAGGCGTCTGTCGGGCCAGTTCTCTTCTGTATCAATGTGCTCTTGGAGCGGGACTGGAGATCGTAACAAGGTCCGCCTCTGTCATGCTTCCCGAGGACTGGGAACCGGGTGAGGAGGCAACGGTATCTGATCAGGGTCTGGATCTTGTCATCCGGAACAACTCGAGTATGCCCATCTTTTTTCACAGTCGCGTATATGAAAAAGATGGAAACAAGATGGCAGTGCTTGAAATCATGGGTGAGCGCCAGGCGGCAAAGATTCAGATTGTGCATGAGAGTGAACTGCTGCCAGCCGCAGCGGAGCCTCTATATCTTCTTGACAGCGAGGGCATCTACGCCAGATATACGGATGACCGTGTTCCTCGCAACGCGGCAATCGACGGACGAATTGTCACAACAAGCCGCATCTATTATGATGAAAGCGGTTTGATTCAAAAGGAAGAAACCGTAGGAACAGATACTTATGAACCGATTCCGGAGTGCATCTGGGTCGGTACTGAAGTGCGGGAATAACTGATCAATAAGAAAAAGATCCGGGTCACCGGATCTTTTTCTTATTGATCATATCAAGGAAGCGGCGCAGTGGCGTGAGACGCCTTAAAAACTTCTTCCCGGTTTTATTCTGGACAAATGTTCGAAACTCTTCCTCGCGCTCACCTAATTCCTTTTTGGGAATGCGGTAGCCGCCATATGAATCACGGAACAGATAATAGGCATCCATGTCCTCTCCCATCTGCAGAACGCTGTCATAGGAGAGAGGATCGAGCTCTTCCTTTTCCGGAAGTGAGATAATGTGCATGGCCTTATCATCAAACTGATAGATGGAGGCGGGGAAGGGAAGACCTGCTGCCTTGATCTGGTCGGCGATCTTATGGGCGGTTCGGTTGGCAGAGGCATAGGTAAAGGTTAGCAGGTAGCAGCCATATGCAATGATAAGCAGCGCCCACCAGGAATTATTGCCATAAAGCAGCGCAAAGGTAATCAGAAAGACGCTGAGCAGGGTACGTGCGGTTCGATTACGGGTGCAAAAGAGATCATACTGCATATGTGAGAGCGCAACAAGTGTATCCTCATCGTGCTGAGAATGTACCTCAATAAATACTTTGGATTTCATGCTTGACTCCTGAACTGATGGTAGCGGTATTGTAACAAATATGAGGGAGAAGAACAAGATGCGGATGATTAGTAAAAGTGACAACAATTGAGAATTCCGTTGTAAAATATATACATTTTTGCTCAAATTTTTTGGAAAATCAGGCAAATTTTTTATTGACGTAGATAGAATCAAGTGTTACTATATTGTCAAATCAGCGAAAGGGATTATCGCTGAAAAAAAGAAAGGAAAGAGAAACTATGAAGAAATTTGTCGTTTTGTTCCTGTCCCTGGCCATGATTTTCACCATGATGACTGCATTGGCAGAGGGAAAGACCTACACAGCTGAGGAAGAGGCCGCAGCTGAGAAGTACAATGTCACCCTGATCTATTCAAACGTTTTCAATCCAAAGGAATGGAACTATAAGGCTGCTGAGCTGTTTGCCCAGGCGGTCACAGAGCGTACCGAAGGACATGTTACGGTTGAATTCCACGGACTGAATGAACTGGATTGCTATCGTGATTCCGTCGTTCATGCTGTGAATGGCGACAAGTGGATCGGCCTTGAAGAGCCGTCTCTGTTCGCTGACTGGGTTGGCGACTGCGCTGTTCTCGTTGGACCGATGCTCATCAACAACGACGAGGAATACAACTATCTCATGGATTCCGATATCGTGAAAGATGTTCTGGATCGTCTGGCTGAGGAAAACATCCATATCCTGGATACCCACTATTCATTCGGATATCGTTCCGTCGTTACCAATCTCGACATCCATACCCCGGAAGATCTGAAGGGTGTAAAGCTTCGTTCCACCACTTCCTCTCTGTTCATCAAGACCATTGAGGCTCTTGGCGCGACCGCTGTTCCGATGTCCTTCACCGAGTGCCTTTCCTCCATCTCCTCCGGTATCGTTGATGGATTCGAAGGATCCACCTCCACACTGGCTGGCGCCGGTGCTCCGTATGAGCTGGTCAAGAAAGTTGCTCTGACCAACCACTTCATCGCGACCCGTTGGCTGTTCATGGCTCAGGACGTCTATGAGGAGATGCCTGTTAAGTGGAGAGACATTCTGGATGAAGCCGCTCTTGAGTTCGGTATGTGGGAGCAGACCTCCTGTGCTGACGACGAGGCGATTCAGATCGAAAAGATGAAGACCGAAGCTGGTGTCACCTGGAACGAGGTTGACATTGATGCCTTCACCAAGGCTTGCGATCCGGTTTATGATTGGATTGTTGAAGAGTACGGCGCCGATCCTGAGCTCCATCAGAAGATCGTTGACCTCATCAATGCGTTCCGTGCCAGCAAATAAGGGATACCGTCTCTCTTTATCATTCGTTCAGATCGGATGTGGACTGTCTCGATTTGAGGCAGTCCACATCCATATTGAGTAAAGTAAGGATGGAACTTTATGAAAGGTAAGATTACCCCGAAAACTATAATAACGAATCTGGATGCGATTATTTGCGGGGTAACATTGACGATCTGCGTTTTTCTGGTTAATCTCAATGTTATTTTCCGCTATTTCCTGAACAATCCGATCAAATGGACGGACGAAGTGGTTACATCGCTGTTCGTTTGGACGGTATTTATGGGAAGTGCCTATGCACATCGCAGGCATGCGCATCTTGGCGTTGATATCATCGTCAATCTTGTTCATGGAAAAGCGAGAAGGGTTATCGGTTTTATTGTAAGCCTGCTCGAAATTGCAATTCTTCTTCTTCTGACCTATATCAGTGCACAGTATGTCGCCAACCTGATCTGGAAACGCGGAATCGCGTATAAGTTTGTAGATGGTGTGTTTGAGTGGGGAACCGTCAAACTGACCTATACAGATACGCTCCGTATTCCGAAATGGATTACCGGCATTGCCGTTCCTCTGGGATTTGGCCTATCATTCTGTTATTCCATTTATTTCTTCCTCAAAGATCAGCTCCATGTCATTAAGCCGAAGAATCCGGAACAGGAAGGGGGAGTTAAAGCATGACATTTACGAATTTGATTCCGATCTTTCTGGTCTTTATTCTTTACTTCCTTGGAATGCCCATTGTCTATGCACTCTTTGGTTCCACATTCTTTTATTTCCTTTTCATCAATAACGGTGTTCAGCCATGGACAATCCTGCAGAAGGTCATGAACTCCACGCAGTCCTTCTCCATGCTGGCGATTCCGTTCTTTGTCATGTCCGGTTCAGTTATGAACTTTGGCGGAATCAGTGACAAGCTGATGGATTTCTGCGAATGCGTTACCGGTCATATGAAGGGCGGACTTGCACAGGTGAACGTTCTTCTCAGTATGCTGATGGGCGGCTGCTCCGGTTCTGCAAATGCTGACTGCGCCATGCAGTCAAAGATGCTGGTTCCTGAGATGGAAAAGCGCGGATATTCAAAGGCGTTCTCTGCGGCCATCACTGCAGCATCCTCTGCGGCAACACCGGTTATTCCGCCGGGAGTTAACCTGATCGTCTATTCCCTGATTGCTCAGGCATCCCTCGGTAGAATCTTCGCCGCTGGTTATGTACCCGGCATTCTCATGTCGATTTCCATGATGATCGTGGTGTCGATTATTGCCCACAAGCGGAATTATCCGACGACAAGAGACCGGTTCCCGCCGATCAAGGAAGTTCTCCGTCAGGCATTTATTTCCTTCTGGGGACTCTTCTTCCCGTTTGGAATCATTCTTGGAATGCGCTTTGGCCTGTTTACACCGGCTGAGGGCGGTGCTGTTGCGGTTCTGTACTGCTTCATCATTGGCAAATTTGTCTATAAGCGTCTCAGTTTCAAGAAGCATTTTATTCCGATTCTTCTTGATACGATTGCAGGTACATCCAGCGTTGTTCTTATCATGGTCTCCGCGGCGACGTTCGGCAACTACATGAGCTATGTAAATCTGCCGAAGATTGTTGCTGCCTCCATTACAACCATGACAAGCAACAAATACGTGTTCCTCATGCTTGTAAACGTTGTTCTCCTTATCATGGGCATGTTCCTTGAAGGCGGAGCAGCGCTTATGATCGCAACGCCGCTCTTACTGCCGGTTGCGCAGAACCTGGGCGTTGACACCATTCACTTCGGTCTTGTCTGCATCGTTAACATCATGATTGGCGGTATTACACCTCCGTTTGGTTCCATGATGTTCACCACCTGCGGAATTACGGGATGTCGAATCGGAGACTTTATCAAAGAGGTATGGCCATTCATCCTGTGTCTCTTTATCGTTCTCCTTCTGATCACCTTCATACCAGTGCTTATCACCTGTGTACCGGATCTGATTTACGGACCGATCAATGGAAGCATTTCCATGTAGCAGGGCAAGAGAAAAGCTATTGTTACACTTCGCATAACGGAATCATTGAGATTTTACCTGTTCGTGCAGCGTATACTTAAATTTCATATTGTTTTAATGGCAGGTCACATGACCTGCCATTTTTCATTGATGGGAAGTTGATTATTTACTGCTGATGTGATACAGTTGGTTATGCATTAATAACATGATGATTGGTTCATTTACCTGCTTGTAACAACGGACAGAAATGCAAGATACAGATTGCTTAAATTGGAATCATTATAAGCATATAGAAGGGGAGATATCCGTGTTTATCGGACATAAGAATGCAGAGGGAAAAATTCAGCCACTGAAGGATCATCTGGATAACGTTTCAGAGCTTGCCGGCAGATTCGGCATTCCCTTTGAAGCGATGGCGCATGCCAGACGAGTAGGCATTTTACATGATGCAGGTAAGTATAGTGCGGCGGCACAACGACGTATGGCTGACCCTGAGCACACAAGCAAGGTTGACCATTCTACAGCCGGCGCAGTAATTGCCTCCAATTTGAGAGATATGCCAGGAGCGATTGCAATTGCCGGACATCACGGGGGAATGCCAGACTGTGGTGGAAGATTTTCCTCGGATGGAGATGGCACATTGTTGGGACGCCTGAAAAAGGATTTGTCGGGTGATTATGATTACTCTGCATTTGGACTGGAAAATACAGTAGATAAAGGGATGATGATGCCGCAATGGCTCCTGAAGCCGGATAACTTATTTAGCGCCCAGTTTTATACCCGTATGCTCTTTTCATGTCTTGTAGATGCTGATTTTCTCGATACCGAGAAGTTTATGTCAGGAGAAACGCTTCGAGGTGGTTATGAGGATATGGACATCCTTCTGAGTAAACTTCTTGACTATATCAAGCCATGGCTAGATCATCCCGTCACGGAGATAAATCAGAAGCGATGTGCAATTTTAGATGATTGCCTGCGTGCAGGTGAGAACAGCCAGGGACTATACACGCTTACAGTTCCAACGGGCGGCGGGAAGACCATCTCCTCTTTGGCATTCGCTCTGAAGCATGCAGTAAAAAATGATCTGAAACACATCATTTACGTGATTCCGTATACCAGCATCATTGAGCAAAATGCTGCTGTTTTCAAAAAAGTATTGGGCGACGAAAATGTGATTGAACATCATTCCGGCGTTGATTATGATGCAGATGGTGATATGGAAAAGCCTGAGGTCATGCGGCAAATGCTTGCCACTGAAAACTGGGATGCGCCGGTGATTGTCACCACAGCCGTACAATTCTTTGAATCACTATTCTCCAATAAGCCCTCACGATGCCGAAAGCTTCACAACATGGCGAACAGTGTCATCATATTTGATGAGTCGCAGATGATCCCGCTGGCGTATCTAAAACCGTGTGTATCTGCTATCGCAGAGTTGACACGTCATTATCGGGCAACTGCGGGATTATTCACTGCAACACAGCCCTCACTTGAGCATCTTTTCCGCGAATATGATAAAACTCTTGAAAGCCAGGAAATCTGCAAGAATGTCAGTGAGCTCCAGATGTTCTTTCGAAGAGTCCGTTTTATACGAAAAGGAACCGTGGATTTCGAAACGTTAGCGTCCAGTATCGAACAGAAAAAACAGGTTATGTGTCTAGTCAATACGAGAAAAAGTGCACAGGAGGTTTTTGCATTGTTACCCTCGGAAGGGAGTTATCATCTCTCCACGCGTATGACTCCGG
>JAFUZM010000007.1 GCA_017476605.1 Clostridia bacterium
CGAATGACAGCGGATTTTAGCGGAATCACTATCAAAGACAAACTGCTCCGGGAAGATGATGGACTACAGGGAAAAACGGTTCCATGTACCCGAAACGGGCAGGAGATCAGCGTAGAAACCTATAAATCCATTCTCGCCACATGGCAGCAGGAAAAGGCAGGGACGATTTGTGCTTTCCCGTGGAGAGAGAAAGACTGCATTGGCTTTGGATATACCTGGGAAGAGGCAATGAATCAGCTCCAGTAAGATGACACAACTTCCGTCATTCACAGTCCCTTGCAGAAGGAATGTAAACGACAGCAGAGATGCAGGCAGAAAGGGAGACACCGGATGAGCGGTGTCTCTTCAAAACCGCTGCCTGCTTGAGGAAGGAGAAATCAATGAATACCCGGATGAAAAGAACCGCCACGATGCTCCTGACATTACTCATGCTGGGACTCATATGACAGTCGCCATTGCAGCAGAATGGACAGCGTCAGCACACTCAACAGAGAAGCTATCAAAGCCAGAGGATTTTGAATGGTTCTGAAACCAGGAAAGCGGAGAGATAGCCACTGCTGTCCCAAGAGATGCACAGATGATCACAGATGCATCTGCAGTTAAGGGAGGATGGATGGTTTTCCTGCCGAGAAGGCCCTTCACGGATCCGTATGCACAGTACTGGAACATCCGGCTTGAGATCAGTGGGAATCAGGTGAATGCAACACAGGCCTGGTCCGGCCTCATGAAAGGCGGCGCATTCTCAGATGCCTCGGGAGCAAATAAGAATCCCTACTGCGAAACCGTTTCCTCAGACAACCTTCTGATGATGCTTAAGGATGACTTTGGTGATGAAATCCTGGTCACACAATGGTTTGAGCATAATGGGTCGCAGTATGGCCTTGGTTTCTATTACTGTGTGTTCCCCAGTGATGAGGCGGAGCCTGCCGGATTGATCGCTTTCTATCGTCCATGAGCAAATATCCCCCTCCTGAATTGACCCCACTTGATGTCCCCTGCCAATGTTTTTGGCGGGGGACATCAAGTGGAGTATTTTGTATGCCGCACTTGCGCTAAGCTGACAACAGCCGAGCATGATTCTTGTCTCTTTATGATGGCAAGATTTTGTAAAGCCACTTGCCAAGCAAGAGGTATATTGGTTACAATTAAGTAGAAAGGGTGGATTGTATCCACTTAGAACTTGACCTCGGAAGGAGGGCAGAAGCATGGGAATCTACGTCAATCCAGGTAATAAAGCTTTCAGCCGGATCGTTGGAAAAAACTATGTGGATAAAACAAAACTTATTGATGCAATGAATGAAAGGATCAGTGGTAACGAGTCTCTTGTGTGTGTCAGCAGACCACGACGCTTTGGAAAATCCTATGCAGCCTGTATGCTGACTGCTTACTATGATTGCTCATGTGATTCTCACGAGCTATTTAATAACAAGAAAATTGCCGAATCAGAAAGCTACGAAAAGCATATTAATAAATATAACGTTATCTTGCTTGATATCTCCGGCTTCATTTCCGTTGCAAGACGTGAAAAATCAGATCTGACGGACGTGCCATTTCGCATTGCTTCAGCTATCCAAGACGAGATTCTTGAGATTGATCCGGATGCCCCAAAGGACAAAGGACTTGAAGCTTGCATGATCCATTGTGCTGATTTACCAAATGGGAGACCGTTTATTTTCATTATCGACGAATGGGACGCAATGATTCGGGAGGCAAATGATAATGCTGAGGCCCAGCAAACCTATCTGGATTTTTTACGAGGTTGGTTTAAAAACAGTAATTTTACTCCAAAGGTTGTCGCTGCAGCTTATATGACGGGAATTTTGCCTATAAAAAAGGACAAAAAGCAATCGGCCATTTCCGCATTTGACGAAATTTCTATGTTGGATCCAGCAGATTTTGCAGAGTTTGTTGGCTTCACAGAAGAGGAAGTTAAGACACTCTGTAAAGGAAATTTACCCGCATTTGAGGATGTAAAAGCATGGTATGATGGCTATGACCTTCCCAGTGTTGGGTCCATTTACAATCCGTATTCTGTGATGAAAGCGCTCAAATCCGGAAAATGTCAGTCCTATTGGCGGAAAACTTCTGCCGCGGAATCCTTAAAGGACTACATTAATATGGATTTTGAGGGACTGCAAGAGATGGTAGCACGGTTGATTGCAGGGGAAAGGATGAGAGTAGATGTCGATTCTTTCCAAAATGATTTTGAATCCTTTGAAAGTGCAGACGATGTTCTCACACTGCTCATTCATTTGGGATATCTGACGTACCATGAGGCAGAACGAATGGTTGAGATTCCAAATGAGGAAGTACGGAAAGAGTTTAAAGAGTTTCTTGCTCAGCGAAAAATTAACAGTGGGTGGATTTCGCTGATCAAACGCTCCCAGAAACTTCTGGAGGATACAATTGCCGGGCGGAGTGAAGATGTTGCCGCAGCTATGGAGGAAATTAGAGCGGAACAGTACGCACCTCAGTTTTACAATAATGAGCAATCGCTTAGAGCTATCATAAAATACGCATATTTCGTAACTGCCGGTCAATACACTGAACTCGCAGAGATCCCCGGCGGCAAGGGCATCGCGGATGTGTCTTTCATTCCTGCTCCGATGTCCAGACTTCCCGCAATGGTTGTTGAGCTGAAATGGAATAAGACGGCCGGCGGCGCAATTTCACAAATAAAAGAAAAGAAGTATACTGCGAAACTGAAACCCTATGCAGGAAATATCCTTCTTGTTGGGATCAACTATGACGAAAAACGGGTAAGCATACCTGCCTGATCGAAAAGGCATAAGATGAACTTCATCCCTCTCATCTCCATCCTCTCTTAAAAGGCAGCAGTGCGGAAGAATTTTGGGGCTCATAGGACGTAAGTAATTCTTTTTTGGCAACAGTCATCGGCTGTGTTTGGGTCAGTCGCAGATGGATGGCAAGCGATCACAGGTATCTTGTTTCCGGAATTTCCAAATGGTATAATACCTTTGACGCTTCTTAGACGCAAGATCGCACATGACAAGGAGTTCCTGATTCCCATGCTTGAAAACTATTATCTGGATATCACCCGAAATTCACTGCGCATCCTTGAGGAAATCAAGGAGAATCCGCTTCTTGAAAAGGTGGCGGAAAAAGGCCGCAACTTTAAGATGCGCGGCGCCGTGAATGTTCTTGATTATACCTATGGAATGATCTATAAGGATGGTCGCTCCGATTATCCCCTGCCGATGCGCTGGGGGGTGAAGTTGGGGCACCAGAATACAATCACCTCCATTCTGCCCCTCCAGACCCTCAATGAAGTTCGCTGGTACATCCCGAATCGCTGCTATATTCCGGCTTCCTGGTATTATGAAACGGAAACACCGATCAATGCGCCGGAAAC
>JAFUZM010000085.1 GCA_017476605.1 Clostridia bacterium
CTGGGAGGTGTTGCTCAGCATCATTGATCTTCCTGTCTGTGAGGAAGCTGTAGGAAAAATGAGCGAGATTTCCGGAATTCCAATCGAAAAGGCATCCTCCGTCTGTCAGATTAATCCATCCGGACTTATGTAAAAAAAGAGGCTGTACAGCCTCTTTTTTTAGTCGTCCTCCCGATCAAGTGCGTTTCCTGGTTTTAAAACGGTGGGCCGGCCACCGGGCAGCCGCCGGTCAATTCCGCAGACCGCTTTGAAATCGCAATAGGTACAGGGTGGTTCTGAATTTTCGTCGTATTTTACAGGTGCAATCTGTATGCAGCCGTCGAAGATCTTTCCGGTCAGCTCTTTTGCTTTATCAAGCCCGTTCTGCATGCGCTCCGTGATTTTCTCAGAGGAAACAACGCTGACTTTTTCCTGTGACTTTTTCCCTTTGTCAATGGTGCCCATTGCATCAAGAATAGCAGGATCATCAAGAACGATTCCCTTGAGCTTTAAGCTGTCAAGCTGCTTTGCTTCAATGCGGTCAATGTCCTCATCCGGCGCATCAATCAGGGGATTTCGAATGACCTGATAGAGACCGCCTGCAGGGATTGTGCCAGGCATTGCGTTTTGAACGGCGTTCATGTAAATCGGAATCTGAAGCTGCAGGCCCTCCTGCATTTTAAGATTCCGAAGATCATGCTCGGAGCTCTTGTAATCCACCACCCGGAAGTAGGATTGTCCCTCCAGCGTCTGAAAAATGTCAAGACGGTCAATCTGGCCAATCAGGGTAATCCTCGTCCGATCCTCAAGAGAAAACCGCAGCGGCGGGATTTTCATGTCCCGGCTCTCCCCACGGCCAAAGCGCAGTTCATAGGCCCTGGGTTCAAACTGACTTAAGGAGAAGTTTCTGGTAATGGTATAGGCAGCGCTTCGGACGTCCTGCACAATTCTTCGGCCAAGAAAACGACTGAGGGTATCCTCATCCAGCGGTCCGTCTTTCCACTGCTCAATCAGCGGTGCAAGGACATCATCAAGAATCGCATCCACTTCCTGACGGGTCAGATTCGGCCAGTTGGGAAGCGAGGCTGCCTTTCGTACATATCCCTCCATCGCGGAATGGTAGAAGTCACCCTTCATGTTGCTCATGAAAGAAAAAGGCTGACGGACGACAGGCCGCAGGCCATATTTTACAAAGTGCTGATACGGACAGGAGGCAAAGGTTTCAAGGCGGGAAATGGAAAGACTGGTCTCCGGATATAGATCATGTGCCTTATCCGAGGAGATGTCCTGACTTTTGACACGGGCACTGAGCGCTGAGAGAATATGCCGGGTCTTTTCTTTCCAGGCATCCTGCTGATAGAGATAAGAGAGTGCCTGCTGCCAGCTTCTCTGATTTGCATCTGCGGCTTCCTGTAAAAAGTCATCCTCGCCCTGAAGCGCATCCCGAAGCTTAATGGCGATCCGCTCAAGTGCGCTGGAGGGCGAATACGGTGTGATGCCATCCTCCATGATGCCGCCGCCAATCTGGTCCTCGCATCCTGCACGTTTCAGCATGGTACTGACCATGCGCAGCACCGAGGAGGGATACAGGACTGAGCCATCCGGCTTTGTTAATGAACAGGAAAGCACAAGCTTTTCAAGGGTAACACCGATGGAATTGATCATATCGACCATTTCTCTTGAGGCCTTTTCAATTCTCGTGCTGCCGATTCGGGACTTCGTGATGGTTCTGAGCGTCTGACGCTCGACATCGGAAATAAGACTTGTGTCGCTTCCGCTCTCGCGGTCCTGCATGCCCACAATGATCATTCCGCGAAGCGTTGAGGAATAGAAAATGCCCGTCTGATGGAGAGTGACCGCATCCGATGTCTGCGGCAGCGATTTGACAACGGTCGAGGAAAAGGCGGATTCCAGCATCACAGGAAGCTCCTCCATTGCGATGTGGTGCTTGCTTGAATAGGTGGCCATCTGGTCAAGAACGTCATTTACGGCATCCCAGACCTGACGATCCCGATCCACCTCAAGCATCATGTTCCGCTCAATATAGGCCGCTTCTCTTATCTTTAATTCCTCATAGGCACCGGACTCAATCATCGTATTGTAGATCGCCCTGGCAGCATCCTCGCCGGTGCTCTTTCTGTTTGCCAGAACCTCCCGCAGGGTTACGAGATCATGGACCAGAAGGTTTCGTATCTCCTCCATTTGAAGGGCCAGCGCTGCCTCCTCCGGATTCTCTTCCGGGACCGGGAAGGGATGCAGCCATTTTTGCCTTGTAATGCCATGCTCAATGACATAGTTTTCCATGTCCATGGTTTCCTCAAGCGTCAGGCTGGTGAATCCGCTTTTCAGCAGTTCCAGCATGTCCCGCTGCTGGAAGCCAAGACAGACTACGCGCACAACGGCAAGGAGAAACTGTACGTAGTCGTTCATGAGCATGCTCTGCCCGTTTGGCGCGGTACAGGGAATTCCGGCGTCACTTAAGACCATGGGAAGAAGACTGGGCAGGATGTCTGCATCCTGAAACGCAACGGCCATCTCTCGCCAGCGTATCCCCTGGTTGTGCCAGCGAATCAGCGTCTCGGCCACATGCTGGCACTCGATAAATGGTGTCCTGGCATTGTATACCTCGACGTTCTGCATATCCGGAAGGTTCTCTCTGTGCCCGCCTGCAAACAGTGTCTTTTCAATGAAATGAATCCCGGAATCTCCTTTTGATGGTGGTGCAAAGCGAAAGCGTTCCATGCGGATTCCGTGATCAAACAGGGTCTGTCCCATGGAGAGAATCTGATCGTTGATTCCACTGAAAATCCTGGCATCCCCCGAGCTGTCATCAGCCACCAGGATAAACCGCACGGATTCCGCCAGCGGTGCAGCCTGACAGACGAGACGGATCAGCTGCGCATCCAGTGAACTGAACCCGGTGATAAACAGATGGATGCCGTCAAAAAAGTGACTGGTTCCAAACCGAAGCAGCAGATCATCCCATTGCTGCCTGCTGTCGATAAACTGATGGTCAATCTCCTTAAGGTATCTGGACCATATCCTTGAAATGTCGCTGTACTTATACCCCATTGCCTCAGAGACAGAACCATTGGTGGCAAGTTCCATTAAGGATTCCGGTGTCAGCCCCGCATCTCTGAATTCATCAATCTGTTCCGCCAGCTTTGTGGGAAGACTTGTCTGCCGTATGGCGTTATTGTAGAACGTCAGTGCGTTTTCTCTTGCGAGAACCTTGAGCACATGGCTGATCACAAGAGCGCGCCCGAAATCCGTAATGGGCTCAACCTCCGAGGCGCCGGCCCGGTCCCAGATCTCACGGCGAAAGGATTTCGGCGAGAGGACCTGGATCCCCAGAAGGCCTTTAAGACTCAGGCCCTCGATCAGTTCAATTTCGCCGTTTAACGTGAGGTTTTCCGGCATCAATACGACAATATTGCCATGATCCGGCTGCTTTAAAATCTCCCTGACATGTCCAAGAAGGCAGGGAACGACGCCGGAAACCCTGGTACATTCCACACGAACAACGTTATTCCCTGACATTTGTTTCACCTCCAAGATCGCCTGGGGTCTCCTCAATCAACATATCCCTTCGTGGTACCGGATGGACGCTGCCTGAACGGAGAGCGACGAGCCACATTTCCGAAACAGGCCGCTCTGTCAGTGCTTCAATGGCAACCCGGTACCAGTTCATCTGCTTTTCGTGCCGCGCAACAAATACGCTTGGATTGGTGTTGTGATCGGTTTTATAATCAATCAGCACCCACTGATCTCCCTCAAGGAATACGGCATCCATGACGCCCTGAATGAGCGTTCCCGTCTCCCGGCTGAGCTGATAGGAAAAGGGCCATTCCCGATACAGTTCCTGCGCATTGCAGAGGCGATTTCCCAGCGGAGTTAAAAAGAACTCAACGATTCTGGGAAGATCAATCATCTGCCGCTCCTCCTCAGAAAGGATGCCGCTTTCGCGAAGACGATGGATCTGCATTTCAATCTCAGCTGTAAGCGGCCCACGGTCAAGCCCCGGGATCAATGCCACATCAATGAGGCGCATAAACCGGTGCGTCGCTGTTCCGACATCGGCTGCGGTGGGCCTTTTTACCTCCATAAACCGCGGCTTGCCCGGCGTCTCATCCAGCAGGAAGGGAACGATTCTGTTCTCCGGCATCCGCTTTTCCTCGAATGTCTCCTCAAGATCCTCCTCACGCTGAATCTGATTCTGGATGCCAAGGGTTCGTATCATGGAGGACACAGAGGTTTTGAGCGGATACTGCCTCTCCTCTGTTTTTTCCCATACATGGAGAAGCTCCTGATAGGGTCCGTTCTTGATGCTCTCAATGCGGTCAAAGACAGAGGCCTCTATAACCGGCTCGCTCTCCTCCTTTATCCCTTTTGGCCGAATGACCTTAAGATGCCATGGCCCCAGGGAGATTTCCTCGCCAGTGTCTGGAAACTCCATTTGACTGAGTACGGCAGGCATGACCATATCAAGAAGCGTTCGGGTCCGCCAGATGCGGCTGATGCGATTGGGCTCTTTCCAGAGATGCAGATTTTTTTGTTTGAATGAGCCGACCATGATGAGCTTTTCCATTGCCCTTGTCATGGCGACATACAGAAGACGCGTCTCCTCTGCAATTTCGTTACGGATTTCCCGGCGCTTAAATGCGGTATTTCCAAAGGTGTTGCGTTTGGTACTGAAATCAGGATTCACTGCCGGCATATACAGCCCGAGTGCCGGACGTCCCTCACTGCTTTGACCAACATCCACCCTCAGCACGTTGTTTGATCCGGTTTTCATGCTTTTATCAAGGTTCATGAGAATGACGGTACGGAACTCAAGGCCTTTTGACTTATGCATGGTCATGATGCGGACGCAGTTGTCGTCCTCTGTCCCGGCAACCGGTGAATCCGAATCCTTCTGTCCCCGGTCAATGACCGCATGAATCTCGGCAAGGAAATCCGACAGGCGGTAGATGCCACGACGTTCCATATCCCGTGCTTTCTGATAGAGCATATCGAGATTGTTCTGCCGGAGCCGCCCATCCGGATAGGCACCGCAGACGGCATAAAACCCGGTTTCTCTGAGAAGTCGCCAGATAAAATCGGCGACGCTCATCGTCCCGGCCAATAAACGCCACTCAAGAATCTGTCCATAGATTTCCCGGCAGCGCGCCCCAAGAGGTGTATCGTCCTCCGAGGAACAGGTTTCAAAGGCCTTAAAAAACGGAACATGGCCTCTGCAGTTCAGGCGAATCTCCATCAGGTCCTCATCGGTCATATAAAATGGCGCATGCTTTAATGCGGTAAGCAGCGCAACATCCTGATGCAGGTTGTCGATGACGTTCAAGAGAGAGAGAAACGAGGAAACCTCCGAGAGATCATAGTAGTTCATTGCGCCGTCATAGAATACGGGAATATGGAGCTGCTTGAACAGCTCAATCATCTTTGGCGCAACGGTGGATACATTTCTAAGCAGAATGGCGATATCCTTATATTGATACGGCGGCTCCACTTTCGGACCGGTTTCGCCGGCCAGGAGCTGTGAGATGCGCTCTGCAACAGCCACGCACTGTGCCTCAAGCAGAGAGCTTGTGAGGAGCTTCTCCTCGGTCGCCTCCTGATCAATCAGCAGAATCTCGGTTTCTCCGAAATCCCCCAGCTTGTTGGCAACAAGCACGTCTCCTTCCTCATAGTCAAGCTCATTGACCTGTCGGTCCATGGCCATTTTAAAGACTTCATTTACGCAGGCAATAACATTAAAGGAAGAGCGATAGTTATCTCTGAAATAGATTTTTCGATTTTCTGCCGTCTCGTCAAGAGAATATGTATCGCGAAAATGCATGAAGAGACGTGGCTCAGCATGCCGGAAACGGTAGATGCTCTGCTTTACATCGCCAACCATGAACAGAGAGTTGTCGGCGTTATGAAGGGCCTGAATGATGGAATTCTGAATGGCAGAGATATCCTGGCTTTCATCTACATAGATATCGGTATAGGTCTTTTGAAGGTTTTCCCGGATTTCCGGATGAACCAGGTCGGTCATCAGGCGATAAGTCATCTGTTCCATATCGGAAAAGTCAATGACGTTGGCTTTTTGTTTCTCTGCGCGGAACAGGCTTGAAATCCGCCGAACCAGCGTTTCCATGCCGAGAACCTGTTCCTTGATCTTCTGGTTGTCCCGAATCTGAACAACGTTTAAAACCTCGGATAGTTCTGCTTTCGCCTTCCCCAGCACGCCGTCGCTGTCCTTGATTTCGCCGCGCACATCCTTAAACCGGGTATAGACTTCCTTTTCCTCCGGCGTCAGTCCGCGGGGAGATTTTGATTTTCCCAGCATGTCCCTGGTTTCATCAATCAGCGTATACAATGCCTGAATGTCAGGGACAGCATCCGCCTTCTCAAGGAAAGCAGTGAGGATCGCCTGATCCGATTCAGCCAGTGCGTAGATGCTGTCATAGGCACTTAGCAGGGAGGCCATTTCCTTTTCCTCGTCCAGCATGGACGGAATGCCCAGCAGATCCATTTTGACGGATAGCAGGATTTCCTGTGCCCATGGCTGATCACTCAGAGGCAGGTCAATGGTTTCAATCAGGTCGTGCAGACGGTCAAACGGGTTTGGAATGCCCATTAATGCGTTATACAGATGCGTGCAGGCCTCAAGCAGTTCACTTTGCGTAAAGGAACGAACAAGATGTTCCATTCGCTGCTGCTCCTCTGCACTGACACCCTCGGCCATATCCAGCAGCTCATTGATCGAGTCGACAAATGCTTTTTCAAACATCGGGCTCGTTTCCGCTTCCTCTGCGACACGAACCTGAGGATCCACATCAAGAATGTGGAATCCGTTTCGAATGACCTGAATGCAAAAGGAGTGAATGGTGGAAATCTGGGCATTTTCAATCTCATCCAGTGCACGGCTTGCAATGTCTCGTTCGCCGGTGGTAAGCGACGGATCCTGTGAGGCGTCGAGCAGCAGATCCTGCAGCTTTCGTCTCATGTTTGTCGCAGCCTCGCGGGTAAAGGTGATGACCAGCATGTTGGTCAGATGCTTTTCGGGATGGGAAATGAGTGTTTGCTTGATCTTTTCCACCATGACCGTTGTCTTGCCGGAGCCGGCTGCGGCGGATACCAGAATGGTATTGTTCTTCGCTGCAATTGCTTTTTGCTGATCTGCATTGAAATTTGCCATATTGTGTCCTCTTACTATTGCGTCAATGAAAAAGCACATCGTGGAACAAGTATTCCGTGATGTGCTAGGATTTATTTAGGTTCCGGGGATGGGCTCTGAGGTTCGATCCGGATGTAGCGAACACGATGCCCTTCCATCTTGGTCACGGTAATGACCGCATTCTGGTAAACAAAGGACTGGCCTGCGACCGGGAATGCATCAAAGACCTCAATACACCATCCGCCCACTGTCTCACTCTCAAAATCAAAGGAATCCTCATCCCATTTCATGAGCTCGAGAAGATCGGAGATCGGCGTATCACCGTCCATTAAAATGGTTCCATCCTCACGGATGGCCACTTCTTCCTCTACGGTATCCGTTTCATCCCAGATATCCCCGACCAGCTGCTCAAGTACGTCCTCCATGGAAACAAGCCCCAGCGTACCACCATACTCATCGGTGACAATCGCAAGGTGCTGCTGTGCAGCCTTAAGTGCGGAAAGCACCGCCGGCAGCTTCATGGTCTTATAGACAAAGCAGGGCTCCAAAAGAAGCGAGCGGATATCCACCTTCTCCTGATCAATCATCGCTTTCAGAATATGCTTGAGAGAGAGGACACCGATGATGTTGTCCTTGCTGTCCTCATAGACGGGGATGCGTGAATAACGGGAGGCACCAATCACCCGAACGATATCTTTCCATGGATCATTGATGTCGATGGCCATCATATCCACCCGTGCGGTCATGATTTCCGAGACAGAGATGTCGGAAAAATCAATGGCGGCGCTGACCAGCTCCGAGGCATCCTCGTCCAGTACATCCTCATTTTCTGCGGTATCAATGATGGAATGCAGTTCCTGCTGCGCGGCATCCTCATCCTCTGTATCGCTCTCCCCTTTCAGCAGCGCGCTCATGTGGTTTACAAGGAAGACCACGGGAACGGTGACCGGTTTAAACAGGATGGAGAGAAAACGAATGGGACCGGCGTAACGCAGGCTGAACTTTGTCGGACTTTTCTTTGCGGCAATTTTGGGAACTGTTTCGCCAAAGACAATGATCAGTAGTGTAATGACTGCGGTTACGGCCCAGACGTACTTTTCGCCGAAAAGCAGGATGGCCAGCACAGAGCCTGCGGAAGAGGCGGCAATGTTGACAAGATTGTTCCCGACTAAAATGGTGGACAGGAAATCATCAAAGCGCTCAAGGATTTTAAGAATCCAGTTGGCGCGGCGGTCCCCTTCCTCAGCGATGTGCTCCACCCTGATTTTATTGCAGGAGGAGAAGGCCATCTCAGAGGCGGAAAAGAATCCTGAGAGAAGGATACAGGCAATAATGCAGAAAACCGTAATATAAAGTGTTCCGATCATGCTTTGCCTCCATCCTCCGCATCCGGAATCGGATGGACCAAAAACCGCAGAATCCGATGATGTCTCATTTTCTGCACCGAAATCTCGAGATTATACGCCGTGAAGGAATCGCCTTCATGCGGGATTTCACTGAAGGATTCATAAGCTAATTCACTCATCAGCTTATCGCCGATTTCCTCACTTTCCTCTTCTGTATAATGGACATTCAGTTCATCCAGTACATCCGAGAGATGTTCCTCTGCATTTACACTGTACACGCCTTCGGATACAGGAACGATGTTTTCGATCGCATGATCGTCCTCATCCCAGATTTCGCCCACAAGCTCTTCAAGAATGTCCTCGACGGTTACGATGCCAAGCGTTCCACCGTAATTGTCGGTCACAACGGCCATATTGAGCTTTTTCTTTGACATGATCGGCAGAAGATCATCAATCTTTGTCGACTGATGGACAAAATACGGTTCATCCAGCAGCGGTCGTATGCTGACCGCTTTTGACATTTTGATATAGGCACGGATGTATTTCTTGATCTGAAGGATGCCGATGATGTTGTCAATCGTTCCCTCATACACGGGAATGCGACTGTGATTGTGCGCGCGAATGAACTGAAGCACCTCATCCTGCGGCATATGAATGTCGATTCCGTCAATGTCAACACGTGCCGTCAATATACTTTCCACGGTCACATCGCCGAACTGGAGAGCGGAGGAAATGAGATCTCCCTGCTCCTCGTCAAGTGTCCCTTCCTCGGTCATATCCTCAATGATGTCATAGAGCTCATCCTCCGTCACCGTGGCCTCGGGTTCCTCCCCGGAGCGGGTCAGAGCCTCTCCGATCATGGACAGGACCCTCGAAATCGGACGCAGAATGATCATGAGAACGTGGATCAGTCTGCCGGTTAAAAGGCTGATCCGTTCACTGTATTTCCGGGCGATGCTCTTTGGCAGCATCTCTCCGAAGAAAAACACGATGAGAGTTGTCACCAGGGTTGAAAGCGTTACAGCAGAAACGCCCCAGATCTTCGTTACATTTAATGTGACTAACGATGCTGCTGCCAAATGAATGATATTGGTCATAATCAGTATCGTTGTAATTGCAAGATCAAAATGTTCCGCAACATAGACGGCATCCTGTGCACCCGAATCCTTCCGGTCCGCTCTTGCCCGCAGGCGGGAAAGGGAGATGGAGGAAAAGGCTGTCTCAGCAGCCGCAAAAATCATTGCGAGGAACAATAGCACGACGATTATCACCCATGATAATAATCGGCCGCCGTCGTCCATTTTAAAGAATCACACTCCTCATTCGATAATAGCGCTAATTATACTGCATGGCAGATAGGCTGTCAAATCCTCCGAACATGCTTTTTTACAGGAATTTCACCGCTTTCAGACCCAAAGTCGGATGACATATGGCAGCTTGCTACTTTTCCTGGCGGACCGTTACCCCTTTCCCGTCCAGCTCCATGTATACATTTCCAAGCCGGGTCAGCCAGACGTTGGCGCCGACGTCGTTGAGCGCACGCACCACCGATGCATCCTCAAGATTGTCATCGTCGCTGGTAATCACGGCTTCCTTCGGGTGGACGGCATCAATAAAGGAAGCCGAAAGCTTTTCCTTTCGCCCGTGATGCGGGACCTTGAGCACGTCGCATTGCTCCACTCCCTCAAGAAGAAGCTCGCCCAGCCTTGGATTCTCTGCATCTCCGGTAAAAAGCACTTTGGTATCTCCATAGATCAGTGTTGTCACAAGAGAAAAATCATTTTCCTCATCCGGACCATAATCCGTTTCATTGGCGACATCAAACTACAGCAGGGTGTCGCCCACGGTAACCGTCCTGTTCTCAC
>JAFUZM010000086.1 GCA_017476605.1 Clostridia bacterium
CATGGAACCTTTCTTGGTAGTTTGCACAGTCTCATTTAATATGCAAAATCTGTTAATCAATATAAACTGTATGACTCAATTCGTCTCATTCAATTTGCGGCAAAAGGTCAAAAATAGTCTCAAATAATGTTCGGGTTGACAATCTATACCACCCTCCTCCTTACACCATACTTTCATGGGGTAATCCTCCTTTTTGTCCTGGTGTTCCGGCATCCATTCCGTTCGTTTTTTCATTGTGCCTGCCGTCTTCTTTCAGAAATCTGCGTACAAAGAAGTATTATAGTCGACAAATCGGCCAAAAACATGACAATAAAACGGACTATTCTCTGTTTTGATCGAATTTCTCAGTTGAATTTCAATACAATAATTAAGAATTGTGGACCATATGGTAAACCACTATTTTTCTGCCTTGCCTCTAAGTTTCAAAAGACACACAATGACATTTCTTCCATAACTATATGAGATCGAGCCGGATAATTTCAGGGAGATAACACTTCGAAACGGCTATGCTTGACACGCAAATGAGCTGCAAGCCTTTGAATTTCCCGAGAAATCCATTCAGAATTTCATTTTGGCGCTACAAGAAGAAAGGCCTGAAAGCATTGTATTACAATGCTTTCAGGCCTTTCTCTGATATGGGTGTCGAAACTTCCGGTAGCCAATATCTCTTCATAAAAACGGATCGAAGAAATGACCGTTTCTCAATCAGAGTGCCTCGGAGCCGCCAATATACAGATGATATCCATTCGCTTCGACACTTTCAAGATTTCCGTCAAATGCGCCAAGATAGCTATCACCGGTCAATGTCCACGTGCTGCCTTCGTCCATGATCATAGAGACGTCTCCGCCTTCTCCCTCTGTATTGATGCTTCCTGTAAAGGTTGACTCGGTCATCTGTATTCTCAGAGATGAAATCGCATCAACAGAGATACTGCCTGTGAGACTTTGATTTTCCGTATTGAGGACACATTTTCCACCATTTCGTCCATCCTTGCCCCATCGTCCGGCAGACACAATGAGCAGGGTTTCCGTCTCTGAAAGATTCAGCTTTGCGTGGTTCAGATTGATGACGCTCGACGTGTTGGTGCAATAAAACATTGCTCCACTGTGTGATGTCATTTCGCCACCGGTCATCGTGAAAATGCTGGTGCCCTCCTCTGCGTCCCCGGAGGCACTTTGATACAGCAGAACATTCGCCCTTACGCTTCCCTCTTTTGACGACAGATCGTTCCCTTCGAGAATCACATTTTCAAGCGTAACCGTATTTTTACCTTCGATGATCACTGCGCGCGACTGTTCAGAGACACAGGTTGCATCACTGACTGTAATATCCGCCGTACTGTAGATGGCCGGGCATCCGTTTTTCCCGGTGGATACATATGTTCCGCCATTCAAAACCATGGTCCCGCCGCCACGATCAGATCGGATCGCCGCCTTGCTTGCACTGGTAACCTCAAGGTTGCTCCCTGTTAACGTTCCGCCTCCAGCTACCTGGACGCCGCCTGCTCCACCGCCCGTAACGGTTACGGTACAGTTTTCCATCCGGATGGTTCCGCCATCGTAAGCAAACACGCCGGTCGCATTGGAAGCCTCCGCTGAAATGCTGCTGTCCTTGAGCTCCAGTGTCGCCTGATCATATACCCGAACGGCAGCATTCACGCCCCGAAAGCTGGACGCATCCGCACTGGATGCGTCCCCGGACTGTTTCTGAATATCCGCATTCGCAATCACAGCATTTGCTGTCCCTGAAACATCCACGGCGCTTTCATCATTTTCCGTAGCGAGATATGTTTCGCCGTCCGATACTGTCCCGTCCGGAACAGTGACCGCCAGTGCATCTCCCGTAAGACAGATACACAGGAGCAAAAGTATCCATATACACTTCTTCATGGTAATGATCCCCTTTCTGAGCCGAAAGCCTGATCACCTACAGCTCGGCTCTTTCTGTAAAACGTCTTAAGCATCTATATGCTGGCACCTTTTATATGCCAAAGCCACAATCAATCCCAGAAGCAGACACAAAACGGATCCAAGGACAAGACTCCATGAAGCGGTATTGTCTGTTGCCACAGTTTGTTCTGCTCCCTCATCAAGTGCTCCTTCTTCCTTGAGATTGCCCTTATCCCGATCTGGCACTTGCGGCATTTGTGGCTTCAGATTTTCACTGCTTGTACTTAGCGTCTCGGAAGATACAGATGCGTCATCCGCCGGTGTCTCCCCTGCCTGATCTGCATCCTGCAGATCCACAGGCTTACCACCAAATCCTTCACGATTTTCCGGAAAGCCGAAACCCTCCATGCCCTCCGGAGGCTCGGGGAATGTTTCTCCATCCCAATGGGCTCCATGGCCCATATCAGGAGCACCAGGCATGCCATTTCCCGAAAACATCCCGAAATCCGAACCTGTTCCTGTGGAAACAGAAACGCTGGTCATTTCAACGGTTTGCTCACTTTCGCCAATTCGAATCGTATACGTTTCACCCACGCTCATCTCAGGACAGCTGAGCACAACCGCGGAAAAGGCATAAGGAATCGTCTCGCTGATCAATTCTTTCCCTTCCGCATCCAGCAATGTGACGATGCTTCCTGCAGCAGCAGTTTCGCTCAGTGTATACAGAATAGATGCCTGTGCGGATTCCGACTCAAAGCCTTCCGCCATACTGCTGTCTCCGCATGCAATGACCGTTCCTCCGCTGATCGTCATCACTCCGCCGCTCTCGCTGCCGGAGTCAAGTGCACTGTTTCCACTGCTTCCGACCAGACTGATTACGATTTTTCCACCGGTAATCGTGACATCACCGTTGGAGTCAAGGCCATCTGCATCCCGTCCACTCTCGTTAAGGATGGTCAGAGTGCCGCCGGAAATCAGAATCCAGGTATCCTCGACGTTCACAGTCGTCTTTTCCTCAGTGGAGTCCATCCGGCTTTCCCCTTCGGATTCAGGGCCTCCTCCGAAGGACATCCTGTGTCCTCGGTTTCCTCTTTCAAACGCCTCTCCCGGTGTCTGCTCAGTGTCTGCCTCAAAAAGCTTCATTCCTGCAATACCTGCAGAATCTGTGGATTCAGCATCTGGTGCCCCTTCTGTGGGCACGGGCATGTTCTCCGAACTCTGCTCAGATGATTCTGAAGCTGCCTCATTGCTCTCCGCCATTTCAGGCCTGTTTCCATCCATTCCGGGAGGATTGCCGGGGAAAGACATCCCCTCCGCCGAGAACGGATTTTCGCCCATGTCCGGCATCTGCCCCATGTTTGCACCAAAACCAGTACCTGTATATCCGTTGGCATTGAGGGCATCATCCTGAGCATGAATGGTCGTGTCACCACCGCTGATTTCGATCGTCAATGCCTCAATGCCCTCATAGCAGTCATTGACAAGAATGGTTCCATCCAGGATCAATACAGATGTGTCAGAATGAACCGCGTCGTCGCCCGCCGTGATGGTCAGCACACCATCCTGAATTACAATAGCACCCTCTGTGTGGATGCCATCCTTCTCCGCTGAGATCGTCAGATCCGCTGAGGTCATCCGGAAGTGGTCATTCACCCGCAGACCATGGGATGGAGCAGTTACGGAGATGGTTCCTCCGGTGATGATCAGATCATCCTTGGAGGTAATTCCGTTTTCATAGGAGGAAACAACCTCAAGGCTTCCGGCACCGTTAATCGTCAGATCATCATGAGAGAAGATGACGGCATTGGCGCCATCTGCCAGGGCAGATTCTGAGAATGTCTCTCCGCCAGTCAATATGTTTTTGGAACCTTCTGCAAGTGTCAGGAACACCTTGTCCGCCTGATCCACACGAATGCATGCATCATCACTGCAGAAAATGGTAACGCCATCAAGCAGGATCCAGACCTTGGAGTATTGTTTGGCGTCTATCACAATGTTCCCATCCGTCAGTTCACCGGAAATCACATATTGACCGGTCTGGACGATTCTGAGGCTGCCATCCAGCCAATAGGCCCCGTTTCCGGAAATCTTTGCTGTATCCCCGGCAAGCGTGATCACAGTAGCCTCGGATGTGTCCCAGGAGCCGTTCAGATCATTCGCCGTGAAATATTCATTGCCGACGTAAGCTTCTGCATCCGTATCCGAGACCAGTTCAATTCCAAGCTTTTCACCGTTCATAAAGAGAACGGTCATGATCAGGGAAAGCGTAATGACAATCACGCAGATACGGTCAATCCATCGAGAAGTGGACATTTGCTTTCCCTCCTTCCTCATTTTGATTCTTCTCCGGTTCAGCCCATATAGTCCCCATTGTAGGAAACCAGGACTGCGCTGCGCACACCATCCATATCGCTGAGTTCATTCATAAAGTCCGTCGACTCATCCTTGAGACGAACCTCAAGATTCAGCTCAATCGCACCCTTCTGGACGCTTTTGCTCTTCACATTCATCCTGTTGGTATGCTCCTTCAGGAAAGCCGTCGCCCTGGCCTCGCTGTCACGATCCTCACACTGAAGCACCACAATAAATGGATTTGTGTGTGACTTCCGATTGGCAAACAGCAGGATGATGATTCCGATGAACACACTGCCGATGACGGCCAGAGGAATCATCCCCGCAGCCAGCACAATTCCGGCAGCAATAGCCCAGAAGAGGAATGCGATGTCCAAAGGCTCCTTGATGGCCGTTCTGAACCGGACAATTGACAGGGCACCAACCATACCAAGGGAAAGAACCACATTGCTGGTGACCGCCAAAATGACGAACGTGGAAATCATGGTCATCGTAATCAGGGTCACTCCGAAGCTGGAGGAATACATCACCCCGGCATAGGTCTTTTTATAAATCAGGAAGATGAACAGTCCAACACCAAAGGACAGGGTCAGGGCCAAAAACATATCAAGAATCGTTACAGAAGTCACATTCTCAAGAAAATTGGATTTAAAGATATCACTGAATGTCATGGTTTTTTCTCCTCTCATTTTTCCGGATTACAGATCAGTCATACATCCGGCATTGCGCGTATTTGGAAAAGGCAGTTACTCTGCGTCCAGGGGTCTGCACCGCATCCCGGATAATCGACGGCAGGAAGTCATCCCATTTGACTTCAAGGATGATCCCGGCATCCGGTGCGGGAATCGTAATGCAGTCCGGATTCAGAAAGTCAATGCAGTTGAGGCCGGTACGAATGTTGTAGTCAAATGTAACCCGGACATTTCCCGGCCCGTAAATAAAGGGCTCCCTGGTGTAGTCAACGATGGTTTTCGGTCGCATCCCCTGATACCGCATCTTGCAGTACAGTTCCTGAATCAGGCTTCTGCCTGAGTTCAGCATCCAATCCAGATTGCCATCCACAATGGCCTGAGCCTCCTCAGCCGTCAGGAACGCACTGTACTTGGTTCCCAGTCCGCTGACTTTGCTCTTCTTCTCCAGGTGAATCACAGAAGGGTCGCCATTGTAGTATCTGATGCGGAATTTTTCCCGCATGTTGACCCCATCCACCTTCTC
>JAFUZM010000087.1 GCA_017476605.1 Clostridia bacterium
GAAAAGCTCGGTTTCAATCTGATCACAGGCATTTTCGATCATGGCAGATGCAGTTGCGTCCAGGATCATCCCGTATCCGGCATCAAGCAGAAGGTGTTTGCGAATGTACCGCTCGCATGCATCTCCGAGTGTGACGGACAGAAGGACAACACTCTGACTTCCGGATAATAGCTTGTGGATATCGTCCCCCTCGGGCTGCAGGATGGTTCCAAGAACCTGCCCCTGAGAGTAAGAAAATACCCCATAGGTTTTTCTGACCTCGAACTGTACCATCTCCGTTTGAGCACGCCTCATCTGACGGATCAGGGTATCGTCAAGCGGCTCCCCTCGCCAGCCCAGGAAATGAAGCGTTTCCCGAATCAGAGATTTTTTGATGCTGTTTTCTGCATCTTCTGTCATCTTCCCTTTCCCCTTGCCCCTTTTTTGCTGCAAAATGATTTATGTCATTAGTTTACACGATTCATTATGTCTTTTCAAGATGGCAAAAATGTGCCTCGACAAGTGGAGGGCATATGCGTATAATATGAATATGATTCTGAAAAGAGGCACATGTTCATGCAGCAAAATGGTTCAAAGAGCGTTGAGTTTTTTACGCGCTACCTGTTTCTGACGCTTGGTATCGTTGTCATGGCGATTGGCGTATACTTTTTTAAATTTCCGAATAACTTTTCAACCGGTGGGGTCTCGGGCATTTCCATTATTTTAGGCAGACTTTTCCCGGGCTCCTTCCTCTCACCAAGCATGTTTGTCCTGATCATCAATACGGCGCTGCTTGTCGTCGGGTTTATTTTTATTGGTCGTGAATTTGCATTCAGTACCGTGTATTGCTCCATGCTTCTTTCTTTTCTGCTTACCGGAATGGAACGCCTGTGGCCGATGAATGCAACGCTTACGGATCAGCCGATGCTTGAGCTGATCTTCGCCGTTCTGCTGCCTGCCTTTGGCTCTGCAGTTTTGTTTAACCTTGATGCGTCGAGCGGCGGTACGGATATTATTGCCATGATTATCCGCAAGTATACCAGTCTGAATACAGGAACGGCTCTCATGGCTGCGGATGCACTCATTACGCTGGCGGCTCTTCTTTTTTTCGGTCCAAAGACAGGACTGTATTCCATCCTTGGACTCCTGATGAAATCGGTACTGGTGGACTATGTCATGGACAGTTTCCGCCAGAAAAAATGTTTTCAGATTATTACATCTGTTCCGGATCCTATTCTTGATTACATTATCAATACCCTCCACAGAGGTGCAACGATTGAAGAAGTCGAGGGCGCATATTCCCACAGCAGGAAAACAATGATCATTGCCGTTCTCAACCGAAGCCAGTCTCTGCTTCTGCGGAAGTATATTCATTCTATTGATCCGCACGCATTTATGGTGATTACCACAAGTACAGAAATTGTGGGTAAAGGATTTCTATCTTTATAATCTTGATGGAACTGAGAGGCTGTATGAATACGACACTTTCCCGTTTGCGCAGTTTTGGCCATTCACTTTTATTCCCGACAGTACGGACGAATCGCTGTGATGGCGTCATTCACATTCTGGCATTTGTCCTGATGTTTATTGATCACAGCGGCAAAATGCTGTTTCATAATATGGAAATCATGCGGATTCTTGGCCGCATGGCGTTCCCGCTTTTTGCGTATTCCCTCGCTGTGGGTGTCATCTTCTCCCATGACAGCCATAAGTATCTTACCCGTATTGCTCTTCTGGCACTTGTTTCTCAGCCGCTTTACGCTCTTGGGCTCGCCCATGAAAATGCAGCCATGTATTCGGTGCCCTTTTTTAAGAATCCCCTGCTTGCCTGCCTCACGTTCTATTTAAACTCCTGGCAGACGCCCAGCATTCTTCTTTCCCTTTGTCTTGCACTGGGCATCCTGATCGCGATCCGTGAGAAAAATCTGATTCTGGCGATTGCACTTTATGTCCTTTGTGAGCGCTTTGCCGGTTCCTTTGACTATGGCATCCACGGCATTCGGCTGATTCTTCTCTTCTATTTTTTCTCTCAGTATCCCATTCTCTTTGCCATCGTATCCGGTGGATATCTGCTTTGGTGGTCAGCGTCGACAGGAAGTTCGTATGCGATCCTGGGACAACGTTTCAGTATGGAAGTGTTTGCTCTTCCGGCAATTCTCTTCTGTGCATTTCCGCTTCCGCGAACGTTTCGCCTGCCGCGATGGCTCACTTATGGCTTCTATCCTGCACATCTCCTTCTTCTTGCGATATTGTCAAAAATTTAACAAAGTTTTTTTAAAAATAGTGGTTGACATTTTTGAACCCATCGCTTATAATACCGTCCGTTGAGGCGATGAGCCCTTCACCACTGGGGAATTGTGTAATGGCAGCACCTACGACTCTGACTCGTATTGTCTAGGTTCGAATCCTAGTTCCCCAGCCACTTTTTTTGCCTCCATGGTCAAGAGGTTAAGACGTTGCCCTCTCAAGGCAAAATCATGGGTTCGAGTCCCATTGGAGGTGCCATAAAAGCCTGCTGAATTTCAGCAGGCTTTTGTAATATCGTTTGAATCCCTGCTCCCCTGCTCCAATATTCTTGAAAATGAATTAAGAGGAAACGCTTTCATGCGCTTCCTCTTTTTCATTTGATCAGAGCCGGGATTTTCTCTTTGCCCGCTTTTTTCTCCGCGGCCGTTTTCCATGCTCTTTTCGATATTCGTTGATCTCATCCCGAATGGTGGTATAGTCACGTTCAAACAGAACCTCACTCATCTGGCGCTTTAATGTCTTTGTCGGGACCATATTCAGAATCTTCTCAATGACAAACGCCTTGCTCTTCTCTCTGTATTTCGGCATGTCGTTCATTTCCTGAATCAGCACCAGCTCCGGGCGCCAAAGAATTCCAAGGTTTAACCGGTCATCCATTTTGGGGTTTGATTTTGGCTTCCTGGCAAGATAGAAATCAATGGTGCCTTCCGTTTCCTCCACCGTGATGATCCCCCACCACTCAGGGACATGTTCCTCGATATGCCGGACATGTGAGGTGCCGATAACAACCGTATTGGCATCATAGTACTGGTCATACCATTTTACCTGGCCCGCCAGTCGCGCATAGGAGTCTGCATCGCTTTTTATCTCAATACCCTGGATGGAGTCCTCGGTGACCATGACAATATCCGCACGGGCTCTGCCTGTGCGTTTTTCCTCAAGAATACGGATTTTTCCGTACTGATTCTCAAGAAACTGAAAGAGCGGTTCCCGAATGTCCCGATCATATAACACGAAATGATTATCCCCTTCCCGACTGCACGGAGATCACTGGCCTCAGGATAAACCGGAGGCAAGCATGCGCAGATGATCACTGAGCTGTTTCAGTTCCTCCGCCTGTTCTTTCGTTATGCTGTCCGGCTTTGTCTTGCCAACCGCCTTGCGCAAAGCATGAATCGCATCCTTGATCTGTTTCTTTGTTTCCTTATCACAGGCGGTATCTTTTGAAAGTGCCTGTTCGGTGTCAAAGATCAGTTTTTCGCTCTCATTCCGGATTTCAAGCGCATCTCGGCGCTCTTTGTCCCAGGCCTCATATTGGCGTGCATCCTCCATTGCGCGACGAATATCCGCCTCGCTCATATTGCTGGTCGATGAGATGGTGATCTGCTGGGAATTTCCTGTTCCGAGATCCTTGGCGGTTACTTTGACGATGCCGTTCACATCAATTTCAAAGGTCACCTCAATCTGCGGGACACCGGCCATGGCTCTGCGGATTCCGGAAAGGCGGAAATTTCCAAGCAGTTTATTATCTCTTGCAAAATGACGTTCGCCCTGAAGAACCTTGATGTCGACCGACGTCTGGAACGGAGCCGCTGTTGTGAAAATCTGTGAGTGCTTCGTCGGTATGGTGGTGTTGCGGTCGATAATCTTGGTTGAGACGCCTCCCAGGGTTTCAATTGACAGGGACAGCGGCGTGACATCCATCAGAATGACATCCTTGACTGAGGAGGAAACCGTAAGACCGGTGCCTGCGGATGCGGAGAGCTTTGCGCCCTGGAGCGCTGCACCCATTGCAACACATTCATCCGGATTTACGTTTTTGGAGGGAATTTTCCCCGTTGCTCTCTTGACCATTTCCTGTACGGCGGGAATTCTTGTGCTTCCGCCAACCAGGATGACCTGAGAGAGCATGTTCATGCTAAGGGCGGCATCGGTCATCACCTGATTGACCGGTCCCATGGTTCTCTCAACAAGATCGTGCGTCAACTGATCAAACTGTGCTCTTGTCAGGCCCGTTTCGAGGTGATGTACACCATTTTTATCCTGCAGCAGGAATGGCAGAACAATATCCGTTCGCAGCTGTGTGGAGAGCTCCCGTTTTGCCTTTTCCGCTGCCTCGCGAACCCGCAGCAGCGCAGCGGGATCACGCGTAATATCTACCTTTTCGGATTTTTTGTATTCAGAAACGACATAATCGACAATCCGCTGGTCAAAGTCATCGCCGCCCAGATGATTGTCCCCGCTGGTGGCCAGAACCTCAATGACGCCATCTCCGATTTCGATCAGGCTGACATCAAATGTCCCGCCGCCCAGGTCATACACCAGAATCTTCTGTGCCTGTCCATGATCAAGGCCATAGGCAAATGCGGCCGCGGTGGGTTCATTGATGATCCGAAGAACATCCAGGCCGGCGATCCTGCCGGCATCCTTCGTTGCCTGCCGCTGAGCGTCCGTAAAATAGGCAGGAACGGTAATGACCGCCTTATCAATGGTCTCGCCAAGGTACGATTCTGCATCGCGTCTCAGTTTCTGCAGAATCATGGCAGAGATTTCCTGAGGCGTATAGCGCTTACCGTCAATTTTGACCTTGTAGTCAGATCCCATCTCCCGTTTAATCGAAAGAATCGTACGATCTGCATTGACGGCCTGCTGGCGTTTGGCTGCTTCTCCGACAATCCGTTCCCCGTCTTTTGTTATTGCAACAACCGACGGAGTTGTCCGACCACCCTCAGAATTCGGGATGATGATTGGCTCTCCGTTTTCAATTACAGAAACGCAGCTGTTTGTTGTCCCAAGATCTATTCCAACAACCTTGCTCATTCTTTCCCTCCAATAACCCGGCGATCAATGGATCGCTGTTTTCACACAGCATCATACAGCAAAAATGTGACAGAAATATGTCGAAATCATAGGATTATTGTGATCAATCCCAGGCACTGTCCTCATCCTCATCCGTTTCGGCATGAAGAAGCTGCTTGCTCTGTTCTCCGGGGAGCTTCTGAACATCTGAAAGGCGGCTGGAAATCAGCTGCCCCTGCCGCTGTGCACGTTCAATCTCCTCGCTTGCCTGCCGGAGGCGTTTTTGTGTACGATCAAGCGTATTTGCATACTTTGCGAATTCCGTACGAACGGCACCCAGCAGCTCAACGATTTCCCCTGTTTGCTGTTCAATGGCAAGAGAGCGGAATCCGACCTGCAGCCCGGAAAGAAGAGCAGCCAGTGTGGCAGGCCCAACCAAAACAATGTGGCTTTCTCTCTGAATCCGATCCGCGAGTCCGTTGATTCTGAGAAGCTCCGCATAGAGACTCTCACTTTGAAGGAATAAGAGACCATAATCTGTCGTATACGGCGGAGCAATCATTTTCTCGGAAATTCGTCTCGCATGCATGCGGACGGCAGACTCCAGAATCTCCCTTGCACTTTCGATTTCGGCGCGGGAGCCCCGCTCAATGGCTGAAAGGAATTCCTGGTACTCCCGTGTAGGAAGGCTGGCGTCGATGGGCAAATAGACGGTCCGCCCCTCTGCCTGTCCTGGCATGACGACCGCGTAATCTACCGTATCCTCTCTCTCCGGGTGCACCTGTGCATGCTGCGCATACTGCTGCGGTGCCAGCATCTGTGCCAGCAGGTTGCCCAGCTGAGCTTCCCCATAAAGACCAAGAGGCGTTGTACCATCCAGCATTTTATTGAACTCATCTACACTGACGGCAAGATTCTGAAGGGCACCGAGACTGGCGGAGACCTGATCCAGCCGACCGGATACCTGGGAAAAGGAATCGGTGATACGGCGATCCACAGCATCTCCCAGCTGTTCCTCCATGGAGGCTTTGAGTTCGGAAATCTGATCCCGGTTTTGCTCGGAAATCTGGTCAATCCGATCATCCAGACTCTTCCTGACGGCTTTCAGTTGTCCGCTGAGTTCATCTGATTGTGCCTGCTGGACCACTTCAATACGTCCCAGCATGTTTTTAATGGAGTCATCCATGTTCTCAATGACGGTTCCGATGCTTTCCTGCATCTTTTCTGCCTGTATGTTGCTTTTCGCCTCGGTTTCCTGAATGCGCTGATTCATCCGTTCATCGTTTGTTTTCCGTTCCGATTCCATGGTTTTAAGACGCTTCATGATCATAAAAACAGCAGTAATCATACAGAGGATCGCGACGGTACACAGGAGGATAAAGCAGAGGACGAGGGTTTCTTTTCTGGTAAGATTCAGCTGACTTAGCAATTCAGACATATTGTTTGCTCCTAAATGTGACAATTTCGTATGAGTATGGTATAATGACCTATCTCTTTAGTGAGGTCTTTTAGTGAGGTAAAAAATGGCAGAGAGACGAAGGAAAGCAGAGCAAAAACGCAAGAAAGAAAAGCAGAAGCGAATGCTTTCGATCCTTCTGTGCGTCATCGGTTCTTTGACCGTTCTTCTGATCAGCATCACATTCAGCCTGTATTTCTTTGATATTGAGCCGGAAGATGAACCGGAAGTTGCTGTAAAGGTAAATACGCTCCCTTATGATAAAGAACAGCCGTTTTCAGTTGCTGACCTGACGCCCGAACAGATGAATCAGTTGCGCACTCAGGGGAAATTGCATCTCAGTGATGGACCTCGTGAAATCAGTATTGGCGATCCTCTAGAGAAGATTCTCGAGCATTACCCATCCGGATTTCAGGAAAAAAAGCTGAGTGATGAACAGACCGGTGAACAGTCGGATGAACAGCAAATTCTTTACTGCTCCGCTTACTACCGGAATAACAGCGGGAAAATGACGGCTCTTCCCCCACGAGGGCTTCTCAATGTGGATGCGGGAAGCATCACGGTTACATTATTGGCGCCGACAAGTCCCTATCCCCCCGGGACAAAAGATGATTATGGAAAGTATGAGCACGTGTATTGTGTTTACACGCTTGAACCAAATACAATGACGGTTTCCTCAATACTTCTTGGCATTGATCAGTGATTCATTATATTCGCCCTCTTTTCCATTGTCAAATCCTTTCACCCACCTCTGCAGGTACATTTGGGTCTGTATATGTCAAGTACCTGCTTCCAGATCAGATGGTATGACACCTCAATTTACCTTTTCAGAAAGTGAGACTATTATGAGCAACAAGATTATTGATTTCAATGATTACAAGAGCAAATTAAACGAAAAGAATAAATCCTCTGCACCTTCTTTTCTTGATGACGATGATGACTATTTTGATTTTATGGACGAATACGATGACGATTATGATGAGGCTGCCAGAAATATGCTTGCAGCAAGTGTAGGAAATTTGATTCAGAATGGCGCAGAAATCGTTGATCTTGCGCTTGATTCCGGAGATTATGAGGCCCTTTTCAGCGAGCTGGAACAGGAAATGGAAGAGATACAAAAGAATGAACCGCCCAAATCGAAAAAGAAAGCACATGCAAGCTGGGAAACAGAAATTGAAGAACGTAATGAAGAGCTTCATTCTGTGAGGCTTTTTATCGAAATGGTTCATTTGGCACGGGAAGATGACAAAGCGATTGAGGAAATGCTCAGAGACGGAGAGCTGACGGAGGATGACCTTTCCTGCCCTCTGGACTTTGTGCAGGATCCAAATGGTGTTATTGGAGCACCCCATGAGGATACGGCTCAATATTTTCACGAATTCTCCACTCAGGCCGATCTGAATACAATGGTCGAATGTGGCATTCGCCCTTATTTCTATCAGCTTGCCAAGGCGACAAATGCGCAAATGGACAAGCTTCTTGCCAGCGAACCTCCGGCTTCACAGAAACGGAAACATGCAGAGTGGGAAGAAAAAGTGAAAATTACGCGTGCTTCCCGGGATTTTTATTCATATATTAAAGGACTGCTCCTCACGTTTTCCATTATGACGGATGCGTTTAACAGTGGTATGTTGACTGAAGATGGCTTCGATCCGGATTTTTTTGATGACGATTACGATGATGATTATGACGATGATTACGACGACGATTATGATGAGTAAATTTGGGGAACGGTGCAGTCACACAGGAAAATGAAGATTGCCTTTATTTCACTGTTGTATGTTCCGTTGCCGCCGTGCTTTCCCGAGATTTGTGTGCATCCTGGAGAAATCGAAAAATAATTGTTGACATCGGGATTGTTTAGCGTTATAATACCCCTGCTTGTTGAAGCGACGGGGTGTAGCGCAGTTTGGTAGCGTACTTGAATGGGGTTCAAGGGGTCGCGAGTTCGAATCTCGCCACTCCGACTCGACAAAGGCAGATAGGAATTCC
>JAFUZM010000088.1 GCA_017476605.1 Clostridia bacterium
CATAGCTATATCATGTGCCTTATCAACTGAGATAAACTGATCTATAAAGTACATTTTGTTATCTTCATCCCATACTTTTATATATGAAGCACCATCAATAACATGTTCATTTGTCACAAATAGATGTTCATCAAATGCTATAAAACCGCTTCCACTACCAAAACATTGATCGTTGCGATCATACATTTCTACATAAAACACTGATTTTGCCGCTAAATCTATAGCATCATAATCCTTCCTAAATGAATACTTACTGTTTCCATTAGTATCTGCATGTACGGTATTAAACGATAAAGCAACAAGCAGTACAGTTATCACTATGACAACTTGTGGCAAACTCTTCTGCATTCCATAATCTCCTTGTCATATATATCAGATTATTATAGTTATTATTCTCTTTTAATGCTTTCAGGTCATCAGGATTAGACTATCCATACCGGGCCAATCCACTACTTATCCTGGCTGACCGTTACCCCTTTCCCATCTAGCTCCATGTATACATTTCCAAGCCGGGTCAGCCAGACGTTGGCGCCGACGTCGTTGAGAGCACGCACCACCGATGCATCCTCAGGATTGTCGTCGTCGCTGGTAATCACGGCTTCCTTCGGGTGGACGGCATCAATAAAGTAAGCCGAAAGCTTTTCCTTTCGCCCGTGATGCGGGACCTTGAGCACGTCGCATTGCTCAACGCCCTCGAGGAGAAGTTCACCAAGTCTTGGATTTTCCGCATCTCCGGCAAACAGCACTTTCGTATCGCCATACGACAGGGTTGTCACAAGAGAACAGTCATTTTCCTCGTCCTGGCCGTAGTCCTTTTCGTTGGCACCGTCAAAATACAAAAGAATGTCCCCAAAGGCAACAGCTCTGTTTTCACTCAGGGCTTCGCAGTTTACCGCATATTCCTCAACCGCTTCAAAGAACTGCATGGTCTGCTTGGAATCGCTGGTATAATCCGGGACATAGATCATCTCTACCGGAAATGCCTTGATGATCCGATCCGCACCGCCCACATGATCCTTGTCAAAATGGGTGATCACCATAAGATCAATATGATCACATCCCAATTCACTGAGACGCTTGACCACCGTCTTCCCCTTTGCGTTGGTTGCGGCATCTATGACGATGGTCGTATCATCGGAATAGATTAAAATCGCATCCGCTTTTCCGACATCAAGAAATTCAATATGAAGATTCTCAGCGAGTCCCAACATCGGGATGAGTAAAACGATAAAGACAATCAGCAGATGAAGTTTACGCATCTGTTTCCTCCTTTGCAGGAACGTTAGGGTTTGTTGATTTTTAAGGTGCCTGTTTCCCGATAAACTGGCAGAACGCTTCTTCTTCCGAGTACAGGAATTCCGGTCTGTTTGAAATCCTTCCAAATGTGATATAATCTTTGCAGCCGACGGATTTCATTGATGAGGTTTATCTATGAACAACAAGAAAACAATTGCGGACTACTGTCTGCTTGCTGCATCCGCTCTTCTTTTCCCTTTTCTTTTGTTTACGGTGTTAAACGGCTGCCTGTCCCCATGGCCGTTATATGATCGAAACCGCGTGCTGATCAGCACGCTTACGGTTGTGATCAGCGTGTTGTTTTTTGCACTCATCCGCCTGCTCATGAGGAAAAAACACCATGAGCAGAGCGGACTTCTGGATTTCTTCTGGGTTCTCGTCTTTTTTCTGATTCAGTTCTACAGTGCGCTTTTGCTGCGCCATACCCCGTTTACGGATACGGAACAGATCGTGACAGCTGCTGAAAATCTGGCTGCTGTCGGCAGCTTTGAACACGTCGAGCGGTCCTACCAGTACCTTTCCTGGTATCCCTTCAACCTTGGTGCTGTTTATCTGTACGCTTTTCTGTTTAAAACGCTTTCTCTCATGGGCTTCCAGGATCACTATATGATCATTGCCCTTTTTGACAGCGGGCTGTTTGCACTAGGGTTCCTTGCCGGGCTCAATGCGGTCCGGCTGATTTCCGGGCAAAAATCCGCCTCTGTCTATACCTTGCTCGCGCTTCTCTGCTTTCCCTTTTATTACTGCACAGCAGAGCTTTATACGGATGTGCTGGCCCTTCCCTTTTCGACCATCATCCTCTATTTTTATCTTGTAGCCGGGAAATCGGGCTCAAAGAGAAACAGAATCATTTCTATTCTCCTGTTTGCTCTCTTTTCCGCAGCCGGTGCGCTCCTGCGTGTTACGACGATCATCATCTCGATCGCCTGTCTCCTTGATGCGCTGTTTAAACGCCGCTTCCGGCTGTTTCTGGCGGCACTTGCCTGCCTTCTTGTGGCAATGCTTACGGGCAATACGCTTTTTGAACGTGCAAACGCCCGTCATTTAGGCGCAGAAAATCTGAGAGTGCATCGCCTCTCTGTCTGGCATTATCTGGCAATGGGCCTTCCGACCCATGAGGATTATGGCTACGGGCAGTACGGAGACGGCGGATGGCTGCTGCTTTCGACGTCCTTTGAGGATCCGCAGGAACGCGATGATGCGCTTAAGGAAATCATCCGGGACCGGGTGTATTATCTCCGCTATCCGAATCGGCTGCTCAATATGCTCTCAAGGAAAAATGTATCGACCTTTGGAGATGGCACCTTCCATCTCAATCAGCTGATCGAAGCGGATGAGCATGCGGTCAATAACCCGCTCAAGGAAATCATCTATGCCCAGGGGAAATTCAATAAAGGATATACCGCCCTATGCACTGCGATCTTCTATTCACAGATGATTCTGGCCGGATACAGCCTGCTTCTTTATCTGCGGAGGAAGGACACCGGCGGGGCACCGGTTTTTATTGCCCTTCTCGGTGCGTTTATTTATCTGACACTCTGGGAAACAAATGCACGCTATTTCTTTGTGTTTGAGTTTCTTCTGATCATAGCAGCCTCCATCCGGCCTGTGGCCCTTTTGGCCACGGATGATCGTCCGCAGAGGTGATTCTCACAGGAACCGGTCTCAGTCGACATCCATATCCTCAAGGGCACTGAGACCAACCTTGGCGACCGGGCGTGAATCTCCGTGCCGGACAAACTGCATGGTGACAAAGGCCAGGACAGCGAAGATGACGGCATACGGGAACAGCGTCAGCATTCCGTATTTATCCATAATCATACCCGAGAGAATCGGCGTTGCAATCTGCGCAGCCATGGAGGCGGTATAGTAAATGCCGGTAAAGCGCCCTACGTCCGCCTCGCTGCACATTTCGACCACCATGGGGAACGAATTGACATTGATGGTGGCCCAGCCGATACCGGCCAGTGCAAACATTACATTCATCACGGCTGTCGGACTGCCTGCACGCATGAAGGCGGCAATGAAGAAGGCGGTGGCCAGCATCACGACACCGGCAAGAATTGTCTTTTTCCGTCCGATTCTGGAGGCGATGATGCCTACCGGGATATAGGAGCAGATGGCGGCGACCTGAGCGATGATTAAGGTCAGGTTATAATTCTTATTCAGAATGCTTGTCGCATAGACGGAGTATTTTGAGGTCACTGCATTATAGGCCATGAACCAGAGGACGATGGACGCAAGGAGAAACATCATCGAACGTTTTTGAGATGCTCCCATCTGCCCCTTTCCGGAGCTTTCCTTATCCTCCTGCTCAATACCGTACTTTTTGCTGTCCTCATGCATCTTTCTCACAAGCTGCGGTTCCCGGACCGTAAGCATGAACAGCACAAGTGCCAGGGTCATGATGGCGGCAATGGTTGTAAAATATCCCGTATAGCCCATCATCGTATTTTCAAGCGCACTGGTCCGAAAGACCATTCCGAGCACAAGGACGATGATGCCGCCGGCGGAGCCCATCAGGTTGATGATGGCATTTGCCTTTGAGCGTAACGGCTTGATCGTTACATCCGGCATCAGGGCAACGGCTGGTGAACGGAACGTTGCCATCGAAACAAGCACAATCAGCAGAAGAACGATAAACAGGACCAGAATTCCGGGATGGGTCAGAGTGATCTGTCGGGTAAATGCCTGCCTCGCCGGGACGACCACCTGGGTATAGAGAGGATTCACTGCCTCTTCCCCATTTATGATCGTTCTGCTTGTAATTGCCGTGAACTCCTCTTCGGTAAAACGCTCGGAAAGGACAAAGGTTTCTCCCTCCGGCGTTGTGATTTCAGCCAGCTTCTCGGCTTCATAGATAGTCGCAAGAGCGCCTGAATCGTCAATCTTTGCGGCTTCCTCGATTTTTCTCAGCTGCATGCCGTCAACAAAGGACAGAAGGATAAAAGCGATAACGGCAGTGATGGTGCCAAAAAGGATAAAGGGTGTCCGTCTTCCAAGTTTCGTATTCGTCTTGTCCGAGAGGGTTCCAAACAAAGGCAGCAGAAAGAGCGCCAAAATATTATCCAGCGCCATGATAAATCCGGACCACGTCTGATTCATTCCGAATTTGTTTGTGAGGATCATTGGAATGGTGTTATCATATGCCTGCCAGAAGGCACAGATTAAGAAGAAGGCAAATCCTACACAGATCACTTGTCTGTTGTTCAGTTTTGGTGCTTTCATTGTTTTGCTTTTCCTTTCTTATCTTATGGATATTTGTTTACTGGTTTCGAGATTGTGAGGAATGTGTATGTTGAAGAAAGCCTTTTTGGTGCTGATCCCCTTTATTCTCTTGTTTCTGTTCGGCGTGATTCTCCTGATACGTCCTCATGATCAGGTAAGGATCATAGAAGTGACGGATACCTTTACCAGGCAGGAGAAGACGGGTATGCGATCCTCACACAGGCATACGGTTGATTATGCCAATGTTATCGTGGAAGTGAATGGCACTCAGCATGTTGTCACCGTCCATGATCATACCTGGGATCCATTGAAGGCCGGTGACAGTGTGGTAGTCACAACGAGCCTTGGCGGGAAAATCGTTGAGTATAAAACGGAAAATGCCTACAGACTGATGGCCTTTGCCGCCATCATGGGGTCTGTGGTTATGGGGCTGTTTGTTCTTATCGCGAGACGAAGAAGGAAAACGATGACGTGAACGGCAGAGCCGAATAACGGGCAGAACAGAAAAGCGTACATCGGGATGGGTTATCCCTGGCTTTTCTCTTCCGAAATGGCTGCATTTCGGAAGAAAGATCAAAACCATCCCGTTTCGGGACCCGTGATCTGCGCTGGTTCCCTATCCTGTTTGACTGTACCTCAAAAGTGCTACTTATTCTTTTGACAATTTGGAGGCAGAAGTGTTCATTCTCATTATCTTACTTGTTTTGGTACTACTTTTTCTTTTTCTGATTGCACCCTCAAGGGAAGCTGGACGGTTTTCCCAGTTTCAGGGCAGAACCTATGCACATCGGGGATTATACAGCGAGAACCAGTCCATCACGGAAAATACACTTGAAGCGTTTGACAAGGCAGCAAGCCTTGGGTATGGGATAGAGCTTGACATTCGCTTTACCAAGGACAAAAAGATCGTCGTTTTCCACGATAACACACTGACGCGATTTGCCGGAAAAGATATCCGAATAGATGAGATGGAGTATGCGGAACTGGCGGGCATTTTGCTGCCCGGTCATTCGCATATTCCGCTATTTACAGAGGTTCTTGACTGTGTCAGGGGACGTGTCCCCCTCATCGTTGAGATCAAAAACGGGAGAAACGATCCGGAGCTTTGCGCGTCTGCGCTTGCGATCCTTCAAAAATATGATGGGCCGTTTTGCATTGAAAGCTTTGACCCAAGAATTGTCAGGTGGTTTAAAAAGAATGCACCGGATATCTGTCGGGGACAACTGGCCTGCAGTGTGCCCACTGCCGACAAGGGAACGCCAAGAATTGTTGCCTTTGCGGCCTCCCGCTGTATGCTGAATTTCCTTTCCCGTCCCCACTTTGTTGCCTATGAGCTGACAAAAAAGCCGTTCAGCGTAAAGCTCTGCGAGAAACTGGGTGCCATTCCTGTTTGCTGGACCAGTCACGCATTAAGCGACCACGGGAAAAACCAGATGGTCATCTTTGAATACTATTATCCGGAGACGCACTTTTAAACTCCTGCCTATTTTATCATATTCAAAACAAAGAAACAATTTATTGAGTAAACCCGCTGGTTATTTCCAGCGGGTTTACGCGTTTATGAAATTGAAAGTGCGCTGTTTCTTGCCTCATCATATTCCTTTTGAAGCTTTTTCTCATCTGCCTCGCTCCAGACAAAGAGATCCAGAAGGTCCTTAAGGAATGCGATGCGTTCTGCTTTCCTATTTGTATTGGCCAGATGCATGTTCATTCCGATCAGCGTATTGGCAAAATCCATTTGCATACCTCTTTCGCCATGCTCATCTTCACTGAAAATGTAGAGATCTGTAATTGCCTTCTTTTTAATATCCTCAATCCGGTACTGCTCTAAAATTGCTTTTTTGAGACCCTGCCAATGAGAAAGAAAGACATCGACAATCCTCTGCTCATCCTCATCAAAATCCGACCATACTTCCTCTATTTCGCTGAGAAAATCGACAATGGGCAGACTGGAAACTTCAAGCTGAGTTGTCGGTATTTTCCCGTTTTTGATTTTCACATTAAAGCCTCTTTTCGTTTCTTAAGATCGAATGGTGCTATTGGCACAACTCGTTCAGAGAACCGAATTCATTCTATCTTATTCCACAGACATCGTCAACACCTTTAAGAAACTTTTGGAGACTTAAAAATCAAAGGTCAGATGCCGTCCTGATGATTTTTGCCGTTCCTCCATTGGCACTGATGGCCTTTTGAATGGCAGCCTGATGATCCGAGTCTACCTTATAGCTCCCGCTTGTCCGTGAATTCAGGAAATGGAGACAGAATTGCCCGCTGAAGCTGTTGTTTGTGATCACCTGCTGACCATGGGGCTGTCCGTAGATGGAGCATGCGATCCGATAACCGTTTGGCGAGGTAATCACAGCCGGACGCCGTACGTATGAGATCGCTGAAGCACTTGAAACATTGAATATTGAACAAAGCGTTGCTGTATCCGAACTGGTGGCCGGTTCAACATCCAGGTGATATCCGGCAGACTGGATATAGACGCGAAGGCTCTTTCCGGTAGCAACATCTGTCAGGGTTGCGTAATTTCCCTTTACAAAACCGATTTTTGAAAAGACGCCATTCTCTTTGGCAGTGAACCAGTCAAGAGAGTAAATATTTGCGGAATCCGCAGAATCTCCCGGATTTTGCGCGGCATCCTCGCTTTCGCTTCCACCGTTTCGAAGAGCGGCAATCGTTGCCGGGTCAAGGGTTCCGGTCTGGGAAAGACCGTTTTGCTTCTGGAACTTAATAACGGCATCTCTTGTCTTGGTTCCGAAATGACCGGTAATATCACCGCTGTACAGCTTCATTCCTCTTAGAATCTGCTGCATCTCAGAGATCACATCTGCACGGTCACCAACGGAATATGTCCTTGTATCGCTCTGTTCCGCAGTGGTTGAGGATGCGGCAGTAGCCTGAGACGAACTTGGGAGATTTCCATACAGGAGTGCCTGAATGGTTGAAGTGTCCGCATTTCCAGTTGCACTGAGGCCGACAGCTTTCTGATATTTCCTGACAGCCGCCTCTGTCTTGCTTCCATAATGACCGGTGATGTCGCCACTGTAATACCCCAGCTGAGCCAGTCGTTTCTGAACCTCGAGCACAAGGTCTCCGGTTGAATCAAGGCTCAGGGTTCCGCTTTCCCAGGTGGTGTCTGTCTGATTCTGAACCGCATCAGCGTTATCATATACGTTTTCCGAGCTGCTTTCCGGTTCGCTTTTCCCCTCTGCTTTTTCGCGGATCATGCGAAGCGTCGTCTCATCCAGTTCTCCTGTTGCATTTAATCCCACGCGCCGCTGGAAGGCCTTGATCGAATTGGTTGTAATTGTCCCAATATTGCCGGTGATATCACCGTAATAAATGCCCATCTCCTTCAGTGCCTGCTGGACGTACATAACGGTTTCTTTCTGGGAATTGGAAGAGTTGGCAGAACCCACGGCGTTTGTCGCTTCAGAGCTCGCCTTGACAGGCTCACTGGATGCCGAATCAATGCTTTGGGCAGATTCCTGCCAGGCGTCAATATTGATGCGCGGGACGCCGCTTCTGGTGCCTGCCGTCTCCTCAGGCAGCATGCCAAGAGGAAGACCGAATTCATTTGAAAACTGCTCTGCACCGAAGGTAAACACATATTCCTTGTTCCCTTCCTTTTGCGCGACCCAGCCGCTGCCGGTTTCACCATCCGCATTGATGTAGTCAACACCGATGAACATGAGATTTCCGTTTTGTACATAGCGGCGAATAAAGACACATCTGTCCTCAAGCAGATTGTCAATGATTTCTCCGTTTAGTGAAGGCGTGGATCTCACCCGAACACGCGTCTCCGTTATTCCGTATTCGTTATCCGCAAAGCCTGCTGTCAAAATGCCCATCATCAGGGCAGCAAGGCAAAAGATCAGGATGATTTTTTTCATCGTTCTCATTCCTCCTCTGCAGGTACAGTTGGGTCTGTTGATTCGCCAAGCCATATGTCAAGTACCTGCTTTCTGACAAAACCATCGCGTACGCGATGGGCATGGCTCCTCTGGCAGGCAACTTGGTCTTTCGGCGTAGTGACTTTGTCAGTGCTCGTTACCTGACAAACTCCTCATCAGGTGCGTCTGTGTTTGTTGATGTGCCAAGCCATTCTGCCGCGTACCTGCCTCGTGGCAGAATGGCTTGGCTCCTTATGAACAGAATTGTACTGCATTTGCGGTGTCGGAGCTATCTTTATGACGAAACAGGAAACCGGGTTTATCCCACCGGGGCAGACAGGAATGTTCAGAGAAGACACACGATTATTTTTCCTTATGGCCGTATAATTTTTTCTTTTACCGTTTTATCCCCAAACGCCTGTTTATTTAGCGAAATATTAACAAAACGTTCGGATATTGTTATTTTTTTGACAATTATAATTGTTTCTTTGGATTCGATCATGAATTATTATTTGTTTTTATAGTTTGTTTTCGCTATAATCCATATAAATTTGAACCGGATTTTAGTTATTGTTCCATAAACTTTTTAAAGGGGAGGCGGCAAAAATGAGTTATGAGCGTCGGAACATTTTTGAAAATGTTCCTGTGTTACAGGCAATTATAAGACTTGCCATCCCCACCATGATTGGGCAAATCATTCTGGTTTTGTATAACATGGCAGATACCTTTTTCATTGGTATTACCGGCAGCGACGCCATGCTTGCCGCTGTGACTGTCTGTACACCTGCCTTCATGTTTCTCTCGGCGATTTCCAATTTGTTTGGAGTCGGAGGCGCAAGTGCAATTGCGAGGGCTCTTGGTCGAAAAGATACGGACTGCGCATATGACTGCTCCGCGTTCAGCTTTTATGGCTGCCTCATGGTAACGGCAATCTATTCTCTTGGTGTACTGTGCTTCCTCGACAATATGATCAATCTTCTTGGAGGATCAAACCCGGAGGTTCATCAGTTTGCCAGAGTCTATATGACGATTACGGTCGTCATCGGCGGGCTTTCAACCTCAATGAATGCGCTGCTTGCCCATCTGATTCGTTCAGAGGGCCGAGCCATGCAGGCCTCTATTGGAATTGCGCTTGGCGGTATCTTTAATATTGCGCTGGATCCGCTGTTCATGTTTGTGATTCTTCCAAAGGGAAATGAACTCATGGGTGCGGCAATCGCGACTGCGCTATCAAATACGCTTGCCCTCCTCTATTTCGTATTCATTCTGGTTCATATTCGCAAACAAAGCGTTCTGCGTTTCAGATGGAAATCGCAGGTGCTGAGCGGTCCGATCCCGGGCGAGATTATTCGTGTAGGTCTTCCTGCCTGTATGATGACGCTTTGTGAGAACATCTCCTTTTCTGTCATGGATGCGCTTGTCGCTGTTCATGGTCTTTCGTATCAGGCAGGCCTTGGTGTTGCCAAAAAAGTCAACATGCTGGCACACTGCATTGTTCGCGGGATTTCTCAGGGCGTTTTGCCTCTGATTGCCTATAACTATGCCGCAGGTCAAAAGAAACGGATGCACGATGTCATTCGGAGCTCGCTTATTATTGCTGTGGGTATGGCGAGCCTATGTACTGCGATCAGCCTGTTTGGCGCAAGAGAGCTGATTTCCATTTTCATTCATAATGCCTCTGATTCGCTTGATCATGGGATTACCTACCTTCGCATCCTGTGCATCGGCTGTCCCTTCTCAGCTCTGGCGTACATCCTGATTTCCGTGTTTCAGGCCGTCAATTTCGGAGGCGAATCTCTGATTCTTGCCTTACTCAGAAAGGGAATTCTGGATATTCCTCTTCTCTTCGTACTGAACAGAGCGCTTCCCCCATACGGCTTGGCCTGGGCGACGCCCGGTGCAGATTTCATCTGCGCCATATGTGCCATTACGCTATATGAATTGTTTAAAAAGCAGATCAACCGCGGAACAGCGGTTTCTCTGACGGATCGAATTCATGATATGGCGATTCTCAAAGCCTTCACCCGGGCGCAAGTCCGGTGATAGAGTAATCCTCCAATCCTATATTAGCCTTGTCGCAAGGACAAGGCTCTCTTTTATGAAGTTTCATAGGGCAATGCCCAACGCAAAGCGGCAGTTCTCTCACTAAAGCAGGTACTTGACAGAATTGCCGGGAAAACCATCTAACAGAGTGTACCTGAAGAGGAGCATGTCTATGATCAGTGGCAGAAAAAAAGATTTGTTTGAATCTTCATCGGTATTCAGTGCCATACTGCAGCTGGCAATTCCAACCATGATTGGCCAGATTATTATGGTAATCTACAACATGGCCGATACCTTCTTTATCGGCCAGACCGGAAGCGATGCCATGATCGCTGCGGCTACGGTATGTATGCCGGCATTCATGTTTCTTTCTGCTATTTCGAACCTCTTCGGCGTGGGTGGCTCCAGTGCCATTGCAAGGGCGCTTGGCAGACACAAAAATGATCGTGCGCGTCTTTGCTCCTCTTTCAGTTTCTATGGGTGCCTGATCGTTACCCTGCTTTACGCGTTGGGCGTTTTCCTGTTTTTGGATAAGATGGTTTATCTCCTTGGCGGACATGACCCGGAGGTTCATGCCTATGCCAAACAGTATATGATCATTACCGTCATTCTCGGCAGTCTTCCCGCGTCCATGAATGCGCTGCTTGCCCATCTCATTCGATCCGAGGGACGGTCCCTGCATGCGGCAGTCGGCGTTGCACTTGGCGGTATACTGAATATTCTTCTGGATCCGCTTTTCATGTTTGTGCTGCTCCCCAAAGGACAGGAAATCCGAGGTGCTGCCATTGCAACCACACTTTCTAATGTGGCATCCCTTCTCTATTTTACACTGGTGATTTATGCGGGACGGAAAAAGAGCGTCCTGTCTTTCAAAATCAGTCATGAGGTATTAAAAGACAGCATTCCAAGAGAGATTCTTCTGATTGGACTTCCTGCATGCTGCATGACACTTTGCGAGAATATTTCCTATGCGGTCATGGATGCACTGGTTGCCGGTCAGGGGCTTACCTATCAGGCAGGGCTTGGCGTTGCCAAGAAAGTCAATATGCTGGCTCACTGCATTGTCCGTGGCATATCCCAGGGCGTTTTACCCCTGATTGCCTACAATTATGCTTCCAAAAATTCAAAAAGGATGTATAATGCACTCAGACTTTCCGTTATGCTCTCTGTCATTATGGCAACACTTTGTACAATTGCCAGTCTCTTACTGAGCAGGGAACTGATTGGTGTCTTCATCCACCATGCCTCGGCGTCTCTTGATTACGGCTCTGTTTTCCTCCGGATTCTCTGCATTGGCGGTCCGTTCTCCGCGCTCGCCTACATGCTCATTTCCTTTTTTCAGGCGGTTGAGAGAGGACAGCAATCGCTTATTCTCGCTCTTCTTCGCAAGGGTATCCTGGACATTCCTCTTCTGTTCCTCCTGAATTTCCTGTTACCGCCTTTCGGCCTTGCTTGGGCAACACCGATTGCAGACATCTTCTGTTCTGTCGTTGCAATTTTACTCTTTCTTAAGTTTCTTCATCATCACACCAAAATCCAGCCGATTCTGGATCACAATGAATAATCAGAAGGTAAACTATGATTGATTTAAGACTTTACTCGTTGCTGAAAGTTTATGAAACCGGAAACTTTACCAGAGCGGCCAATGCCCTCTCTCTCAGCCAGCCGGCAGTGAGTCAGCATATCCATTCACTTGAAAGTGAATTGGGCGTCCGACTCTTTGAACGGATTAACAATGAATATCATGTGACAAATGAAGGAAATGTCGTTATAAAGTATGCACAGCGCATGCTCTCACTCTATAACAACATGAAGCGGGATCTGGCGAGCGAGAAACGGCAGATTACGAGTCTTACCGTAGGAATCACGCATACTGCAGAAAGCAACGCGATTGCAGAATCCCTTGCACGATATGTCACGACCCATGAGGGTGTCAATATCAAGCTGAGAACGGATACGATTGAAAATCTCTATCAGATGCTGAGAAACTTTGAAATTGATTTTGCAGTGGCAGAGGGCAAGCTGAATGAGCCATCGTTCCGGTATCTTCTTCTTGATACCGACAGCCTGATTCTGGCCGTATCTCCCTCACATCCGCTTGCCAGCCGCAGCATTGTGACCATCAGTGAATTAAAGAGGGAAAAGCTCATTCTGCGGCTCCCGGATTCAAGCACAAGCCGTCTCTTTGTTTCCTCTCTTGTCAGCCGAAATCTTCGCATTGACGATTTTAATGTTGTCCTTGAGGTTGATAATATTGCGACGATTAAAGATCTGATTCGCAGGAACTTTGGTGTCTCTGTCCTTCCCAAGAGCGCTTGTATGGATGAGCTAAGAAAGAAAAAAATAGTGGCACTTCCGATTGAAGATCTCAACATGGTCCGGGAAATCAACCTGATCTATTCCAGGGATTTTGACCATCTGGAGCTTCTTCGTGACATAATGAAAGATTACAACGATACACAGGCAGGTTCCTATCATGGATCAAAAGCGACCTCAAAATAGGTCGCTTTTTCTATGATCATGTTTCTTCTGCGCAGCTGCCGACGCATTCATGGAACAGCTCCTGGCATTCCTTCGCTATTTTCAGCATTCTGGCCTTGTCGACCTTACACTGTTGCCGATCATACGTGTACAGCCCGTTGATCTCTCCCTCAACGTCCGTAAGCTGCGTATAGATGCATCCGTTCAGCCCGTTGCGGATGCTTGGCTTTACCATCGTCTCATATAAGTCTGTGATGCGAGCCATGAGCTCCTCTTTCGTGGCGTTTTTTCCATAGCCATAGGCTTTCTGCGCGGCAGACGCCCGACAGTCGCAGGGAAATCCCCCGCATTCTCCCAGCATCATCGGCGCCTGCGCCGGTTTCAGAACGCGCTTTCTGATATAGACATGCTCACTTTCAACATCTGTATCATAGCCATGATACCACCCGGAGGCACTGATATAGAACCTCGACGGATCATGATCACGCAGCATGCAGACGATTCTGCTGGTGTCATATTGTCCCCATCCTTCATTGAAAACAGTATACCCGATGATGGAGGGATGGTGCGAAAGCACACGTTGTGTCTCCTGACAGTGTGACTCAAAGAAGGTTTCGCGCTCTCCCCTTTGCCTCTTTTTGTCTTTATGCAGTTTAATCCCGAGGTTTGGAAGAATGGTTTCCTGAAAATAATGATATGGTCCGCTGTTTACCATATCCTGGATCACAAGCATGCCATGAAGATCACAATATGCATAAAAAGCATCCAGCTCGATCTTGATATGCTTTCTGAGACAGTTAAAGCCCAGCTCCCTGGCCCGTAAAATATCCTTTTCAAGTGCTGCAGGATCGCCGGGCTGCAGAATGCCGGACTCAAAGTATCCCTGATCCAGAAGGCCGTGAAGATAACATGGCTGCTGGTTGAGACAGATGTGCTTTTTTCCATCGTCACAGGTCAGAATCTCGACATCCCTGATCGCAAAGTAGCTTTTAACGCAGTCCTGATGATACCTGATCTCAACCGGATATAAAAACGGATCCTCCGGTGACCAGAAGTGAGGATGGTCAATCTCAATCGGTGACCACTCGTTTACGTTGACCTTGACAACCTTTGAGTCACAGCGGATTTCTGCGGTTCCGTCTCCGTCCGTTTCCACGTAGACGCGTACATGCCCTCTGTTTGTCTCAAAGGTGACATCCTTTATGTACGATTCCGGCACGGATTCCATCCACACACTTTTCCAAATCCCGCTTACACTGGTATACCACATGCCATGCGGATTTTTTGTCTGTTTTCCATAGGGATAGTCAATGGAAAGTGTATCGACGGCGGTAACCTCAAGAAGGTTTCCCTTTTCTTTCAGCATTCCCGATACTTCAAAGAAAAACGGCAAATATCCTCCGGTATGCTCCCCTAAAATCTGTCCGTTTATGGTGATCTTTGCAATCTGGTCGACAGCGCCAAAGTGAAGGAACACTCTGCGACTTAAAAACTCAGGAGGAACATCAAAGCGGGTTTCATAGAAAAGCGTATCGCTCTTTTCTCCTGACCAGTGTGAGGCCGGTGCTTCCGGCGGAAACGGGACGATGATTTCATGACTGTTCATTGTCCATTTGCCGTTCAAAAAGAACGGCATGTCTCTAAAAAAACGACTGCGCGGTAATCCCAATTGAAGCCATGACAGAGAATCATCTCGCATGTTCTTACTCCTCTTCCGTTATTATTGGTGTTTGAGGTTTTGATATTCATTCCATTACGTATCCCGCGAGTATCATCTTGTATCTGGCTGGCTTCATCATAGATACAAGTGACACAATGCGTGCACATCCTGATGGACGATCCGATTTCGACAGTTTCATTCGCTTTCCGGCGCGTTTTCCTCGGCCTTCTGGATTTCGGATTCATCTGCATGCTCTATCGGTTCGCCCAGCATACAAAAGAAGTTTTCCTCCGGCCCAAAGCATAGCTTTCTGCACCATCCGTATCCGTCCTGAATTGCCATAACATGAAACGCAGCGCATTCCTTGCATCGAATGACCTGCTTTTTATCTGCTGCGTTAATATACTGTTCCACCTTCTCCTTAAGGTCTTCGGCAGAACCCTCTCCAAGGTCACGAAGAAAGAGCAAAAAGTCTTCTTTATTAATGTAGTCAAACGAACTGTTCATTTTTCTCATCCTTTCCAGTTGTGTTTCAACAATCATGTTTTAGGCACGCTTAATCCGTGTGCTCTCCAACGGCCAATTCATTTATGAGTGCAGCACCCAGAATCAATATCGTTCCCAACACTCCGGATAAACCCAAAGGCTCCCTCAGAAGAAAGGCCGAAAGTAGTACTGCAGTCACTGGATCAATGTAACTGAAAAGCGCAACCGTCTGAGTAGGCAAAGCGGTGAGTGATCCAAAATAAAGCAGATACGCGATTCCGGTATGAACGATTCCTATAAAAATCATGAGCCCCCATGAGATCGGGGTTCCCTGGATCACTATGCCATCTGTCACAAGCTGATACGGGATTAGTACGAATGCGGCGCTTAAAAGCTGCAGAATTGTCCGTTCATATACGCCCATTTTTTTAATCTTTTTGTTGAGCAAAATGACCGCTGCATACAGTGCTGCCGCCAGGAGTCCAAACAGGATGCCGCGTATATCCAAGGTATCGGATTCCGGATGCATGCCTGTTTTTGAAATCAATATCATGCCGATGACACTCAATAAAATGGAAATGATTTTCTTTACGGTCATCCGCTCACCGAGGACAAAGACGGCCGCAATAATGACAAAAACAGGTGCCATATAATAACAAAGCGTGGCAATGGCGACCGTCGTATAATTATACGCTTCAAACAGGAAAATCCAGTTTACTCCGATCAGTGCACCAATAAAAAGCACAAGAGGAACCTCATTGGCTGCATTTTTCAGCCGAATTGGTTTCTTCCTGATTTTCATATAGACAATTAGAAAACAGCTGCCAATAATGCCTCGCATGATCGCGATCATTGCAGAGGAAAACGGAAGCATCCTGCGAAAGAGACCGATTGTTCCGTAAATCAGCATGGAACAAATCAGCTTGATTTGTGCTTTTCGGTTGTCATTCACTCATGATCACTCTCCCTGATGGCAATCTGTCAAGACGGTATGTCTTTCCACATTGTATCATTTCGAAAATATGTTGAAAAGCAGTAAACTTTTTATTCCGACAAAAACAGCGCTTTTTTCCTGCCGACATTGTTTTTTAATTGACAAAAAGGCTGGATAGAATTAAACTATCACCGATTATGATTCTATGGAGGCCTTTTATGAAAAAATTGTTCCCTGTGCTTGTCCTTGTTTTTGTACTGGTCTGCACATCTGCAATGGCTCAGTCTGTAACAGGGACGACAACAAATCCCTACGTATATTCAAATACTTCCTCAACAAACCCATATGCAAGTACTGCCGCTTCCAGCGGATTAACATCATCTTCTTCCAGCTTATCGACGGGAAGCAGTACAACCCAGTCTACAGCGACGAACCCTTATGCTCCATCTGGTGTGTCGAGCAGTTCAAGTACGAGCAGTGCGGTTTCGGATCCGTATAGCTCTGCCTATTCTACGACGACAACAACGACAGATCCGTACAGCTCTGCGTATTCCACGACAACGACGACGAATCCGTACAGCTCCGCGTATTCCACGACAACAACAGATCCGTACAGTTCTGCGTATTCCACGTCAACGACAACGGACCCGTACAGCTCCGCGTATTCTACATCAACAACAACGACGGACCCATACAGCTCCGCATATTCCACGACAACGACGACGGACCCGTACAGCTCCGCGTATTCTACGACAACGACGACGGATCCGTACAGCTCTGCGTATTCCACGACAACGACGACGGACCCGTACAGCTCCGCGTATTCCACGACAACGACGACGGACCCGTACAGCTCCGCGTATTCCACGACAACAACAACGACAGATCCGTACAGCTCTGCATATTCCACGACAACGACGACGGATCCATACAGCTCCGCGTACTCCACGACTTCAACGACAAATCCGTATAGCTCTGCCTATTCTACGACGACAACAACGACAGATCCGTACAGCTCTGCGTATTCCACGACAACGACGACAGATCCGTATAGCTCTGCATATTCCACAACAACGACAGATCCATATAGTTCTGCTTACTCTGCCACGAATCCGTACAGCTCTGCATACTCCACAACGACAACAGACCCGTACAGCTCTGTATATTCCACAACAACAGATCCATATAGCTCTGCTTATTCAGTAACGAATCCGTATAGCTCTGCTTACTCGACAAACTCAGCGGATCCCTATGCGAGTTCTCAGGCGGCGAACAGCGGAACGTTGAATACCGGCTCAACAGCAAATACGTTTTTCCCGTCTTACCCGATTGCGACAACGACTGCAAGCCCTGCAGCCAGCACATCGGAAACCTCTTCTGAGAGTCTTTCCTCCGATACAACGACAACCAGTTGGTATTCCGGCTTTACAAGTTCAGACAGCGAAGGAACGGATGTCTCCTCCATTAACGGATGGTCAACAGATACAGCCAATACGTCTGCAGCTGCGGATTTGTCCTCTGATTTAAGCTCAGTTGCCTCTGCGGGAACGCCCGAATATAAGAGCACCCAGAAATTCATGGATTATTTGGTTGATCAGGGCATTGACTGCACATATCGCGGGAAACGCGATGAAACCTCTGAAATGCTTCAGTCCGTGATTACGGCAAATAATCTCAAACTGAACATCATCTCTGTTTTCTCAAGTGAAACGGATTGCGCCATGTACGCCGTTGAGCTCGTCAGTTTCGAAGGCAAGAATCAGTCCCAGGTAAGCGAGTTTGTCGATGCATTGAATGCTGAGTATCGCTTTGTTCGCTTCTATACCTCTCCTGATGAGATGATCAATGCCACCCTTGACCTGCTCTTTACCGATTCCACCGTTGAGGAAATCTGCTTTGATGGTTTCCGCCGACTGGTGAACATCTGTGATGAGGTGTATCCGTCTCTTGCTTTGTCCATCTCTGAGCTTGTAAGTGACAGCGCAGCTTCCTCCGGTCTTGAACTGACAACGACCTATGCCAGCGGTACGGGGACTACTACGCCGACCTCTACTCCGGAACCGCAGGCAGTCCTCATGAAGGTTAAAACGAGACCCGGCGGAACGGTAAATGTTCGTCAGACACCGGATGCCAACGGTCTGCTGGTAGGTACTGTCGATGGAAATACCACACTGGATTGCCTGAGCGTTGCCAGCAATGGGTGGTATGAGGTCCGCCTTTCCAATGGAATGACCGGATATATTTCCAATAAAAAAGCGTCCGAAGTAAAATGAGTTTTCGCTCAAATTGTTAAGAATTGTGACAATTGTTACAAATTTATGAACTTTTTCTCTCACATATTGCTGTTTTCATACGCTTGTGCTATCATATGTTCAGACGGCGAGTCCCGGGTTAATAGAAGAGGCCTGGAGTAAGAATCGTCATCTGCATACAGACTTAAAGCGGTCTCATTCTTTTATTGAATGAGACCGCTTTTCCTTTATACGCCAACATTTCCGCTGTGCATTCCCTGATGCTTGCCCTCGTCTTTGATAAGTGACAGGGCGGCTTTAATCTGTGCATCCCAGAAGTCCCAGGAATGACTGCCATCTGTTTCACAATAGGTGACGTTATACCCCAGCTGTTTTAAGCTTTGATAGAGTCTTTGATTGGATGTAAGAAGAGAATCCTGCAGGCCACATGCCATATAAATTTCCGGCATGATCCCGGCGGCGGCTGTTTCCTTGGCGAGGTGAGAGAGATTATAGGAAGATTCCTTTGCCGCAGCAACATCACCAAAAATCCGCTTAAAAAAGGAGGGCTGTCTGAAAAACTGAGCATCCATTCCGAGCTGTTCCGGAATCTCTGTCATATCCGCACTTGAAAGCCCGATGATGCGGCCAAATATGTCCGGATACTTGAGACCAATGTGAAGCGCACCGTATCCGCCCATGGAGAGTCCGCCAATCATGGTATCCTCCCGTTTATCGGATAATGGGAACAGTCGGCGAGTGAGATACACGAGATCCTCGGCAATCATTTTTTCGTAATTGGCATGCACATCCGGCTGATCAATATAATATGAATTCTCACCAGCCGGCATAACGACTGCAATCTGTTTGTCCTCGGCATACCGGATTAAATTGGTTCGGTACAGCCAGTCATTTTCTGACCCCAAAACCCCGTGCAAAAGGTAGAGCGTCTTGTATTTCTTCTCCTCTTTGTCGTAGGTGCCATCCATATTAATCCGATCCGCCGGGAGAAAGACCTTGATGTTGATCGTTCGCATCAAAGCGGCAGAAGAAATCATTGCGCTGAGTACAGCCATAAAAAATCCCTCTTTTCAAAATATTGGAAACAGCCTTGACCACAGACTGTTTTTCTCATTATAATAGATGAAGCCGATTATTTCAATCGTATTATAAGAACCTGTGTTGTGTATTCAACAGAAAGTGAGACCTTATGGCATCTATGCGTGGCGGTCCAATGGGACGAAATTCTTTTCTTACAGAGGAGGAAAAAGCCAATCAGCCAAGCGTTACCCCCGAACTGCTTCGGAGAATTTTCAGCTGGCTAAAGCCCTACTGGAAACAGATGTGTCTGATTCTGGTATGCATTCTCCTTTCCTCTATTCTCAACCTGTTCCCCTCTATTTTAACCGGAAAGATTATTGATGATGGATTGATCGGCAGAAATCTCTCTGTTCTAATTCGCCTGATTCTTTTGTCACTCACGGTTACACTTGGCGCGAATTTTATCGGTGTTGCTGAGAGCTATCTGAATACCTGGATTGCTCAGCATATCACCTTTGACATGCGAAATAAAATGTATGCACATCTTCAGAGCATGTCGCAGCGTTTCTTTACCTCTGCAAATCAGGGAGATATCATCACCCGCATGACCTCTGATATAGATGGTGTCGAGAGAATTATCACAAACACGTTCACATCCATTCTTTCGAATTCCATCACCTTGATCGTTGCAGTGGTCATGATGTTCCAGAGAAACTGGATTCTGGCAGTGATTGCCATTGTCATCGTTCCCCTTTTCACCATTCCAACCCGTCAGGCAGGAAAGACCCGCTGGACACTCACTCGTGAGGCCCAGGAATGCAATGATCAGGTGAACAGCATCCTGAATGAAACCCTCTCCGTTAGCGGACAGCTTCTGGTAAAGCTCTTCGGCAAGGAAAAAGAGGAATATGAAAAATATGAATCTGTGAACCATCGCATGATTCGTCTTAACATCCGGGAGAGCATGGCAGGCAGATGGTTCCATGTCATCCTCGTTACCTTCACCTCCATTGGACCGATGCTCCTTTACCTTGTGGGCGGCATTCTGATGATGAAATACGACGCTCAGCTGTCGGTAGGTGACATTACGGTCATGGTTGCACTGCTGGGACGCATGTATGGTCCGGTCAATCAGTTGCTGAGTTTTCATGTGGAATGGATTCGCTCCATGGCCATGTTCACAAGAATCTTTGAGTATTTTGACATGCCCGTTGAGATTCAGAATGCGCCGGATGCCATCATTCCCAAAGAGCCTGCAACCGGTAAAGTGACTTTCGATGATGTCCATTTTTCCTACGATTCGGATCGCGAGATCCTGAAGGGGATCAACTTTACCCTCGAAGGTGGAAAGAGTATTGCCATTGTCGGTCCATCCGGTTCAGGCAAAAGCACGCTCATCAATCTCATTCCCCGTCTGTATGATGTTTCCTCCGGCTCCGTTACGTTTGACAATGTCGATGTACGGAAACTGGATCTCACATACCTGCGTCAAAATGTGGGTATTGTCTCTCAGGAGACGTATCTGTTCAATGGAACCATTCGTGAAAACCTCCTTTATGCAAAAGGAGATGCAACGGAAGAGGAATTGATTGAAGCCTGCAAGAAGGCCAACATCTGGGACTTTGTGGTTAAACAGGAGCACCAGCTGGATACAATTGTCGGAAACCGTGGCCTTAAGCTTTCCGGAGGCGAAAAACAGCGCCTCTCAATTGCCAGGGTTCTCCTTAAGGATCCTGCCCTGCTGATCTTTGATGAAGCGACATCTTCTCTTGATTCCATTTCAGAAAGCAAGATTCAGGAAGCCATTGACCCGATCATTGAATCACGGACAAGCATTCTTATTGCCCATCGTCTCTCTACGATCCTTGCTGCCGATGAGATATTAGTCGTAAAGGACGGTAAAATTGTTGAGCGTGGCGTTCATGATACACTTGTTAAGGCGGGCGGAATCTATACGGAGCTTTATGAAACCCAGTTCCGCAAAGCGCTTGACCAGGCAAATTCGCATTAATCTTTTGAGGTTCTTTCATGCAACACTCTGTTTTTGACATCATTGGACCGGTGATGATCGGCCCCTCCAGTTCACACACGGCCGGGGCTGCAAGAATTGGGCGTATCGCCCGTCATCTTCTTCATGAGCCTGTACGTGATGCAGAGATTCTTTTCTATGGTTCCTTTTTGGAGACACACAGTGGGCACGGGACAGATCGTGCTCTGATCGCCGGTCTTCTCGATATGAAGCCGGATGATGAGCGCCTCAGAAACAGCTTTGACTATGCAAAAGACGCCGGACTTTCTTTCCGCTTCGGTGAGGCACATTTGCGAGAGGCACACCCGAACACGGTTGTTCTTCATCTTGTAGGAGAGTCAGGACGGACACTTTCGATGCAGGCAGCCTCTGTCGGCGGAGGGAACATCCGTGTTGAGGAACTCAACCATCTTCCGGTTTCCTTTACCGGCGAACAGAACACACTGATTATCCCCCATATTGATCAGCCCGGAAAGATTTCCGCTGTGACCGCATGCGCTGCACAGTATAACCTGAATATCGGTTCCATGCAGGTTTTTCGTGACCATATTGGCGGGACAGCGGTCATGATCATTGAGACGGACGGAACTCCGGTTCCACAGATGCTGGACTGGATGCGCGCCCTTCCCGGTGTCAATGACGTTGTCTTCATTCCGAAGGAATCCTAAGTGGAGATGTACCCGTCGGGCAAGCGATGGTTCTGTCACGAAGCATGTACTTGACAGTTGGCAAATCGACAAATCCCAATGTACCTGCAAAGGAGGTATGTGCATGGAGTACCATTCCATCCAGGAGCTGGTCACACTTGCCGGCGAAATGCCTATTTCAGATGTCGTTTTGAAATGCGAATCAGAAATCAGCGGAGAAACACCGGATGCGTTGAAAGATCGCATGCTCCATCATTTGCAAACCATGTTTCAGTCCATTGAGGCTGGCATGAATCCGGAACTAAAAAGCAATTCCGGATTGGTAGGCGGTCAGGCAAGTAAATTGGCTCAGGCAACAGATCAGGGACAGATCTTCAGTGATCCGTTTCTTGGACATATGGAAGCCAGAGCGCTTGCGGTTGCGGAGTGCAATGCAAGCATGGGAAAAATCGTTGCAGCTCCGACAGCCGGTTCCTGCGGGATACTGCCTTCTGCCCTGTTTACCGCCCAGGAAAAATATGGGTATTCAGAGAAGGTATTGGTCAACGCGCTCTTCACTGCTGCCGGAATCGGAGCCGTGATTGCGGATCGTGCAAGCATTTCAGGCGCTGAGGGCGGATGCCAGGCAGAATGCGGTACTGCGGCAGCCATGGCAGCCGCAGCACTTACGCAACTGAGAGGTGGAGATGCCAAGGCCTGCGCGAACGCTGTTGCTTTTACGCTGATGAACATGATGGGACTTGTATGTGATCCGTTAAACGGACTCGTTGAGATTCCCTGCGTTTACCGGAATGTCTCAGGTGCCGCCAACGCAGCGATAGCAGCGGATATGGCGCTTGCAGGTCTTGTCTCTGTACTTTCAGCAGATGATCTTATTGATGCTATGGGAAAAGTTGGCCGGATGATGCCGGAAAGTCTAAGAGAAACCGGCAAAGGCGGATGTGCGACCTGTCCCATTTCTCCAGCATAACATCGCTTTAAAAAAAGAAGAGGAGATTCTTTTGAATCTCCTCTTCTTTCAGAATTTGCCCTTTCCCAGCCGTCGTTTCGTGTTCCAGGCAGAAATACGAGGCCATATAAGTTTTCTGAAGATGACAAGTAAGACAACGAAAATGAGTATTCCGGGAATATTTGAGGCAACCCACAGGCAAAAGCTTTGTACGCCTTCGACAAAGCTGCTGAGGCCAAGACTAAAGGCGGCGGCCACACGTTCGCCAAAGGACAGTGTTTTGGTTTCGACAACATCCTGGCTCTTCTCCTCACGAACGGAAATATCAACGGTAGAATACTGAACATATCGATCCGTTGACTGGAGACTGCCCTTCAGGGAATCAATTTTGTACTGTGTTTCGGCAATCTGTTCTTCAAGTGAGAGCAGATCTGACAACTTGCTTGTCGTTCCGACAAGGCTTTGAAGGCGCTCCAGGAGCAGCTCCTGAGTGTGTAAACGCGTTTCCCGATCATGATAGCTTTCGGTTACATCCTCTGCTGTTTCATTTTGGCTGACGACACGTGCCAGACTTGCTGTGCCACGCAAAAACTCATCTAGTTTTTCTGCAGGAATCCGCAGTGAAAGTGAAGCACGCTTAAGGCCGGAGGAAGCAGAATCAATGCTTGACTGACCAATCCATCCCCCATTGCTTATGCACAATGTTCGAATGGATTCGACGCATTCTTCAAATTCTGTTGTTGCCAATGTCATGGATGCGGTCCGAATGATCTTCTTATCACTTAAATTGGTCAATTCACTCATGTCATTCGAAAGATCTGCAGTGCCAAGACCGGAATCTATTGCAGCAGAATATGCCATGTTGCTTTCAAACATCGCCTCCTCTGCTTCATAGGCCGATTCATAATCATCGTCATATGCAGAATTATAAAGAGAAGATGTCCTCACCTTGGAATTGCCTGTCATCTGATTTCTGCTGGCGTTTATGTTCCGGGATGACCAAATTCCACCAATGCCAAGACAGATCACTGCAGCAGCTGCAATTGCAAGGCCGTTGCGCAATCCTCTCTTCCGCTTCTGTTTTCCCGGCTGCTTCGTCTCACGGATAGCATTCATCCATTTTGTGTGTGCAGATTCTGGCATTTCCGGGACATCTGTATTCTTCATTTCCTCAAGATATGAATGAACTGTATCGGATGCACTGCGCATCTTTTTGCAATCCAGACAGGTTTCCTCATGTTCATTCATCATTTCGAGAATCGTGTCTGAAGCGTTTTCTGTTTCATATTCGGAGAGTAATTTCCTGTATTCCTCGCATGTCATGAAACTTCCCCCTTTCTTTATTGTCCTAAAACGTATTCTCTCATTTTTTCTCTTGCGCGTGCGATGCGGCTTTTAACGGTTCCGACTGAGACCTCAGTTTCCTCAGAAATCTCCTGATAACTCTTGTCCTCCACCGCATAGAGAATCAGAGAAACACGTTGTTCACTGCTTAAACGATCCAGCGCAGCTTGAACCGTTTCCATTTCTTCCTTACGGATGATTTGTGTTTCCGGTGTCACAGAATCCTCTTTCTGATGTCCAAGATTATCCTCGCTTACATCGGATTCCTGCAGAGCAACGCGTTTTTGTTCTCGATCTATACGCCGCAGCAAGTCTGTGCATGAGTTTATGCCAATCCGATAAAGCCATGTTTCAAACGAGGCTTCTCCACGGAATGAGCCAATTTTCTCCCATGCCTTCACCATTGTTGTTTGTAACGCTTCCTCGGCGTCGTGAAGGTTTCCCATCATGTGAAAACAGAGTCTCCATATCTTTTTCTCTAATGGTGTAACCAATTGTTCAAATGCTTCCGGATTTCCGTTTACGGCGCGTTTTAACATAAGCTCGTTTACCAATTGTTTCACCCCTTTCATTTGCGATTCAACCTTTAGACGTAACTGCTCAGCGGATTGTTCCCTTGTTGAATAAAAAAAGGAGGATTTCTCCTCCTTTGCAGGTACGGTTGTGTTTGAAAGGCTTTCAAGGCAATTCTGCCGGGTACTTTCGTGGATGGAAGAACCATTTACGCGATGCGCGTCCTTCCTTCACGATTAGAAATGACGACCAGCGCCGCCGCCACGAGAATGGCCACCGCCAAAGCCACCCATGTGACCGCCGCCGAAACCACCCATACGACCACCACCAAAGCCGCCCATGTGGCCAAAACCACCCATGGGTCCAAAGCTACCAAAATTGCCGTGATAGAAATTGTGGGGATGATGATAGTGCGGATGGTCATACATGTGAATACCGAAGAACGGATCACGGTAGAATGTCCTTCTCCTCGGACGATCATTGAAAACAGCACACAGAATCAAAAACAATACGATAATGCTCAACATTTGTAGTTCCTCCTTCACTTAAGTCATTTTGTGGGGTTCCTGTACAAATGAATGATCTGAATACAAAAAAGACTTGTACCATGATCACTCATGTACAAGTCTTGCCTTCTCATTTGAACCGGATGTTTTCACATCGGCTGACGGTGTCAAATCCACCTTTCGGTGATTGGCTACTCCCCTGTCACGATGTAATGATATTCCTTTTTCACATCCTTGTCAATATGTTTTTTGAAAAAAATTCAGTAAAATGGAAAAATTTGCATCCGAGCAACGATCACCGTTCAGTTCCAAAGCTCAACGGCTTCGTCTATCCATTCTTTTTGCTGCCTGAGAAACGCAATATCATAGTCTACCTCATCCTGAACAGGCTGCGACCATGTTCCCCACCTCAGGTCATTCATCTTTCTGCTTTTCTCAATCGCTTCCCCATGCTGCTCAAGCAATGAAAGCAGATCCGAGGTCAGAGATTCGCAAATGGAGGAGGTTACAGACTGCCAGCGCGTTTTATATGCCTGCCGGAAGACAGCGGTATCAAACAGCTGAGCATAGTATCTTGAGGTATCCAGATGAGGACGACTCCATCCCGGAACATCTGGCATCCAGGTCCTTGAAGCGCCAAGCACTGCATCAAAATCCCACATGGGTCCAATCGTGATTTTGTTGTCTGTGCCGACAGCCTGGCGCAGGTGTTTAATGGAATAGTACATATTGCTCCCTGTTACGTCTCCCTGTCTCAGAATATCCTGAACAATGATCCAGTTGACAAAGGAATCAATGTCAAGCATTTCCCATACAGATTCGTCTCTGCCTTCGATCCTGCCCGTAAAATCATCAATGAGTTGTGTCAGTGTTTGAAATCGCATATCCTGAGCATTTGTAATATCCGGATACTTTACGGTAAACGCAACGGCATAATCCTGACCGGGCGCTCTGTGATATAGCTCCTCACTCCACCAGTACAAATCATTTTCGAAAATGGATCCGTCATACCCGATATTGACCCTGTTCTCTGCGCGGCTGACCGTTTCTGAAAGGTAATAAATCCCCTTCCAGTCATCATTCAGGATGACGTTTACCAGCGTGCACGCGGGCGAGTAATCAAGTTCGATCAGGTTTGAAAGAAGATTTCCTACGTAGAGATTGAGATTTCCTCCGCAGTTCAGGAGAACCCATTCTTTATTCGCATGGGATTTGCCCCGCCCAAGCAAGTCCTCCTTGTCTTTGAGGTTCAATTTGTAGGAAACCTTTTCTTTGGATGTTGAACTTGTATTTCCGCGAATCCGAATCTCGGATCGAAGCGTAACGGATGGTCTGTCGGGAAAATCAAGAACGACGACTGCCTTTTCGAGGGAATGATCAATCGTCGTCATTCCACGGGCATTTTCCGGCGCTGCAAGAAAATTGCAGGTAGGCTCCTCGCCGGAAAGTGTCGTAATCCGCACCACCGGCAGATCCGGGAGGGCCTCGGCATCATACAGATACAGTTCTTTATGAATGTCCTGCGTATTGCCGCTGGCATATTCAATTTGTGCGTCTACAAGGTATGTTTTGTTGAGTTCACCGGCAAATGTCCACATCCGTTCATTCCGATCAAGCACATGCTGCGTGACTTGCCCGTCATCATCTATCTGCAGAGTGACACGATCAATCACGTTTTCAATATTTCCGGTCAACTCCGCAATAATCGTGTCATGGTCACGCCCGATTCGCAGATCCCCGTCGTCACCATTTCCGTATCCAAAATACAGAGCAAGCATCATTCCGGCAGAAAGAAGGAAAAAGCATAGCTGTATCCACTTTTTTATGTTTCCCACACTCCCTTCCTGGACGTATGCTCTCTGTTAGAAGGTGACCTCTCCATCATGGGACAGAAGAGCAGCTGAACAGACGCCAGGCAGATTCATGACATCCTTGACCAGTTCTTTCCCGTGATCTGTCCGTACCTCTACTGTCAGGTCAACGGTTGTTGACGTCAGATTTCTCGATTTGACGTTTGAGTATCTGGCATAACGCGATACGGTTGACATGACATCTGTTTCGATTTCTGCATTGCTTGCATTGACCACAAGGATCATCGGTGCCTTTGCAATCGGAAGATGAGCCAGTACAAACAGACCGATTGTAAGCCCCAGAGACAGGATCATCGCAATCTCTGCAAGACCAGCGCCGCAGATAATTCCGATGGAAATCGACCAGAACAGAAACATAAGGTCCATGGGATCCTTGATCGCCGTTCTGAAACGCACAATGGACAGGGCACCAACCATTCCGAGGGAAACAACAACACTTGACTGAACCGTCAGAATGATTGCTGCGGTAATCACAGATACGCCCACCAGAGAAAGATTAAAGCTTTTTGAGTAAAATGTCTTTCTGGTCATGAACTGATACAGAAAAAACACATACACGGCCAGCAGGAAGGTGATGGCAATGGTTGAGATGGCCGCTGTGATTCCGATTTCTGTTCCTGACCATCCTTCAAGAAACGATTTTTTAAAAATATCCTGAAATGACATAGGTTTTCTCCGATTTCTATGCTTGCTTGCATTACATGCTGTATTTCCGGCAAAGATAATACTTTGAAAAAGTTGTCTGCTGCAATGTGTTCAGCTGCAGTGCACGATGAATGACATCCGGAAGGTATTCATCGAATTTTACCTCCATCAGCTGCATCCCGGTCGGCAGAACGGGTCGCTTTGTGATCGTCTCCTCAAAAAAGCGATGCAGCTCTTTTGAGGAGGAGATGGAAGTGTCAAATGTTACCCGAACATTTCCCAAAGGGTACACATAGGGAATCCGATCATAGTCCACGATAATAACCGGATGCATTCGATTTCCCAGCATATCCGCAATCAGTTCCTGTACCAGTTGGGGACACGCTGACGGGTTTCCCATCTCACCGGAGATCAGCTGATCCGCCAGATCTCTGGTCAGTTCACAGGAGAGTTTACGCGTCTTGTTCCTCTCCTTATGCTTTCGTTCCAGATGAATCACGCTGTCTTGGTGGTTATAGATGCGAATCCGGTATTTGGCCCTTGGATCATGTCCGTTTTCATTTTCATAATAGCACCGGTTGTATTGGTCATCAAAGTATAAGCTCCGAATCGCATACTGCCCGGATATGGCATGCGGATCAATTTTCATGAGGCCTTGGATCCGCGCTCGCAAGATCGCAATTTCCGCGGAGGAAACCAGATATTTGAGTTCATGCCTGTATTTTGGATACTCATCTCTCTGCATTTACTGTCACCTCACTCCCCTCTTATGTCTGCTGCTTTCGGAAGAAACAGAGCGACAGATCAGGAGCATCAAAAGCACGAGCATTGCGCCAATGCTCAAGAGTGTAATCTGAACGGATCGGTTTGACAGCATGGATGTTTCCTGTGCATCTTCTGTCTCAGGCTCTCTTTCAATATGCAATACTGTATCTTTCAGAATCGGGAGGTGCGGATCAAATCGTTCACCGGTTTCGGCGTCTATCCAAACCTGATCATAGGAATCCAGGTCACGCCCCCAAAGCGTATTCAGGGTCTCTCCCTTTTTTACTGAACAGGTATAGTAATACAAATTGTATGCGTATTCAATTTGTACGGTACAATACTCAGCCTGATCAATCCAGATTTCATTTAAAAACTTGACCCGGTCTTTTAGGTAATTCAGAACTCTGGTACTGTCAATCTCTTCCTCATCGTCATACCAGCGTATTTTATTCATCTGGGAGGCTTTGAAAATCCTTTTTTCCACTTCCTCTATCTCGCCATTCAGCATCCGTTCAAGAACCGGCAGAAAGTCCTTCTTATAGACTTTGATCACCTGGTTATAGAACTGAGGATTGTGATAAAGGTGAGAAAAATAGGGCGTTTCCATCGTCCTGGATTCAGCAAACGTAGCGGCATAAAGCGCACGAGGATTTGCATTTCTCGTGGCATAGTTTCCATATGCCTGGTCATAATCCCAGGGAGGCCCTGCATAAAATACTTGCCCATTCTCTGTATGTATACAGTAAAAGTAACTGCTTGCCAGGTCTGCATCCGGATTTGCAGATATTTCCTCAATCAGATATTTCCTTACCCAGGACTCCATGTCGATTGTATCAAAATCATCCGCCTGAATCGCATCCTCCATCCGGTCAACTTCCTCAAGAATTTGCTTTTTCCGGACTGTAGATGTTTTTGAAGGATCTGAAATCACAAATACTCGTCCGGTTTTCGTGCGCATTGGTTGCACCAGATCATGCCAGCGGACCTCGGGCTCATTTTTAAAAAGATAGTTTTTGAGGGACAGCTTGCCGTCACTCATGATATTCAAACGGTTTTTCCCAATTTCTACCTTTTCTGTGAGTAAATACAGGCCATTGTATTCCCCGTTTATATAGAGATCGGCAAACCGGTACCCGGGAGTCCACATTCCTACGGCCTGGGCCAGATTGAAAGTGAGGATGTTTCGTAAATTGGTGCTGTCAACCGTATTGGAGATGAGGTTCCATTTTTTGGCAGAGCTCAACCCAAGAAGCTCATCCTCACTTGAAAACTCCCATGTGTAGGATTTCTTTTCGCTTGCCCACGAAGCCTGCCCACGGCCTTTCAGCGTCCCGATTTTGTCTTTAAATTCCTGTTCTCCTGAGGAATCTACGACGGTTCCCAGTGTCTTTTCTTTAAAACTCTTGTCGGAATGGATTCGATCCAGTGTCCCGGATTTTGTGTCAAGAAAGATGGTTGCCGTATTCTCGGATTGTAAAAAGGTGATGGCTGTTTTTTCTGATTCTTCCTTGCCCTGAATCGTTATCTCATACGTTTGATCACAAGCTAAATCAGATAAATGCTGTTCGTTTGTGAGCAAATGCCCATCAATATAAACGGACGCATTCTTGCTTATTACGGGTTTCAGTTGATCAAAGCGTGCGTATGAAGGTAAAAATACATAATACATCTTTCCGTCATCCCACACTTTGATCGGATTCGCATCGCCTGCAGAGGTGGAAAGCAGGAAATAAAACGGGTCTTCCGCCCATTCCTCATCCTCCAGCCGTTTCGCAATTCCCGCTAAAAGCACAAGAAATATTGCGAGAAAAACCATCCATCCAAATTTTTTCAATGTCTTCTTTACTGATCCGGGTATGTACAGGAACAGTCAACCTCCCTATTCATGGCGTTTTATACCGCAAAGAATTCGTTTTAAGAGTTACAGGAAAGACCAAAAAGACGACAGAGCAACAGGCAATCACGAAACGTATAATCGGATGCCAGTCGCTGCCAAGTATCTAAAGAAACAACAGCATAAGCGTATTATAGCGCTGCTTAAGGGAATCTGTCCATAAGATGCTGGCGAACAAGACACGCCAATAACTGGAAGGTTACAGGTGAAAGAAGGATGATCGCCATGATTATCATATGTGCGCCAGCTTCATAAGAGAAGCCGGATCATCAGCAATCTGAACGGCAAAAGTTGACAATCTGGAAACCCTACTTGCAAACAGACAGGAGCCTTGTATAAAATCAGTTTGGAAATTACGGAATTCCGTCTTTTAATCAAAACGATTTTGAAAGGAAGAAAAGGTTATGTTAAACATCGTAGGCGCATTGTTTACCGGCGAAAACGAAGCTCGTGAGGCTCTGGCTGAGCTGTCCAAGGTCCCTTACATCAACGGCACCACCATTTATCAGATTTCACTGGTAAAGCGTAAGGAAGGCGTACTCAAGCTTTGCGATAACTTCTCCTCTGAGTATCTCAAATCAGGCGATGCTGTGAAGGGTGGCCTGGTTGGCGGCCTGATCGGCATCCTGAGTGGCCCTGTTGGCCTGCTGCTGGGCGGCGCTGCTGGCGCAATCCTCGGAAAAGCATCGGATTATGACAACAAGGGCGACAGCGCGGCTCTGATTGAGCAGGCGGCTAAGAAGCTGGAAGAAGGCGACATTGCCCTGATTGGCCTGGTCGAAGAGGAGAACGAGGCTGTTCTGGACCATGCAATGGTGAAATTCAACACTGTTCCCATCCGTTACAATGCAGAAACCATCGCCAAAGAGCTTGAAAAGGCCAAGGAGATGGAGAAGGCATTGGCTGAACAGGCTCGTGAGGCTCTGCGCAGCGCCGATAAGCAGTAATCAGCACGGATGAAATTACGAGAAAGCCGCATGCACCAAGAGAAATGTGCATTGCCTCTTTAAGTAAGCTCGCAAGATCCGTATGAGAGAAACCAGTTTATCGTAAACCACCGGCAGGACTGAATTCCTGCTCCCTTACAGAGGCATCGGAGAGATTCCGGTGCCTTTGTTTTTTTATATTCACGGGCACATGCGGATAAACGGAGATCATCTGTGAATATACATCCGTGTCATGTCGGGTTCGTCATCGCCTTGAACCATACAAAGGAATTCCCAACCGTAACGCTCATAAAATCCTGTATGATCGGTAACCAGATATACTGGCGTGATTCCCTTTGACCTGAGATCTTCCACAGCCATGGTAAGAAGGTTTCCTGCGATGCCTTGCTTTCGATAGGCCGCTTCCGTATAAACGGCACAGATATTCGGCGATAGATCCTTTCTGTCGTGAAAGTCATTTTCGATAACGCCCAGGCCTCCAACGATCTGATTGTTATTAAGGCAAAGATACCAACCATATTCCGTCCTTCTATTCAGGTAAGCGTCCATACAGTCCAGATATGCTTCCTCTGGTATCCCCCATTTGCTGTGAAACCAGTTTGCCGCAGATGCTTTCAGCTCAGGCATCTCTCGTAAATTGATACATCTAAGCATGTATCCACCTCCACAAACTGCAATTTTCAGTTCTATTTCTTGTCTCCACAAATCCCGATTGTTTTACCTGACAACCTCAAATTCTTCGCACACCAGTTCCATCTTTTCATCAAACAGTTGATTTATTGTCTTTAATTCCTCAAAAAAGAATTCTCTATGTGCTTTCCTCCAGTATTCCAAGGATCGGTCTCCCTCACCTTCCTTAAAAGCGTGTGTTTCTGAGACGGCATCAAAGGTTGTCACAAATACATTTGTTGTTTTTGTAATACAAACTGCGTTTTTCTCAGAATCCAAAATAATATTGTATTCGCCTACTTTCGGAAGGGCTTCATTTTCAAGCCTGTAAAAAACAAGCGCCGAACAAGTCGCCGTTTTTTCTCCGGCTCTTACCAATTTTGCAAGTTTATCTGTGTCGCCTCCGAATGACCATGCTGTATGATTGCCAACCAGTCCGGATTCCTGCCATAGTTCATCAGCAGTCATGGCAAATCAATCCTTCCATATAAACTCTGTTTTACATGAGAGCCGGCACGCCGATGAGACGCATAGGCTTCTTTCACTATATCACCATTGGAAAAATTCAAAACGTTTTTGGCCCCAATAAAATAACGATGAGACACTTTTACGAAGTATCTTCTACAATGCGGTTGCTTCATTCATTTCCAATACGTTGAATCATATCGTCAATGGCCTTTATAGCAAGCAGGGTATCGTTGTATTTTTGGGTAAGCTCATTAATCTGCTGACGTTGTTGATCAATTATAGCTTGTTGCTCCTGAATCAATTTGGCGATTTCAGATGTAGGCTCATTTGACGCAGGATCAACGACGGTTCCAAGTTTAGTACGGTTTCTCTTCCCGTCCGGAGCTTTTTCGACAATTTCATGAGTAACCGGATCGACACGCCCAAGGTAAGTCCGTTTGCTTTTAGTCTTCTTTGTTACAGGATCCCTATATGATTCTTGTGAGTAGGCATATACGACCCCTGTTTTTTTATTCGTGACATATGCGATAAAAGCCATGATGATACCTCTTTAAGGATATTATATGTTACAAACGCTTCAAATTCAATCTGTTTCTGCCAATGAGAGTGAATGAGAGCCCCCACTTGATCAAGTGGGGGCTCTCATTTGACGCTAAACCAGAGTCTACGTCTTATTCGACTTCCCAATAGAAGTAGTCAACATTTGAATCTGTGACTTCTTCTATTGTTCCATCTTCGCGTACGACCTTCTTAATTCCGCAGTAAATCGTATCAATTTTTGAACTGCTTGGAATACTGATATAGTCTGAGAATGCTGTGCGTCCGGAGAGAATGGTTTTGGTCGTTGTCTTATTATATACGCGATTGGTGCCATAAATGCGATTTCCACGGGCATCTGTGGCGTATACGTAAAGTTCAAACGATTTGATTCTCGCTTTTGCTGTCATCTCAAACCGGACAGAGAACATATCCCCCGTCTTATATTCCCATTCAGCCCACATACGGTTAGAGAAATCCAGAGAACGGATTTCGCGAATGGTGGCTGCTTTTGGCGTTGCTGTAGGCTTAACGGTTCTTCTGGGCGTCGCCGTTGGTCTGGGAGTTGCTGTGGGCTTTACCGTTCTTTTGGGCGTCGCTGTGGGCTTTGGCGTCGCCGTCGGCTTTACTGTGGGATAAGGAGTAAACGACGCGACATCAGAAAGCGAAAGCTTTACAGTGTTGCTTGTAATCGTCCGATAATTGCTGCTGTCACGTAAGGTTAACTCAATCTGGGCGGTTTTGGGCTTACCGATTGTTTTGAACGCAGATGCGCTTTTAGCCTCAAGAAGGATCCAGTCGGTTGAATTGGTCCCGGGCACAATTCCGTAGATTCCAGTACCTGCCATCTCAATTCCGTTGATTTTGGCGGATTCAACCCGTACATATACGCTCTTTGATCCGTTATTTACAATCTGACAATACAGGAGAATTCCAGCCGGATGTTCCGCATCCGCAATGGATTCGGCACCGAGATAGGTAACGGTGACATCTTTGTTTGCGATCAGCTCTTTTCCTGCATCCTCGGAACGAGAACCAGTAGCGTCAAGTGCTGACTGCTTAAAAAAGATGAACTGAATGGACTCGGCATTGGCGACGGCCTGCAAAATGCCGGAGCTTGTTTCAAAACTTGCCCCATCCTTAGGTGAGGTAAACATCCAGTTGAGAATGCTCTCCCACTCGCTGCTTCCACCATTATATCCCAGCGCTACGGCCATTGAATAAAGCACGATGGATTGCTGTGAATCACTGAGTGACTTTGAGACGACAAGATTCACAGTATCCGCGGTTTTATTGCTTTTTCCGTTCCCGGAATTATACAGGAAGGATATTTCAACCTTCCAGTCTGTATTATTGTAATAAAGAACACCATTTTCTTCCTCAGTATAGGAAACTGAGAGATATTCTTTATTCTGTTTTGATTTGTATGCCTCAATCACCTTTGGCAGAATTTCATTATATGTATCTACCATCTGTGTTGGGATAAAGCAGTTGTACTGCGCTGCAAGAGCTCCTGAGATACAAACCAACAGCAGAAGAAAGACGACGGCTATTTTTCTTACCATAATCCGTTCCTTTCATATGAACTGATCAATAAAGTTGCATCAGAATTTCACTTATTTTGCCCACCAGTCTGTACGGAAAGGCTCTATGTATCCCGTATCATCATATCCGAGTCCAAGATAGCCGGTTTTTGGCTCCTTGACCCACTGCTCTTTTAACTGCTCCTCAGTGATTTTGCCGGAATAGTATTCATCCAGAAGATCCCAGTTCTTATGACGGTTCTTTCTGTAATAGCTCGGATGCTCTTTCTCGTATGCGGCAAACTCTTCCTCTGTCATATTTTCGAAGAGTTCTACGTACTTTTTGGGAATATATCCCTCACCATAGAAGGTTTTGCACAGATATAAATCCCCTTCCTCGCCAATAACGACAACCGGAGAGTTATGAATCAGCTGTCCGCGGCTTGGATACTTTCCCTCTGCTGTTTTGCGAACGTTCACGCGTTCACCGGTACATTTTCCATATACCGGATAGTCCTGTGCAAGCGCAATTGCAGTGATCATCATGAGCAGTAAAAATACGACAACCAGTCTCTTCATAATCTGATTTCCTCCCCAAAACCTCTATTTAGATAAATTGAAAAACGTTTCCTTAAGATCAATACCAATCCCATCTGAAAGGCGCCAGCTTCCCGTTGTCATTCTCCCTGAGCCCGGTATACCCGGTATCCGGTTCCCGATTCCAAAGCTCGAGGAGATCCTCACGGCTTAACTCTCCATTATAGTACATCGCGTACAGCTCTCCGTTTTCCTTTTCCCACTTGGACAGCTTTTTCCGATATACACTTGGGTGCTGAGCCTGATATTCCTTAAACTCCTCGCTGGTCATCTCAGGAAACAGTTCGATGTATTTTTTCGGTACATAGCCCTCGCCAAAATACGTCGAGCAATAATAGGTATCGCCTTTTTCGCTCAAAACGACAACAGGTGAATGCCGAATAAGCTGTCCCTTGCTGGGATACATTTCATCCGGCTGCTTTCGAACATTTACCCGCTCACCGGTACAGGCGCCATATTTGGGATATCCTTCCTCAAAAGCACTGGTCTCTCCGGATGTTTCACTGCTTTTGGCGTCGGCAGTATCGATTGCTGATGGTGACGGTTCTGTCTGTGACTCTGATAAAGCCACACTGAAGATCAATACCAAAGCCATCAGCAGGCATAGAAACAGTCTCTTTTGCATGTATTTCCCCTCTTTCTGCAGTTTACGCCCCAACCAAACTTTATTTATGAAAATTATACTGTATTTCATTCAAAAGAACAATGAAATTTTCTTCTTTTTGTTCAAAAAATCGTGGAATCCATTCGAAACATCAGGGAGAAGGACATCTGGCGCATCAAAAAAGCTGCTTATCGTCTGATAAACAGCTTTTGAGATCGGATCTGATCAGGACAGCTCATCAATGAGCGCGAGGAGTTCTTCGTTTGCCGTTCCGCGTCCGTTCATGGCTTCCTCAATCGGTTCTGTGATGAGACTTCCACCCCGTACACCGACAGCAACACCGGAAATATCATCCCTAAGCAGTGTGGACGCATATGCGCCAAGACGAGATGCAAGAATACGGTCTGCAGCTGTTGGGCTTCCGCCACGCTGAGTATATCCAAGCACCGTCGCTCTGGTTTCATGACCGGAGAGTGTCTCAATAATACGAGCAATCTGAGAGGAAGTCAGATGGTCGACGGAGATATCGCTCAGGGAATCATGCTTTTTGCAAATTGCGGCGACATCACTCTTAAGAGAATGGATGGCTCCCTCAGCAAAAACCATAATCATGGAGCGTTTGCCCTTCATGACGCCCCAGCGGACCTGATCGGCCAGTTCTTCCACTGTCCACGGTTTTTCAGGGATGATAACAACCTCTGCACCACAGGCAAGAGCTGTATGGATTGCGATATCACCGCAGTTGCGTCCCATCACCGTAATGATACTTGCACGCTCATGAGAATCTGATGTTTCGCGGATCTTGTTGACACATTCGATCGCTGTATTGAGCGCAGTGTCAAATCCAATCGTCGATTCCGTGTATGCAAGATCATTATCAATGGTTCCGGGAACGCCAATGACCGGATATCCAAGCTGCTTCAATGCATTTGCTCCATGGAAAGTTCCATCCCCACCGATACAAACCAGGCCCTCAACGCCCAGAAGTTTCAGGTTTGAAATGGCTTTCTCCTGATAGGGACGCTCTTTGAACTCAAGGCAGCGTGCGGTCATCAGAAATGTTCCGCCTCTGTGAATCTTATCGGAAACACTGCGTGAGGTCATCATTGTAAAGTCATCGGTCTGCTCTTTGCTGGTCATCAATACACCATTATATCCACGTTTAAACCCGACGACGGACATTTCATTCTTCAGTGCAGCACGAACCACAGCACGGATGGTTGCGTTCATGCCAGGGGCATCACCGCCCGATGTTAATACACCAATGCGTTTCATATGATCTCCAACTCCTTTGATAAAGGGTTAACTATAACGAACGATGAAACTTTCTCCGAATGCAATTTCAACTGCATCCCCGTGAAAATGTTTCATATCCTGAATAACGCCGATATAATAGCACAACGTTCAAAACGCTTCAAGCGCTTTTTGATGTTTTTTTAAGGTGAAACATGGTTTTTTGTCTGTCAAGAATTCAGGGCTCCTCAGAGGGATATTCCCAAGTGGTGCGAATGGATCTTTCCTCTTGCGATTGTTGAGGAAAACCGTGTCATCTGGTATAATCGAGAGGCTTATCTTTCATATGTGAGTTTATGGAGGCAATCTAATGGATATTACATGCATTGGCCCTGCCATTATTGATGTTCTGGCCTGTCCAACCAGCCCAGCTGTCTTCACATCGGGCTCAGAACCTGCTGAGACGATAAAGCTTTCTTATGGCGGCGATGCATGCAATGAAGCCGTTGCACTGGCACGGATGGGATGTGCCGTCAATCTTGTTTCTCTCCTTGGCCAGGATGAAGCCGGTGACATGGTATTCTCTTACCTCGCACGCAACCATGTGGATACCGCTGCGATTACCCGTTCTCATGACCTGCCAACAGGCATCAATCTGGTTCTCGTTGACAAGGAGGGTGAACGCTGCTTCATTACAAATCCTGGTGGCAGTCTGCGTCATCTGAATGAGGAAATGATCCGGTCACATGTAGACGATATGGCAGATATTGTGAGCTTTGCCAGTTTTTTTATCTCATTTGATCTCTCCGTTGATGCACTTTGCCGCACATTCAAAGCGATAAAACAGAAAAACGGCAGAATCCTGGCAGTCGATTTTACCCGCCCCAAAAACGGCGAGACAATTGAAACCCTCCGCCCCCTTCTTCCGGATATTGATATCCTCTTTGCCAATGCAGAGGAAGCGTGCATGCTCTGTGGCAGTTCGGATCCGGCAATCTGTGCGGAAACATTTGTCAGGTCCGGCGTCACATGTGCGGTTGTCAAAACCGGAAAACACGGTTGTGTTCTTGCCGCCTCCTCATTCTGCCTTTCAGTTCCGGCCTTCTCCCCTGTGGAATGCGTCGATACCACGGGTGCCGGGGATTGCTTTGCTGCAGGCTTTTTATATGCATTAAAGCAGGGAATGTCCTATCCTGATTGTGCCCGTTTTGGCTGTGCTGCTGCCTCCTGCTGTGTGGAGATGGTCGGTGCGACAGAGGGAATCAGGGCCATAGAGGCAATTCGCTCGCGCTTTGAGCATCTTTGTCAAGTATCCAATCTCCAATGATGAGGAAAAGTGCTTTAGTTTCCATGGAGTTGTAAATAGTTTTTGACACATGCTATGAAGCGTGATATACTCTCTTCGTTTCTAACACTTTGGGATACCAAAAACATTCTTTTGTGTAAAACGACGGGTCCCAGCAGAATACTGAGTTCAAGGAGTTTCGAATGGATGTTACAAGAGAAGGCGGGAAAGCCTTCATGACACGGCAGAAGATTCTGAATGCTGCAGAAACGCTTTTTACAAGCAAGGGCTATGATGCTGTCAGCGTAGATGAGATCTGCGAATCAATTTCTCTTACAAAAGGTGCTTTTTATTATCACTTCAAAAATAAGGAAGAAATTCTTGCCCATCTTTTTATTCCTCGCCTTGATAATCATCTGGAAAATCACTATGCTTGGCCAGAGGAAAAGAGCGCCAGAGAATACATTGTTAATCTTGCCCGCGCCACCCTTGAATGTGCCCGCATCGTGGGACGTTCCGTCATTGCCCGCAGTTCTGCCGGCATGCTCAGCGGGCAGCATGTTCTTCTCTATTATACGGATCGCATTCACTCAAAGATTCTGAAGGAAGCCTGGGAATGTTCCAAGAAGACCATTGATTTCCATAGCTTTTCTTTACTCTATTCCTCCGTCATGACAGGCATCCTTCTCAACTGGGCGGCAGAGCCTCCGGCAAGCGCCACGAGTTGGGATAATATCATCAGCCTGTCGATGGGACAGATTTTTGCAGACATATAAGCATACAGGCCGCAGCAGATGCTGCGGCCTGTTTCATTTAAAAAAGGCATTTCGCTTTCGCGAAATGCCTTTAGTGGATTAGTTAGAAGCCATCTTCTTATAGGTTTCGAGACGACGCTTTGCATCCTCTTCGTTGACCTTGTACGCTTCCTCGGCAGTAGCCGGGAAGAGCTTGGCCAGAGAAGCATAACGTACCTCACCCTTGATGAAGTCCTGATAGCTTTCCGTCGGATCCTTGCTGTCAACGGTAAGAGGATTCTTGCCCTCTTCCTCAAGAGCAGGATTGTAACGATAAAGCGGCCAGTAGCCACAGGCAACGGCATGCTTGATTTCCATCTGAGCATGAGCCATATTGATGCCGTGGTTGATGCAAGGAGCATAAGCAATAATCAGGGACGGGCCCGGATATGCCTCAGCCTCGGTCATCGCCTTAAGCAGCTGTGCCGGGTTGGCGCTCATCGCAACGGTTGCTACGTATACATAGCCATAGGACATAGCCATCATGCCGAGATCCTTCTTGCGGGTCTTCTTGCCGGAGGCAGCAAACTTCGCGATGGATCCGGTCGGGGTGGACTTGGATGCCTGTCCGCCGGTATTGGAATAAACTTCGGTATCAAGAACAAGAATGTTTACATCCTCACCCTGTGCGAGAACATGATCGAGTCCGCCGTAGCCGATGTCGTATGCCCAGCCGTCGCCGCCGAATACCCACTGGCTCTTCTTAATCATCATGTCCTTCATGCCGGCGATTTCCTTGCAGAGATCGCAGTCGCAATCCTTGACAGCTGCATACAGAGCCTCAGAAGCAGCCTTGCTCTTCTCGCCGTCGTTCATCACGGACAGCCAGTTCTCGCAGGCAGCCTTGGTCTCGGCCTTGTCGGTTTCCTCAGCGAGCTTGCTGACCAGCTCAGCCAGCTTCGTTCTGCGCTGCTTGGTCGCCAGGAACATACCATAACCGAATTCAGCGTTGTCCTCAAAGAGGCTGTTTGCCCATGCAGGACCCTGACCCTTATCATTCGTGGTGTAAGGAACGGTCGGAGCAGAGCCACCATAGATGGAGGAGCAACCGGTGGCGTTCGCAATCATCATGCGGTCGCCGAACAGCTGTGTAACCAGCTTGACGTACGGAGTCTCACCGCAGCCTGCGCAGGCGCCGGAGAACTCAAAGAGAGGCTTGAGGAACTGGCTTTCCTTGGCATTTGCCTTGTTGAGCAGAGAAGCATCAACCTCAGGCAGCGTCTGAGCGAACTCCCAGTTGGCTTCCTGAGCAGCCTTCTGTTCGGCCAGCGGTTCCATGGTGAGGCACTTTCCGAGGCAGACATCGACGCAGTTTCCGCAGCCCGTGCAATCGAGCGGAGAAATCTGAATGCGATATTCCATGTTCGCAAAGTTCTTGCCCATGGCCTTCTTGGTAACGAAGGTTTCCGGCTTGGTTGCATCTGCAGGAATGAGATATGGACGGATGGCTGCATGCGGGCAGACCAGAGAACACTGGTTACACTGGACGCACTTGGTTACATCCCAGTTCGGGACCTTAACAGCGATTCCGCGCTTCTCATACTTGGTGGTGCCAGTCGGGCAGGTGCCATCAGCAGCGATCTTGGAAACAGGCAGCTTGTCGCCTTCCTGTGCAAGAACGGGTTTGATGAACTCCTCATAGTACTGATCTCCCTTGACCTGCATTGCCACAGCGCCTGTGGTGGCATTTGCCCACTCAGCAGGAACCTTGACCTCACGCAGACCGGAAATCGCGATATCAATTGCATCCCAGTTCTTCTGAACGACAGCGTCGCCCTTCTTGCCATAGGTCTTCTTTGCATACTGCTTCATGTATTCATCAGCCTGGTCATACGGGATAACCTCAGCCAGCTTGAAGAATGCAGCCTGCATGATCGTATTGATACGGTTGCCCATACCAACCTTGGCCGCCAGGTCAATAGCGTCGATACAATAGAACTTGATGTGCTTCTTTGCCAGCATCTGCTTCATGGAAGCGGGAAGATTTGCATCCAGCTCCTCATCGGACCACTGGCAGTTCAGCAGGAATGTACCGCCGTCCTTCAGTGTGGACAGCATGTCATACTGTGTAACGTAGGCAGGATTGTGGCAGGCAGTGAAGTCTGCAGCATCAATCTGATACGGGCTCTGGATCGGAGTCTTACCAAAACGCAGGTGAGAAACCGTCAGGCCGCCGGACTTCTTGGAGTCATATGCGAAATAGGCCTGCGCATACATATCGGTATGGTCGCCGATGATCTTGATGGAGTTCTTGTTGGCACCAACAGTACCATCGGAACCAAGACCATAGAACTTGCAGGAAATCGCACCGGCAGGAGCAGCGTTGAAGATCTCGCCGACCGGCAGGCTGGTGTTGGTCACATCATCCACGATGCCGACGGTGAAGTGGTTCTTCGGAGCATCCAGTTTGAGGTTGTCGAATACGGCCTTCACATGGGTCGGGGTGAATTCCTTGGAGCCAAGGCCATAACGTCCGCCAACGGTCTCGATCTTGCGGCCTTCCTCAGTGAGAGCGGCAACAACATCCAGATAGAGAGGCTCGCCAAGAGAACCGGACTCTTTGGTACGATCCAGAACAGCGATCTTCTTTGCGGTTGCGGGGATAGCATCGGCAAAGCGCTTGGTGTCGAACGGACGATAGAGATGTACGGAAACAAGTCCGACCTTCTCACCCATCTCATTCAGCTTGTTGACGGTTTCGGTGATGACATCACAACCGGAGCCCATCGCTACGATGACATACTCGGCATCGGGTGCACCGACATAGTCAAACGGCTTGTGCGGACGTCCGGTCAGTTCGCCGACCTTCTCCATCACTTTCTCTACGATAGCCGGGGTTTCGAGGTAATACTTGTTGGCTGCCTCACGGCCCTGGAAATAGATATCCGGGTTCTGAGCGGTACCGCCGAGGTGCGGATGATCCGGATTCAGAGCGCGGGCACGGAACTCAGCAACCTTGTCCCACGGAACGAGCTTCTTGATGTCTTCATAGTCGATTTCATCAATCTTCTGAATCTCATGAGAGGTTCTGAAACCATCAAAGAAATGAAGGAAAGGAATGGAGCTCTCGAGAGTTGCCAGGTGAGCGACAAGTGCCATGTCCTCTGCTTCCTGAACGGAGTTGGATGCGAGCATCGCAAAACCGGTCTGACGGCAAGCCATGACATCAGAATGATCACCAAAGATAGAAAGAGCATGATAAGCAAGGGCACGAGCACTAACATGGAAGACACACGGCAGAAGTTCGCCGGAGATCTTGTACATGTTCGGGATCATCAGCAGCAAGCCCTGGGACGCGGTAAACGTCGTGGTCAGAGCGCCACCTTTGAGAGAACCGTGAACTGCACCGGCAGCACCGGCTTCCGACTGCATTTCTGCAATGCGGACCGTCTGTCCAAACATGTTCATACGGTCATGAGCTGCCCAGTCATCCGCGACTTCCGCCATAGGCGAAGACGGGGTGATCGGGTAAATAGCCGCCACGTCGCTGAATGCATACGCCACGTGGCTGACGGCTGTATTACCGTCTACGGTCATTTTCTTGGCCATTGGTAATCTACCTCCCTAAATGGTTGTGAAACACTTTTGAACTGCCAAAGTGCACTTCTTTTTCCCGGCAGTCCTTTTCCTATTAATTATATCCATGTCGCATGAAACTGTCAATGGAATCGCCTTTGAATTTTTTAAACTTTTATGATTGTTTTATTAATCTAACAAATAGGAAACATACCCATTGTCCCTTGACGTTCCCATGGATATCATATAAAATATCTGCATGTTTTATCATTCATCGTAAAGGGGATTTCTTCATGCTTAAAAGCAAAAGAACGAAATACTGTCTTCTGTTTACTCTCCTCTTTGCCCTGCTCTGTTCTGCTTACCGTTATCTTTCCCTTGGCTTTTCCGGGGATTCCACGCTGATCTATCAGGGCGGAGATGTACTATATCAAATATCTCTGGGGCGCTTCCTGCAGCCGGTGTATTGGTTGATTCGGGGGCAGCTGACGGCACCGTTTTTAATTGGCTTTTTTGCAACTGCCTTTTTTCTCCTTTCCGCCATTCTGATTTCCGACGTTTTGTTAATCCACAGTCCCCTGTCGCTTGCAATTCTTTGCGGAATCATTGTCAGCAATGAAACAATCGCAGTTTCCAATGCGACCTATCTTCCCTGGACGGACGTTTATGCTCTCTCTCTTCTGTTTTGTGTGCTTGGCGTCTACATGGATCATAAATTGCCATTCGGTTTTTTGATCAGTCCGATCTTTTATGTCGGCTGCCTTGGACTCTACTCAAGCTATATTACCTGTGCCGCGACGCTTCTCATCATTAAATACCTGAAGGAGACTCTTGAGGGAACAGACCCGCTTCTTGTTTTTAAAAAAGGTATCCGGTCGGTTTTTTCGTTGCTCCTTGGACTTCTTCTTTATGCGCTTGTGCTCAAGGTGGTTTTATCTATCCTGAGGATTCCGGCTTCCAATGAGTATAACGGTGTCGGGCGTCTGGCGGAAATTACGCCGGAAAGCTTTCTCTCCTTTCTCCCGGATTCCTATATGATCCCGTTAAAATTCCTGTTTGATGTTCATGATCGCCAGGTGATTGCAAGCCATCGGGCACTGATCCCCGTCGCGATGAATCTTCTCATACTGCTTCTCTTTGCGATTCTGCTGGTGATTCGCATGCGTAGACTTTCCACAGGCGGTCGTATACTTACCTGCTTCCTTCTTCTTGTTCTCCCGTTTGGGATGGATTTTGTGTATCTGATTGCAAACGGGATCATCAACGGTCTCATGATCTTTTCCTTCTATTTTTTCTATCTGCTCTGTCCGATTGCACTCGAAACCATACCGAAAGTCTCTTTTGTCAGGAAGAATCGCTTTTTCCGTTATGCTTTTGTTTTTCCGATTCTTCTTGTCGTTCTCATGAACGTTCGCTTTTCCAACCAGCTTGCCATCAAGCGGGATGTGGAATATCAATCGACATTGTCTGCGGTCAGCAGAATCCTTGAGGACGCAGAATCGACACCGGGATATGTTCCGGGCGAGACCGAGGTGATCATCAATGGCTATTTGCCGGCTTCACGCATCGCCATGGTGCGGGAAGGGTTTGAACCGTTTACGCCCTACCAGGGAGCCCGATATACGTATGCTGCTGCATACGAAACTTCGACGGAGTGGTATATCGAATACATTTTGGGACGGTCAATGAACATCATCTCTGATCGCGCACGCAGATTGCTTTCTGCGGAGGAACTGGATGCGATGCCACGCTTTCCATCTGCCGGCTATGTACGAATGATGGATGGTATTCTCTATATTAATCTGTAAGAGAGGGTAACAATGACGAAATCAAGGGACAATGTACTGAGATTATTTCTTTATTCTCTGTTCTTTTTTCTATCTGCGCATGCATTTTGCTATTTCAATCTCACCCTTCGTGGCAACAGCCTGATTCTGAATGCCTCCAAGGTTGATGTTTCGAGCATTTCTTCTGGCAGTTTCCTGATGCCCTATTATTTTCGGCTTCGTGGCGGCATTTCCTCGCCCTTTTTCATTGGAATTCTTTCTTTCATTTATCTGTTTGCCGCTGTCCTGCTTCTTTGTGACCTTCTCTCAATGCAAGACAGCTTTTCGCAGATGTTGCTTTCCGGCCTGATCATGCTAAGCCCTGCACTGCTCAATATTAATGTAGAATCCCTGTTTATCGCAGATGCCATCTGTCTTTCCTTTTCATTATGTATTGCCGGGATCTATCTTCTTTTCAAAAAGGAAAAGCTTTTCCCGGTGGCATTTGTCCTGCTGACCTGTGCACAGGGGCTCTATCCCGGCCACTATCCGGTTCCTTTCCTCACGCTTTTACTCGTACTGTTTCATCTTTGCGAATGTGGGGAAACGACATTTTCAAAGCTTCAACGCTTTTGCCTCCCACTGGTCCCTACATTAAGCGGCTTTGCAGCGATTTTCGGATATCTGTTCATGTGCCATCATACAGGATATGACGCGAATGCCGTCCTCACGATGCATGATGCAGGCGGTCTCTTTAAGAGCCTATTCTATCCCCTTCTTTCCCTGCTTCAGCCGGTCAATGCCTATCCGCATCTCTATGTTCTTGTGGTGCTCCTTCTTGCAGGTCTTGGTATCTATTTTCTTCTTTCCGATGCGCTTCGGCACTCACGCTGGCTGATTCTCATTGCCGCTTTAGTGTGTCTTTTGCCCGGACTTCCCTTTTGGGGAGATACCCCGAGTCCGCAGTTTTTATTCTCTTTCCTCTTCCCGCCGATGCTCATCCTTGTACTGATCGCGCATCGCTCCTTATCAAAGGTTCTGCTAAACGGAATCCGTGCCTTGTTTGCCGTCATCTTCCTTGGAATGATTGTCTTTTCCAACCAGGCATACTTCAAAATCAATCTCGATTTTGAAAGCACACTTTCATTAATGACACAGGTTCTTTCAAGAATTGAAGAGCAGACCGATTTCATCCCCGGCAGCACACCCGTTGCGTTTATCGGCACGCCGTCTGAGTCACCTCTGCTGATGAACCGTCAGGGATTTGAGCATCTGGATGCACTGAAGGCGCTTTCCGGGAAGACAAGCCTTACAAACAAGAATCAAATGACCTGGTATTTCTGGGAAACGCTGGGCTATCCTGTCAATTGCATCAGCGATTTTGAACAGGAGCAGCTGGCGCAGAGAGAGGACGTAAAGCAGATTCCTGTGTTCCCTCATCCAGGTTCCATACGGATGATGGATGACATCCTTGTCATTCATCTTTCTGAATAGCGAATGAGTACAATTGGAGTTGACTGATGAACAACAGCACCAAGCGCATTCTTGCAATGACGCTCAAAAAAATGATGTCCCGTTATTCTTTTGATTCGATTACCGTTCAGCATCTGGTAAACGAAGCCGGAGTCAGTCGGAAAACGTTTTACTACCATTTTCGTGATATTTTCGATTTACTTGAATGGACCTTCAGAGAGGATGTTCGGGAGTTTATTGAGACATCTTATCAGCCGGATCAGATCGAATTGGCCCTACAGGGATTTTTGACCTATCTGAAAGAAAATCGCTCTTTGATTCTGAATGCTTATCACGCGCTTCCACGAGAGCTCATTGAGCGGCATTTTCTCGATATCATCCTTCCGTCGCTCAAGCATTTCTATAAGGACAGTCGTGAATATCAGGCACTTTCTGAGGCAGAACAGACCTTTGTTCTTAACATGTATGGCTTTGGTCTCTCCGGGATTATCCTTAAATGGATTGGAGAAGGAATGAATCAGAATTCAGAGGAACTGGTCCGTTTTATCATGCACTTCTTTGAACATAACAGTTTTGGTATGACCCGTTCATAGACAGACAGGACGTTCTTCTCTGTTTTGCTTCGCAACGGATTTAGATTTATACTGTGGTATTTTTGCTAATTTTATTTACAATTCCTAGGCAACTTGCTATAATTTAATCATCAAATCTGAATGCCTTATTCAGATTGAATAATTTTTATGGAGGTTTTTTATATGAAGAAACTGCTTTCAATCATGCTGGCAATCGCTCTTTGTCTGGCACTGGTATCCGCCTTTGCCGAGAAAGCACCCGAAGAGTACACGGGCAAGCTGTCCATCTACTCTCCGCACGATGCCGATCCTCTGAATGCTGGCGTTGCAGGCTTTGAGGCCAAGTATCCGAACGTTGAGGTCAATGTTGTTGCCGACGGTACCGGCAATTTGCTCAACCGTATCGCTGCTGAGGCAGCTGCACCTATGGCCGATGTCCTTTGGGGCGGCGGCGCTGACAGCCTTGCTGCTTATAAGGATTATTTCCAGCCCTACAAGCCAAGCAGCATTGATCTGATTGATTCTGCACTGTATGATCCGGAGTACTACTGGATTGGCGAATCTCCGCTGCCCATGGTTTTCCTGGTCAATACCAACCTGGTGGCTGAGGAAGATATCCCCCAGACATGGAAAGATCTTGCCGATCCCAAGTGGGAAGGAAAGATTGCTTTTGCTGATCCTGCCTCCTCCGGTTCTGCGTTCACTCAGCTGTGCACCATCTTCATGATCTACGGTGAGGAAGCCGATGATTACAAAGCCGGCTGGGATCTCGTTTCCCAGATGGTTTCCAACCTGGTTATCCAGAGCGGTTCCTCCGGTGCTCACAAGAATGTCGACTCCGGCGAATATCCGATCGGCATCACCCTTGAGAAAGCGGCCATTCAGTATGACACCTCTGAATCCGGACATCTCAAGATCGTCTATCCGACCGACGGAACCTCCGCTGTACCGGATGGTGTAGCCATTGTTAAGGACTGCCCGAACCTCGAACTGGCTCAGCTCTTTGTTGAGTATGTGCTCAGCGCCGAGTGCCAGACTGCTCAGAATGCGGATTATGGCCGTCGCCCGATCCGCAGTGACGTAACACCTGTTGGCCTGCCGGAGCTCAGCAGCTTCCCGATCATGACCTATAACTTCGACTATGCTGCAAAGAATAAAGCGGACATTGTCGATCAGTGGAAAGACGTCATCGTCGAGTAATCACTTTTTATTCAAAAAGTGCTCCGAGTTCCTCGGAGCACTTTTATCTATTAGAAAGGGGCTTTCATTTGTATGAGCCAAGCAGTTATTATTAAAAATGCGATAAAGCGCTATGGGGACTTCCAGGCAGTCAACAATATCAGTCTTACCATCAATCCGGGAGAATTCTTCACCTTACTTGGCCCCTCGGGATGTGGCAAGACTACACTGCTTCGTATGATCGCCGGATTTAATACCGTTGATGGCGGTGAAATCTGCTTCGATGATCGTGTCATTAACAATGTTCCCGCACACAAGCGCGACATCGGCATGGTCTTCCAGAACTATGCCATTTTCCCCCATCTCAATGTCACGGACAACGTTGCCTATGGTCTCAAGGCGAGAAAGGTCCCAAACAGTGAAATCGGACCTCGCGTAAACGAAGCGCTCAAAATGGTGCAGATTGATCATCTCGCTACAAGAAAACCGAACGAGCTTTCCGGCGGACAGCAGCAGCGCGTCGCGCTTGCCCGTGCATTTGTCATTGAGCCCAGCGTTCTTCTGATGGACGAGCCTCTCTCTAATCTTGATGCCAAGCTTCGCGTTCAGATGAGAACGACCATCAAAAAGCTTCAGCAGCGGCTTGGAATTACGACAATTTATGTCACCCATGATCAGGAGGAAGCTCTGGCGATTTCTGATCGTATTGCGGTTATGAATGCAGGAAACATCATGCAGGTGGGTGCACCGGAGGAGATTTACCGCAAACCGGCCAATCCGTTTGTAGCAAACTTTATCGGCGTCTCCAATTTCATCGACTGCACCGTGACTGCCCAGGGAAACACCGCAACGGTGACGATTGAAAACAAATACAGCTTTGAGATGCCCGTTCGTAAGGCATACAACGGTGCTGCCATTTTGAGCGCACGCCCCGAGCAGCTTTTCCTGTCGGATAAGGGCATTCCGGGAACCATCACCCTTGCCCTGTTCCTCGGCGATTTCATTCAGTATGAAATCAAGCTCGAGAATGACCAGATCATCGAGCTGAACGAATATACCAAAGATACAGACAGCGCCAGAAAAGTAGGTGAATCCGTCTTCATAGAGTTTAACCCCCGTCAGGTCTCACTCTATGAGAAAGAAAGTGAGGAGGTTCTCTCATGCTGAACGGTCGGAAAAAGAGCACGATGCCCTTTTACACGGATTTCTGGTTCTGGGTAAAAACGATCATTTTTGCTGTCTTTCTGCTCTTCCTGGTGTATCCGTTCTCAACGCTTGTGATCAACAGTTTCAGATCGACCAAAGCAGATGGTCTGACGCTCTATAACTTTTCCCGTTTCTTCCAGAAGAAGTATTACTACTCAGCGCTTGCCAACAGCATGCAGATGAGTCTGATTCCCACCATCCTCTCCATCCTGATCGGCGTTCCCATGGCGTACCTCATGACGAGATTCAACATCGCCGGGAAAACCTTCTGGCATGTTTTGATCATCCTTTCCCTCATGTGTCCGCCATTTCTCGGCGCATACAGCTGGATCATTCTCTTTGGTAATGCTGGCATCATCACGCAGTGGATGAGTTCCACATTTGGTGTCACAATGCCGACCATATATGGTCTGGGGGGCTGCGTTGCGGTTTTCACGCTCAAGCTGTTCCCCTATGTGTATCTCTATGTTTCCGGCGCAATGGGATCCATTGACCGCTCTGTTGAGGAGTGCGCGGAAAACCTTGGCTCCGGAAAGCTTCGCCGGATGCTGACGGTAACCGTACCGGTGGTCATGCCCTCTATCGCTGCCGGTGCCCTGATGGTGTTCATGACAGCACTTGCCGATTTCGGTACGCCGGGCATTCTGGCCGGCGGCAATTTCAGAACGCTTCCGGTTCTCATCTACAACGAATATTTAAGCGAGACCGGCGGTAATGCAAACCTTGCCAGCGCCATTTCCATGATCGTTGTCCTCATTTCCCTTCTTATTCTGTTCCTCCAGAAATGGTGGGTTGCCCGCAAGAATTATCAGATGAGTGCGCTTCGTCCGCCTGCAATCACGGAATATCATGGTGCAAAGCGCTTCCTGATCACCCTTCCGGTTGCAATTGTAACCCTGATTGCTTTCCTGCCTCAGGCCGTCGTGGTTTTCTGCTCCTTTGTCAAAACGAATTACTCCAACTTTGTATTTGAGGAAGGGTTCACTCTGGAGCATTACGCTGAACTGGGACGCAATCTGATGACCAATATTCAGAACTCCTTTGTCTTTTCAACGGTTGCAATCATCTTCATCCTGATTCTGGGCATCCTCATGTCCTATGTCATCGTTCGTCGTCGCGGGAAAACTGGCGGAGCGCTTGACATGCTGATGATGGCTCCCTATGTTATTCCGGGTTCTGTTTTGGGCCTTTGTTACATCGTTGCGTTCAATAATCTTGGACGGACAGCGGATGGGACGGTCATTCGCCTCACCGGCACGGCCAGTATTATCATTATTTCCATGATCATCCGTAAAATGCCCTATACCGTCCGTTCCGGAAGTGCGTTCCTTATGCAGATGGATCCCTCCATTGAGGAAGCTTCCATCAACCTGGGTGTCTCACCGATGAAGACCTTCATAAAGGTGACGGTACGAATGATGCTGCCCGGTGTTCTTTCCGGTGCCATTATTTCCTGGGTTACCTGCATTAACGAACTGTCCACCTCCATCATGCTCTATACCGGCAAGACGGCAACAATTACCGTGGCCAGCTATACGGCCATCGTCCGAAATTCCGTTGGTACCGGTGCAGCGCTTGCCTCCATACTGACGCTGACAAGCGGTGCACTCCTTCTGATCTTCTTCAGGGTCAGCAAAGGAAAGGTATCCATCGTCTGATTTCGAGCCATACAAAAACAGGAATTCAAGACAGCTTGAATTCCTGTTTTTTGCTTATTCATCGGCGCGATTCATTGAAAATCAGAATGGCTTCGCGATGCTCCATGGGCCCAAGAGCATAGTCAATCGGTTCAGTGGATTCCAGTATCCTTCTTGTGACAATGCGGTTATACCGCTTCGGCTCATCCTTTACCACAATGACACCAATACTTGAGGGACTCTGACCATCAAAATACCCTTCAATTTCCTCATAGGGATCAAACAATGCGATGCCAGAATCCGCAATTTCCGTGAGAAGGACATAATGCTCCTCGTGTTCAAGGCGACAACGGACCACGGCAACACCGCCATGCTGTAACCCCTGATAGATATCGGTGTTTTCGTTAAGGTTCACGGCACTTCCGGAAAGATAGCAGGAGGAAATCGGAAAATTCCGAATTCGTCCATACTCGTTAAAGTAATTGGAGAGGTACATCATCGCGCCTCTCGAGGTTCCTCTTCGTCCGTGCTCTCCGTGCTCGTTAAATGTGTCGAGTGTAAAAAGAGAGATACTTTTAATGAGGTCCGGACGAATCTCCGCTCGTTCAAACAGGTAGCGAAGCGCATTGATCATGGACACCATGCCGCAATCATATTCTGTGCTTTGTGTAATCAATGTATTTTTCATCAGAAGAATCTTCTCTCTAGTACGAAAGTACGAAATGAGGCATCATTTGTTTTGCCATAGGAAGGGCATGAAAATCGGCACCTGTTTTTCCCAGTCTGCCTCGCAGTGTGCACCGCCGACTTGGTTATACAGCCGTGCAACGCCACCCTGCGCTTCAATTTTATTCGCAGCGGCTTTGTTTCTGCGATAGGTATAACTCTGCTTATCCTCAACGCTTGGATCGGTAATGCCGGGGGTTTCCAGTGTTCCCCAGGACAGGTAGACCCGTGTATCGGAGACGATGTCACTGTGATTCATATCGGAAAACATCTGCGGAGCGCAGAATCCGATTGCGGAGGAAAGACAGCCTGCTTTCGAGAACCAGCGGTTATGGTGGGAAACGGCATATAAGGACATGAGTCCACCCATGCTCGAGCCGGCTATGCCCGTGCACTCCCGAAATGGCATTGTCCGGAATTCACGATCCACATACGGTTTTACGGTATTCAATATCCATTGCATGGTCTCCTCTCCGTGCGCCTCATATCTTGAGAATGCACCGCGATATGGTCGAAACGGCATGTATTCGCTCAGCCGTTCGCCATCTCCGTGTCCGCATTCCATGCCGACACAGATGATCTGCTTCTCCCATGCTGTCAGGAATTCAAAAAGGCCCCAGCTCTTGCCATAGGTGGCATCCTCATTAAAAAACAGATTATGCCCGTCAAAAAAATACATGACCGGATATCGTTCATCTGTTTCATCATAATGGTTCGGCAGCCAGATATGCAAAGGGCGATTTGCCCCTGCAAACGGATAAAAACAGTCTCTTTTAATGACCAACGTCGTTCCCCTCTTCTCCTGTTTTTGATTTTACTGCATGCCAAAGCTGCCCAGGTAAACCTCACAGGAGCGTGTCATCTCCCGAGAGAAATCGCTGTTGTACTTTCGCTTGCAAAAGGCCTGCATATAACTTTCATAGGGTACATCACCACGGTTTGCAGACAGTCTGCGTGCACGGTCTTCCTTTGAAAACCGCCGATACCTGTTCTCGTGCACGACGAGATCCAGATCTGCACGATTGGGCTTTTTCCTTGCTTTCTGATCCTCCGTCGGATAGCCAAAGACAACCATTGCTGCAGGGACCACAAATTCGGGCAGCCCGAGTAGAACACGATGTTCCTCGGCATTCTCGAGAATATCGCCGATATAGCAGGAACCGATGCCAAGGCTTTCCGCAGCCGTGACCGCGTTCTGTGCCGCAATGACGGCATCTGAAATGGCCAAAAGCAGATCTCCGGCGCCGGGGCTTCTCGGTCCGCAGTTCGTATCCGCAAAACCTTCATACCAGATCTGGCAGTCGGCAAGAAAGATCAGAACCATTTTTGCCTTTGCAATAAACGGCTGATGATCACAGGTTTCCGAAAGCTTCTCTTTCAATGCCGGATCAGTAACATCGATAATCGAATAGAGCTGCTGACATCCGGCAGAGGGAGCATTAATGGCGGCATTCAGAATGGCCTGTTTCTCCGCAGCCCCGATCTCGCGCTCTTCGTATTTCCGTACAGACTTTCGATTCGTCAATTCCCGAAGTGTTTCGTTCATGCTTCTCCCTTGCTTTCCTGCAGGCACTCAATCAATACGGGCAAATGTTTTCATGGCTTCCTCAACGTTTTTCTGCATCTCTGCCCGGGCTGCCATGGATAATGTTGAGAAGAAGACGGGGCTGCCATCTGAAATCATCTTCCGGAGGGCTTCCTGTGCCGCTGCGCCACCTGCTTTATCCATATAGGTGAAATAGTTGATCTTTCTGACACCCGCCTCAACGGCTTTGTGGAAATCCTCCTTACTGACGCCGGAGCCGCCATGCATGACAACAGGAATGCCGTTTGTCTCGGCACGCACGTTTGTAACGACATTGAAATCAAGCCGTGGGGCTTTCAGATAGATGCCGTGTGTTGTTCCAAAGGAACAGGCAAGCGCATCAATGCCGGTGTCTTTCACAAATTCCTTGGCAAGAATCGGATCGGTATAGATCTTTGTCTCATCCTCTTCCCCGGAACCGACGCCTTCTCCGGATTCGCGGCGTCCCATGGACCCAAGCTCCGCTTCAACAGACGCTCCGTATTGTTTTGCCAGTTCAACGGCTTTCTTTGTATTTGCAAGGTTCTCCTCATACGGGAGCGTCGAACCGTCATACATGATGCCCGTAAAGCCGATGTCAAGGGCCTGCTTCAGATACTCAAGTGTCTCGCCGTGATCAAGGTGCACGCAGACCGGAACCGAGGCTTTCTCGGCCATTCGAATCATCACCGGTCCGATCAGATCAAGGGCAATCCAGGGCTCATGACACTGTGCAAACTGGATGATAACGGGCAATTTAAGTGCCTCTGCCGCATGGACATTTGCCTCAAGAGACTCCATATTTGCCGCATTGAATGCACCGACAGCAATTTTTCGTTCCTCGGCAATTGACAGGATTTCCTTAAGCGTAATAAGCATCTTTTTCCTCCGAATTTAATGTAAGTGTATTTTGTTATTTCCTGATCCATCCGGCATCGATTTTCTCTTCAAGCTGGGACAGACTGAGAAGTCCGGATAAAGCATCATAGGTGGTCACCGCACATGCGCCCTCGGCGGCCGCAATCTGGAGTGCACGTTCCGGCGGACGACCACAGGTCACTGCCACAAGGAAGGCAGCGATGCTGGCATCCCCGGCACCGGTCGCACTTTTCAGGGTTTCTGCGGGAAAACAGCCCTGCAGGAGATGTTTCTCTGCCCATTCAGTCGTGTTCAGGCCAAGCGCTTTCCCGATTTTCTGAATTCGCACCGGATCGGCAGTGACAAGCGCCATTCCTGCTGTTCCGCATTTGAGAAGAACCGCTGCGCATCCCAGCGAAAGCGCTTTTTCCGCCAGGGGAAGTGCCTCCCGTTTCAGGTCCAGTGAAAGGACCGCTTCGGGATTTGCGCTGATTTCCCGCCACTTTTCCGGGTCCAGCATATAGCACAGCTCCTCAAAGCTCGGGACAAAGAAATCTACCTCTGGAAGCACAAGGCTGAGAAGGTCAGACCAGTTCACCTGGCCGGCAGGACTCACCGGATCGACAGCAGCCAGATCAAGACTGGTTGCGATTCCCTGCTCATGCATCATCTTAAGCATTTCATGCAGTTCATGACCGCCGTCCTGATACATCCGCTTCATCAGGGGCGGATATCCGAAATGAAAGAGAACGGCATCCGACACATCGGCCTGCCTGATGTCCGCTGCCGAAAAGGTATCATTTGCACCCGGATGGTGCAAAAACATACGGTCCAGTCCCGGAATGGCAAGGACAATGGTATAGCTGGTGCTGGATCCGTCATCTGTAATGATGCCGGATCCGCCTTCTTTTTCAACCAGGTTTTTGACCATCTGCCCAAATTGATCCGGGCCGACCTTGCCCAAAAGGCGGACATTGCCACCCAGCTTTTTGATCGCCAGACCGGTATTTGCAACGCTTCCGCCCAGATGAATCGCAGCTTCCCCTGCCTGAACCAGCCGCCCGGGGACCAGAACATCGGTAATGCTTTCGGCATTATGCCCTTCCAGGATTGGCGTGATATCAAGACAGATATGTCCGGCAGCCAGAATCGTTTTCACCTGATGCTTCCTCTTTTCTATCCATCATTTCATGGAGCGATCGCCGGTCTCAAAGGGATAGGAGACGCCAAGCTGACGCCGGATTTCATCCATCGTTTCCATCACCTGAATAGTTTCGGAAAGCGGCATGGATTCACTTTCAAGTTTGGAATCCTCCATCATCCGGATGCACTCCTCAATCTCATACTCATATCCGGTGAGCTTCTCCGGTGCGGAAATGCACTTTATCAGTTTCCCGTCCTTGTCGTAGATTTCAAGCCCCTCGGGGTTGTTTACATTGAGCACACGAATAAATCCCTTTGTTCCGTAGACCATGCCATTGGAATCCGTGCACTGCGTGACGGAAGCGGCAATCATTGCCTGTTTTCCATCTGCATACCTGAAATGGATGCAGTCGTTCATATCCATGCCAAGTGCATTCAAGGTTCCCGTTGCGGTAATTTCACTTGGCGTTCCCAGAACCATCTCGACAAAGTTAATGGGATAGACGCCGATATCCAGCAGCGCACCGCCCGCCAGCTCCGGCAGGCGAATCCGATCTTTGTGAGAAATGGCCTTTCCGAGATTGGCATACACCAGATGGACATCACCGATGACGCCGCTTTCAATGGTCTCATTGAGAATCCTGCGCATGGGCTGATAGCGGGTCCAGATGGCCTCAGCCAAAAAGATGCCCTTTTCCTTTGCCAAACTGACCAGTTGCCTTGCTTCGTTTGCATTTGCCGTAAATGCCTTTTCGCAGAGGACGGCTTTTCCGCTTTCAAGACACAGCTTGCCGGTCTCGTAATGATGAGAATGCGGAACCGCGATATAGATAAGGTCCACGAGGGGATCCCCTACCAGCTCCTGGTAGCTTCCATAGGCTTTTTCAAAACCAAACCGCTCTGCAAAAGCCTTTGCCCGGTCAAGAGAACGGGCTGCAACTGCATACAATTCCGGTTTTGTATTTCCTGCCTCATGCATCTTTATGATTGCCTGAGACATCATCTCCGACATCCAGCCGGCGCCAATAAATCCAATTTTCATTGCGACTGCCCTTTCTGTGACCACGGTCACGGCGAAGTTCATCACTCCTTCAAAATATACCAAAACCTGCTCTATACTACCATACTTTTAAGCGTGGTTCAACACCTTTTGCAGGACATCTTTTTTCTCTGCTTCAGCCGGATAAAGGGCATGCGCCAAGAAAAAAGAACTTTGCAGGGATGCAAAGTTCTTTGAATCATCAAAACAATCCGGTGATTTTCCCGTTTTCATCAACGTCAATCCGCTCTGCTGCAGGCGATTTCGGCAGGCCGGGCATTGTCATGATTTCCCCGGTCAGCGCGACCAAAAAACCGGCGCCGGCAGAAACCTTCAGGTTACGAACGGTAACGGTGAATCCCTCCGGTGCACCAAGCAGCGCTGGGTCATCCGAGAAGGAATACTGCGTTTTCGCGACGCATACGGGCAAATGACCAAATCCAAGCTCTGTCAGGCGATCTGCCTGTTTTTTTGCAGCAGGCGTCAGCTGGATGCCGGCACCACCGTAGACATTTTTAACAATGGATGTGAGTTTTCCCTCGATGGTGTCATTCAGGTCATAGCTGTAGGTAAATGCCGGTGTCTCTTCCTCACAAAGCCGTACGACTTCATGGGCGAGCGTTTCGCCGCCACGGCCACCCTCGGCCCATACGGTACTCAGGACAGTGTTCACGCCAAGTGCCTTGCAGCGATCTATGATATAGTCAATTTCCCTGTCCGTGTCTGTGGGAAAACGATTGATGGCAACCACACAGGGCAGATGATACACCTCTTTGATGTTGTGAACGTGTCGCAGGAGATTCGGAATGCCCTTTTCCAGGGCCTCAAGATTTTCCTCGTTCAGCTGTTTCTTGTCAAGTCCGCCATGCATCTTGAGTGCACGAACCGTCCCGACAACGACAACGGCATCCGGCGTAAGGCCGGCCATTCTGCACTTGATGTCCAGGAACTTTTCGGCACCAAGGTCTGCACCGAATCCGGCTTCTGTGACGGTGTAATCCCCCATATGCAGCGCCATCTGTGTGGCCATTACGGAATTGCATCCATGAGCAATATTGGCAAAGGGACCTCCGTGGACAAACGCCGGTGTCCCCTCCAGTGTCTGGACAAGGTTCGGCTTGAGCGCATCCCGAAGAAGTGCGGTCATTGCACCTGTGGCCTTAAGATCATTTGCGGTTACCGGTTTATCATCATAGGTATAGGCAACAATGATCCGCCCGAGGCGTTCCTTGAGATCCGAAAGAGAGGTTGCAAGGCAGAAGACCGCCATGATTTCACTGGCAACTGTGATGTCAAATCCATCCTCGCGCGGTGTCCCGTTGACTCTTCCGCCAAGGCCGTCAACAACGTAGCGAAGCTGGCGGTCATTCATGTCGACACAGCGTTTCCATGTGATTTTCTTGACATCAATGCCAAGGGCATTCCCCTGCTGAATGTGGTTATCCAGCATGGCGGCCAGCAGATTGTTTGCAGCTCCGATGGCATGAAAATCGCCTGTGAAGTGCAGATTGATGTCCTCCATCGGCACAACCTGCGCATAGCCGCCACCGGCTGCGCCACCCTTAACGCCAAAGACAGGGCCCAGACTGGGCTCACGCAGTGCAACCGTCACCTCTTTCCCGATTCGGCTGAGGCCATCCGCAAGACCGATGGTGGTCGTCGTTTTTCCTTCGCCTGCGGGTGTCGGTGTGATTGCGGTTACCAGGACCAGCTTTCCTGGCTTCCTACCGGTATCTGCAAGAAGCGCAGGATCGATTTTCGCTTTATATTTTCCATATGGCTCGACATAAGCCTCGTCGATATGCGCTTTTTTCGCAATCTCCATGATGGGCTTCATCTGGCACTGCTGTGCGATTTCAATATCTGTTTTATATTCCATGGCTTTTCCCTCTGTAAAGGCACTTATCCCTTAAAATAGGCAACGGCAGATTCAAACATGTGGATATTATAGTTTCCTGGAACGTTTTTGTACAGTCCGCTGCCGATGCGTTCGCTGTGCCCCATTTTGCCAAATACCCGGCCATCCGGGCTTGTAATGCCCTCGATTGCAAGACAGCTGCCATTGGGATTAAAGCGAATATCCATGGTTGCCTCCCCGTCAAGGTCGACATACTGCGTTGCAATCTGTTCACTGGCAATCAGCTGCTTAAGCACATCCTCATCGGCAAAGAAGCGACCCTCGCCGTGACTGATGGGAACCGTGATGATGTCCCCGATGCTGACCTTCCTCAGCCAGGGACTTCTGTTACTGACGATCCGTGTGCGGACAAGGCGGCTCTGATGACGTCCGATGGTATTGAAGGTAAGCGTCGGTGCATGCGCATCCGCGTCGATGATTTTCCCGTATGGAACCAGACCAAGCTTGATCAGCGCCTGGAATCCGTTGCAGATTCCGCACATCAGTCCATCCCGCTTCTGAAGGAGATCCATGACGCTTTCCTTAATCGCCTGATTTCTGAAAAATGCGGTGATAAACTTTGCGGAGCCATCCGGCTCATCGCCGCCGCTGAACCCGCCGGGGATAAAGATCATCTGTGATTTCTCAATTTCTTTTGCAAAGCTGTCGATGCTCCTGGCGATTCCCTCCGCGCTCAGATTGTTGATCACCATGATTCGGGCATCGCCACCCGCATCCTCGACGGCACGTGCACTGTCATACTCACAGTTGGTGCCGGGGAAAGCAGGAATGAGCACCCGGGGCTTTGCGACCTTGAGAGACGGGAAAATACTGACTCTTTCACTGCCGGTCAGTGTTTTCACAGGGAGCGTATCTGCGGAGGCACACGTCGGATATACGGATTCCAGCTTTCCTTCCCAGGCAGCCTGGAGCTCGGAGAGAGCCACCTTTTCCTCACCGCATATGATTTCCTGTGTCTCGGTGATCGTGCCAATAAGCTGGCCAACTTCCTCATCTACCTCAAGCAGGAAACTGCCATAGCGGTACCGGCGCAGATCGGAAAGAGTAAGGTTTGGCGCAAAGGTAAAGCCAAACCCGTTTCCAAAGCTCATTTTCATGACTGCTTCAAGAATGCCGCCCATGCCCGGGGTGTAAACGGCGGAAACATGGCCGCTGCGAATCAGTTTCGTTACCCGATCAAACGTAGAAAGCAGAGACTGGGTTACAGGCAGATGGTCGGCCCCCATCTCCGGTGCAAGCAGAACCAGCTTGTGGCCCGGGGTTTTAAATTCCGGTGAGAGAATGTCCCCCGTTTTAGCGGTGGTGACAGCGAAAGAGACGAGGGTCGGCGTAACATCCAGGTTTTCAAAGCTTCCGCTCATGGAGTCCTTGCCGCCGATGGCGCCGACGTTCAGCTCCATCTGGGCCTTAAACGCGCCAAGGAGTGCAGCCAGGGGCTGTCCCCAGCGTGTCCCGTCATGGCCCGGCTTTTCAAAGTATTCCTGGAATGTCAGATATACATCCTTAAAGGAGGCACCGGTTGCAATCAGCTTGCTGATGGACTCGACAACGGCCAGATAGGCACCGTGATACGGGCTCTTTTCCATGATAAAGGGATTGTATCCCCAGGCCATCAGGGAGCAGTCATCCGTATGCGCTTTTTCCATGCTGATTTTCTGAACCATGGCCTGAATCGGCGTAAGCTGATGTTTCCCGCCAAACGGCATGAGGATGGTTCCGGCACCGATGGTCGAATCGAAGCGTTCGCTGAGGCCCCGATGAGAGCACATATTGAGATCCTCTGCGATGGCAAACAGGTTTTCGCGGAACGTTCCGGTGAATTGAGGATCAAAGGTCTCCGGTTTCCTCACCTGAACATCAATATGTTTCGGTGCTCCGTTTGTATTGATGAAGGCACGGCTGATGTCCACAATGGCTTTGCCGTTCCACATCATGGTAAGGCGCGGCTCCTCTTTGACGACAGCCACGGGAACGGCCTGAAGGTTTTCCTGTTTTGCCAGATCGAGGAAGGCCTGAGTATCGCCGGGGGCGACCACGACCGCCATTCTTTCCTGACTTTCGGAGATGGCCAGCTCTGTTCCATCCAGGCCTTCATACTTCTTGGGAACTGCATTGAGGTCAATCGTGAGTCCATCAGCCAGCTCACCGATCGCGACGCTGACACCGCCTGCGCCAAAGTCATTGCACCGTTTGATCATCCGACAGGCATCATGGTTGCGGAAAAGGCGCTGCAGCTTCCGCTCCTCCGGCGCATTTCCCTTTTGAACCTCTGCACCGCAGGTTTCCACGCTGTGTGCATTATGCGCTTTGGAGGAACCGGTAGCGCCGCCAATGCCGTCGCGTCCCGTGCTGCCTCCGAGCAGAATGACCACATCTCCCGGAGCGGGACGTTCCCGCCGAACGTTTGCTTCTGGTGCTGCTGCAATGACGGCACCGATTTCAAGACGCTTGGCTGCATAGCCCGGATGATAGAGTTCATCCACAATGCCGGTCGCAAGGCCGATCTGATTTCCGTAAGAGGAATAGCCGGCGGCAGCGGTGGTGACCAGCTTTCTCTGAGGCAGTTTTCCCGGGATGGTTTCGCTGACCGGAACCGTAGGGTCTGCCGCACCGGTGACGCGCATTGCGCCATAGACATAGGCTCGCCCGCTGAGAGGATCGCGAATGGCACCGCCGATACATGTGGCGGCTCCGCCGAAGGGTTCAATTTCCGTCGGATGGTTGTGGGTCTCATTTTTGAACAGCAGGAGCCATGGTTCGCGCTTTCCGTCTGCCTCCACCTCGATCTTCACCGTGCAGGCATTGATCTCCTCGCTCTCATCCAGCTTTGCCAGCTGGCCGTTTTCCTTAAGGTAGCGGACCGCGATGGTCGCGATGTCCATGAGGCAAACGGGCTTTGTCCGTCCAAGTTCTTTCCGGACCGCCTGATAGTCCTCATATACACGCTGCAGAGCGTCATCTTCAAACTTGACTGAGTCAATCTCCGTGAGGAAGGTGGTATGCCGGCAATGATCACTCCAATAGGTGTCCAGCATCCGAATTTCCGTGATCGTCGGATCCCGGTTTTCCTTTTTAAAATAGTCCTGGCAAAATGCAATGTCCGCCTCATCCATCGCAAGGCCATATTTGTCAATGAATGCTTTCAGCTCATCCCTTGAAAGCTGCGTAAATCCATCTACAGTTGCAACGCTTGTCGGAATTTCATATTCTGTTTTGAGCGTTTCCGGCTTCTCAAGTGTTGCCTCTCTGGCCTCAACTGCATTGATTACATACTTCTTTATGGCCTCCACATCTGCTGTGGAAAGCTCGCCATACAGTGCATACAGACGGGCAGAGCGAATCAGGGGACGATCCCCCTTGCTGATGATCTGAATACACTGCGCAGCGGAATCCGCACGCTGATCAAACTGACCGGGGAGATACTCCGTGGCAAAGATGATGGCATCCCCCGTGTCCGGTGTTTCGCTTACGATGTCCAGCTGCGGCTCTGAGAACACGGTTTTTACGGCATACTCAAACAGCTCCGGTGTGATGTTTTCTACATCGTAACGGTTAAAAATTCTTATCTTTGTCAGCCCCTGGATGCCCAGTAACGCAATGGCATCGCTTTTTAAGCTCTCGGCCTCAAGATCCAGTCCTGCACGCTTTTCAACAAAGACGCGATATACCATTTCCTATCCTCCATTCGCAAAGAAAATCCATTTGGATTTCTTTGCGTATTTGCTGTTTCTCTCATAAAAGCAGCCGCCTGCAAAGGATTTCCATTCCTTGCAGGCGCCACATCATTTTGCTTTCTTAGCGGCAAGTGCAGTCGCTCCGATGTCACTCCGATAGTAAGCATTTGAAAATTTGACTTGCTTAGCCATATCATAGGCTTTGGAGATGGCATCCTCAAGCGCACCTGCTACCGCAACCACGCCAAGGACCCGCCCGCCGCTTGTGACCAGTGTATCGCCATCCTTTTTCGCGCCGGCGACATACACATGCTCCTTGAGCGCTTCGGGAATCTCAATTTCGAATCCCTTTTCATATTTCCCCGGATAGCCCTTTGAGGCAAGGACCACACAGCATGCGCTGGCATCCATGAACTCTACTGGCACATCGGCAAGCCTGCCGTCTGTCACTGCCTGCATGATCTCAAGCAGATCGCTCTTAAGAAGCGGCAGGACGACCTGGGTTTCCGGATCTCCGAAACGACAGTTGTACTCAATGACCTTGGGACCATCCTTGGTCAGCATCAGGCCGAAATAGAGACAGCCGCGAAACTCCCTTCCTTCCTGTTTCATTGCGCGAATGGTCGGAAGGAAGATTCGATCCATGCATTGCTTTGCCACATCCTCTGTGTAGTAAGGATTGGGGGCAATGGTGCCCATTCCACCGGTGTTCTGTCCCTTGTCTCCGTCCAGTGCACGCTTATGATCCATGCTTGACACCATGGGGATAACGACCTGTCCATCCGTAAAGCTCAGTACTGAAATTTCCGGTCCCTCGAGGTATTCCTCAATCACGATCCGCTCGCCGCTGGCTCCGAACTTATGGTCCTCCATGCTTTCCCGAATCGCCTTTTTAGCGTCTTCCCTTGAAAAGGCCACCGTAACCCCTTTTCCAAGGGCCAGGCCGTCTGCCTTGATGACGGTCGGGATGGGAGCCGTTTCAACATAGGCAAGGGCATCTGCCATGCGGTCAAACACCGCATACTTTGCCGTTGGAATGCCATATTTTTCCATCAGCTTTTTTGAAAAGACCTTACTGCCCTCAATGATGGCGGCGTTGGCTCTGGGGCCAAAGCACGGGATGCCGACGGCCTCAAGTGCATCGACACATCCGAGCACCAGTGGATCATCCGGAGCAACCACGGCATAATCAATCCCTGTCTCTTTGGCAAAGGCCACAATCCTGTCAATTTCCGTGGCGCCAATTCCAACGCAAACCGCATCCTCTGCAATTCCGCCGTTGCCCGGCAGGCAATAGATGGTTTCAATGCGTTTGTTTTCCCTGAGCTTTTTAATGATGGCATGTTCTCTGCCGCCACCACCGATAACCATGATTTTCATTGTGCATCTCTCCAAATCAATGATGGAACAGGCGCATTCCTGTGAAGCACAGGACAATGCCATACTTGTTGCAGCAGTCAATTACAGCATCATCGCGGATGGACCCGCCAGGCTCGGCAATATAGCTGACGCCGCTGCGATGTGCACGCTCAATATTATCGCTGAACGGGAAGAAGGCATCTGAGCCAAGGGAAACACCAGTCATCTTTGCGAGGTATTCCCGCTTTTCCGTATCACTGAGCGGCTCCGGCTGATGCGTGAAATACCGCTCCCAGTTCCCGGGCGCGCATACATCTTCCTCATTCTGGTTGATGTATCCATCGATTACATTGTCCCGATCCGGACGGCCAATGTCTGCACGGAACGGCAGAGACAGAACTTTGTCATGCTGGCGCAAAAACCAGGTATCTGCCTTGCTGCCGGCAAGACGGGTGCAGTGAATGCGGCTCTGCTGACCGGCACCAACGCCGATGGCCTGCCCGTCATAGGCATAGCAGACCGAGTTTGACTGGGTATATTTGAGCGTGATCAGCGAGATAATCAGGTCACGGACGGCCTCCTCGGGAAGAGCATCGCCACTCACAAGGTTTGAAAGAAGCGCACGGTCAATCTTGAAGTTGTTCCTGCCCTGCTCAAAGGTGATTCCGAATACCTGCTTATGCTCCTGAACCTCCGGCACATAGAGAGGATCAATTTTCACGATGTTGTAGCTGCCCTTCCTCTTGCTCATGAGAATCTCAAGGGCTTCCGGCTCGTATCCCGGAGCGATGATGCCGTCGGAGACTTCACGCTTGATCATCTTTGCCGTTGTCACATCACAGACATCGCTGAGGGCAACCCAGTCGCCAAAGGAACACATGCGATCCGTTCCGCGCGCTCTGGCATAGGCACAGGCGAGAGGTGATGCATCCAGGCCTTCAATGTCATCGACAAAGCAGGCCTTCTTGAGCTTCTCGCTCAGGGGGATTCCGACAGCCGCAGAGGTCGGACTGACATGCTTAAAGCTGGCGACTGCCGGGAGATTCAGAGCCTCTTTCAGCTCCTTTACCAGCTGCCAGGAATTAAATGCATCAAGAAAGTTGATGTATCCCGGGCGTCCGTTCAGGATTTCAATCGGCAGGTCACTTCCGTTGTCCATGTAGATTTTGGCCGGCTTCTGATTTGGATTGCATCCATATTTTAGTTCAAATTCTTTCATATCCGCGCTGCAAGCTGTCCCTCGGGACAGTTGCCCTCCTCTTATTATTCCTTGTTTTTGTTGATCAGGCGATTCTCTGCCTCACCGCTGGCAAGATCGATATACCGTACATACAGACTGATCTTATTGTTCTCGTCCAGTGCATTCCAGAGCCGGGTGGTCATTTCATCAATGTCATCCGCAATTGCAATACGCTCCGGCTCTCCCTGGAATGTCGGGATAGGATTCCCATCTGAGACATAGGTGTGAAGGAAGTGTCCAAGGCCGCTCTGCGGAACATACTTATAGGTAAACCGATTGCAGGCGGTTCCGTTTTCGTCGGCACTCTTGAGAATGCTCATCTGATAGAAGAATCCTTTATCCGTAAACGTCAGCATCCCGCTGATTCTCGGCGTGAAGTTCGGGGCATCCGGTTCAAATGCCCGGCTCTCCAACGCACGTGTAAAGGAAATCCCATCCTTCAGCCCGTCGATGATTGTATCGGTCTGATTGCCATTGGTAACCACGAGGTCGTTTTTATAGCTCCGGATAGCTGCGTAGATGATGAGAGAGGGATCCTGCACCTTGGATGCATCAAAGGGCTCGGTGAAGACCTCTCCGTTTTTTTCTGTAAAAACTCGATTACGGCTGTTTTCGCTCCGACCCATAATAAAATAAGCGACTGCAGCATGTTTGCCATCCGGTGTTTTTCCGATCATGATTCCACGTCCCGGATAGCTGTTTCCCTCAAGGAGTTCCTCGACGGTGTTGATTTTATAAATATCCATTTCTTACCTCTTTGACTCTAATTCTTTGCAAACCGCTTCGACGCTTTGCGGCAGTATGATCCACTCTGCCTGCTCCATGATTCGTCTTTGCAGGACTTCCGGTGTATCCCCGGGCAAAACCTCTACAGCACGCTGAGCGATAATCTCACCGCCGTCCGGAATCTCGTTTACAAAGTGAACCGTCGCTCCGCTGACCTTGACACCCTTCTCAAGGGCTGCTTCATGGACTTTAAGCCCATAATACCCCGCGCCGCAAAAGCTTGGGATCAGGCTGGGGTGCACATTGATGATCCGATGATCAAACCTCGCAGTAAACCCGGCAGACAGAATGCTGAGAAATCCGGCCAGGACGATCAGGTCAATGTTGTTTTCTGTCAGAGCATTCATGAGTTTCCCCTCGAATTCCGAGGGGGCAATGCCCTTTTTGCTGACTTCCACGACGGGAATCCCTGCATTTTTCGCTCTGGTCAGCGCATAGGCACCGGGACGGTCAGAGATGACGAGGACCACTTCCCCATGGCGGATGATCCCGCTTTGCTGCGCATCAATGATCGCCTGCAGATTCGTGCCGCCGCCGGAAACCAGAACCGCGATACGTATCTTTTCCATTTCAAGTCCTCACAAGCATCAGTAAACGATGTGAATCTTTTCCTCGCCCCTGCGAATCCTTCCTAGGACATAGGCCTCAACCCCATGGTCACCAAGGATTCGGAGGGCTTCTCCTTCGTCCCCCGCCTTTACCACCATGGCCATTCCGACGCCCATGTTGAAGGTGTTGAACATGTCCCGCTCCGAAACCTTGCCTGTTTTCTGAATCAGATCAAAGATCGGAAGGACGCGGACCTGCGCTCTCTCAATCTCTGCAGAGAGTCCGTCGGGAATCATGCGCGGGATGTTCTCATAAAATCCGCCGCCTGTAATATGGCTGATGCCTCGCACCGTGCAGTTCCTGATGACATTAAGCACAGGCTTTACATAGATCCGTGTCGGTGTCAGCAGAGTCTCGCCAAGAGACTGACCGCCAAGCTCTGGAACCGGAGATGTTATGTCCCTGTTCTCAATATCAAAAATCTTCCGTACAAGGCTGAATCCGTTGGAATGGACACCGCTGGATGGCAACGCAAGGAGCACATCTCCCTCCTGCATTGTCGTATTGTCGATGACCTTGCCCTTATCCACGATGCCCGTGGAATAGCCGGCAAGATCATATTCGTTTTCCGGATAGAAGCCCGGCATCTCGGCCGTCTCTCCGCCAATCAGAGCGGCATTTGCCTCAGCGCAACCATCACATACGCCCTTCACGATCTGTTCAATCCGCTCAGGAACGTTTTTCCCGCAGGCGATGTAGTCAAGGAAAAAGAGAGGCTGAGCGCCGCAGCAGATGATATCATTGACGCACATGGCCACGCAGTCGATGCCTACCGTGTCATGTTTGTCAAGCAGAAACGCCAGCTTGAGCTTGGTGCCGACGCCATCTGTTCCGGAGACCAGAACCGGCTGTGTCATTCCGGTCAGATTCAGTTCAAACAGGCCGCCAAAGCCGCCGAGGTCGGAGATGACCCCTTCCCGATCCGTGCGGCGAATGTGTTTTTTCATGAGCTCTACGGCCTTATAGCCCGCTGTGATGTCAACGCCGGCGGCAGCATATGCCTCTGATCTAGAATTCGTGTTCATGTTTATTCCCTTCCATTCCAACAGTAGGTACAAAGGTCGCAGGGATTGAGGCCAATGGCCCGAATGATGCCCTCAAGACTCTGAAACTCGAGCGAGGCAAAATGGAATTTTTCGCAGATCGCTTCGCGAAGCTTCCGTCCGCGCTCCGTATTCCCGTCTGCATATTCCTCAATGTACTTAAATCCATCTTCGCCCTCAAGCTCCATGATGACACGTCTTGCAATCAGTTCCATCTCATTTGTGGAGCGTGAGAAATTGAGATACTTGCAGGAATACATGATGGGTGGACAGGCGCTTCTCATATGGACCGATTTTGCGCCGCTTTCATAAAGAAACTCAACGGTCTCCCGCAGCTGTGTCCCGCGGACGATGGAATCATCCACAAAGAGCAGGTCCTTATCCCGGATCAGCGCATTCACCGGGATCTGTTTCATCTTTGCAATCTTGTCACGATCCGTCTGATTTGCCGGCATGAAGCTGCGGCTCCAGGTGGGTGTGTATTTGATAAATGCGCGTGCAAATGGCTTTCCGCTCCTGTTTGCATAGCCGATGGCGTGCGGCGTTCCCGAATCCGGCACACCGCCTACGTAATCAATTGACATGTCCCTGGCACTTTGATCGTTTTCCGCCATGATGGCGCCGTTGCGATAGCGCATCTCCTCGACATTGACCCCTTCATAGGTTGAGGTCGGATATCCGTAATAGCTCCATAAAAAGGAGCAGATCCGCTTTTCCTTTCCTGCCTCGGAAAGGACCGTTACCGCATCCGGCGTAATTTCGACGATCTCACCGGGGCCAAGCTCCCGATAGTCCTCAAATCCCAGCTTCTGGTAGGCAAAGGATTCAAATGCAACGGCAAAACCATCCTCGTTTTTCCCGATTTCCACCGGGAGGCGCCCCATTCGATCTCTTGAGGCGATGAGGCTTCCGGTCTCGGTTAAAATCAGGATGGAGGCAGTTCCCTCAATCGATTTCTGAGCGAAACGGATGCCCTCGGCAAAGTTGCTCTTCTGATTGATCAGGGCACAGAGCAGCTCGGTCTGGTTGATCCGGCCGCCGGTCATTGCATCAAAGTGACCGCCGCTGAAACTGAGATACTGGTCAATCAGATCATCGGCATTGTTGATCACTCCGGTCATACAGATGACATATGTTCCGAGATTTGAGCGGATCAGCAGTGGCTGCGGATCGGCATCCGAAATGCAGCCGATGGCAGATGTTCCACGCATTTCCTCAAACACATGCTCAAACTTTGTTCGGAATGGTGAGTTGCTGATGTTGTGTATCTGCCGCTGCAGTCCAATCTCCCGATCCCAGGCAGCCATGCCTGCACGCCGGGTCCCCAAATGGCTGTGATAGTCCACCCCGAAAAAGACATCCAACATACAATCCTTTTTCGAGGCAACACCGAAAAATCCGCCCATATCGTAAGCTCCTGTTCCATATCCGGTTTCTGAAAAGATGCCAAGGAGGCCTGGCCATCCGGCTAAGCCTCCTTACTTTTTGCTTAAGCAAAGAACAGCTTTGAAAGTGTCATCGGATCAATGTACTTGCCGTTTTTATATACTCTCATATTTCCGGACGCGATTTCATCAATCAGCATGACCTTTCCATCTGCATCATATCCGAATTCGAACTTGATGTCGTAAAGATCCAGTCCCTTTTCCTTCATATCATCTGCAACGATCTTCGTGATCTCCTGGGTCATTTTCTTGATATCGTCATACTGCTGCTCCGTCATGACACCAAGAACAACAAGGCCGTCCTTGGTCACCAGAGGATCACCCTTTGCATCATCCTTGAATGTGGTTTCCACATAGGCCGGCAGGTCTGCACCTTCCTCAATATAGTCCCCATAGCGACGCAGGAAAGAGCCGACGGCCTTATAGCGGCAGATGACCTCAAGGCCTTTTCCAAAAACCTTTGCAGGCTTTACTTCCATCGTCGTCTTGGCAAGATCTGCAGAGACAAAGTGCGTGGAAATGCCTGCAGCATTGATCTTCTCAAAGAAATAGATGCTCATCCGAAGATTGACATCGCCGACGCCTTCAATGGTGAGGCCGATGCTGTTCTCGCCAGGATCAAAAACGCCGTCTTTTCCGGTGCAGTCATCTTTGAACAGCAGTTCATAATTTCCATTTTCCAGCGCGTACACATTTTTGGTCTTTCCTGTGTAAACAAGCTTCTTTTCCATGATCTTTCTCTCCTTTTTGTCGCTCATCCGGCTCTATCCGGATCATTGGCAGTGTTTCCTGTTTATTTACAAATCAGCGCCAACTTGGCTGCTGAAATGCTTTCGATATCAAAGACGCGTCATAATGTCTGCATCTTTTGCAAGGACGGCCTCGGCATCCGCCTGCCGTTTCCTGTCCAGCTTTTCCCTGAGCCCTGCATCCTCAACGGCAAGGATCTGGGCAGCCAGCAGTGCGGCATTGGCACCACCGTTGATGGCCACGGTCGCCACAGGAATTCCTGTGGGCATCTGAACCGTCGAAAGCAGCGCATCCATGCCATCCAGTACGGAGCCGCTGCATGGAATGCCGATGACCGGCAGTGTGGTATTCGCTGCAATTGCACCAGCCAGATGCGCTGCCATACCGGCAGCGGCAATCAAAGCGCCGAATCCGTTTTCTCTTGCGGAAACGGCAAACGTTCTTGCCTGCTCGGGCGTCCGATGCGCAGAATACACGTGAACCTCGTAGGCAATGTCAAGTGATTCAAGCACAGTAACCGCCTTTTTGACAATGGGCAGATCACTGTCGCTTCCCATGATGATTCCAACCTTTTTCATCTGTCCGGTTCCTCCGTCACACTCAAAACGTCGATGCGAAAAAGCTTGCCAACTATAGACGCATTATTTCTCGTTGTCAACATGATTGTAAAATAATCCACCAATTTTCCAAAAACTTACGAACATTTATATGCAATGTGTGAAATAATGTTCGATTAATTTACAGCGTTGCTGCTTTTGCCTCACAGTAAACACAGCGATATTCCTTGCTTTCCGGGTCCGTCAGACGGAACACATGCTGAATTTCCTGCTCACACGATGTGATGCACCGTGGGTTTTTACAGCGAATCACATTGATCAGCTTCCTGGGAATTTCGATCTGCTTCTTTTCAATCAGTTCCCCGTTCCGAATGATATTCACCGTTGCACCGGGATCAACATAGCCGATGATATCCAGATTGACATCAAAGACAGCATCGATCTTGATGATATCCTTTCGGCCCATCTTCTTTGAGGTCACCTTTGTGATCATGGCAACCGGATATTCAAGCTTCCCCAGTTCCAAAAGGTCATACAGCTTCATGCCAAGACCTGCCTTGATGTGATCAATCACAATGCCGTTGCGAATCGAATCTACATTCATGCCCGTCCCTCCTCAAGCAGCTTTATGATGAGTGCCATGCGAATAAATTTTCCGTAGAGCACCTGTTTGAAATAGCAGGCACGCGGATCATCATCCACAGCAACACTGATTTCATTGACGCGCGGCAGAGGATGCATGATGCAAAGATCCTGCTTGGCGCCTTTCAGCTTTTCAGGTGTCAATATATAGCTGTCCCGCAGACGGAGATAGTCCTCCTCATTAAAGAACCGCTCCCGCTGAACCCTTGTCATATACAGAATATCTAGATCGCCGATCACGTCCTCAAGGTTTGTCGACTGTTGATACGGAATGTTTCTGCGCTTGAGCGCGTCATTCTTCACATAGCTTGGAACCTTCAGCTCCTCCGGGCTGATCAGGACAAAACTGAGTCCTTCATAGCGGGAAAGCGCCTGGATCAGGGAATGTACCGTTCGCCCGAACTTGAGATCTCCACAAAGTCCCACGGTCATGTTGGTGAGTCTTCCCTTTTCCCTGCGGATGGTCATAAGGTCAGCCAGGGTCTGTGTCGGGTGACAATGTCCGCCATCTCCGGCATTAATGACGGGAATGGTGGCATTTTGAGCGGCAACCAGCGCTGCGCCTTCCTTAGGATGACGCATTGCAATGATGTCCGCGTAACATGATACCGTCTTGACGGTATCCGCGACGCTTTCCCCTTTTGCTGCCGAGCTTGTCCCGGCTCCGGTAACGCTAAGCACGTTTCCGCCCAGTTCGTACATCGCTGCTTCAAAGCTGAGGCGGGTTCTGGTGCTGGGCTCAAAAAACAGGGTCGCCAGTTTCTTTCCTCTGCATCTTTCGCTGTACCGATCCGGATGCGCCATGATGTCCTCTGCGGTATCCATCAGCCGGTCAAGTTCCTCAATGGACAAATCCGGAATATCAATGACACTGCGAGCCATGTTGTGTCCTCCTTTGCAGGTCTGCCATATTGACGGGCAATTCTCTCAGGTATCTGTCTTCTGACAGAATTGTTCTGTATCGTTTCTCACCAATACCGAATGATTACTTTAACCAGCTTTCATCTGAAGGGTTATCTCTGAACCGAATCAGACGCTCTTTGTCCTCTTCTCTGATATAGCCTTCCTCGACAGCAGCACGTACGATCACGTCAAAATTTGTGAGCGATACATTTTTGACATTTGCCTCCTGAAGGCGCGCAAGTCCCTTCTTCATTCCATAGGTAAAGATGCTCACAATACCAAGGACATCGGCGCCATGTGCCCTGAGGACATCCACAACCTCCAGCACGCTTCCGCCGGTTGAAATCAGATCCTCTACCACAACCACTTTCTGTCCCGGCAGCAGGCGTCCTTCAATCTGATTCTGACGGCCATGATCCTTTGCACCGGAGCGCACGTAGCCCATGGGAAGTCCCATCAAATGTGCGGTAATGGCCGCATGGGCAATGCCTGCCGTCGCGGTTCCCATGAGCACCTCTGCCTCAGGGAATTCACGTTGAATGGTCTCAGCCAGGGAACGTTCCACATCCGTTCGCACCTCGGGATCAGTGAGGGTCAACCGATTGTCACAGTAGATGGGACTCTTGATTCCACTCGCCCAGGTAAACGGCTCATCCGGGCGCAAAAAGACCGCCTTGATCCGGAGCAGGTCGCGTGCGATGCGTTCGCTGATTTCGTTTGTATTCATTCCTGTGTCCTCCCGTTTATTCAAAGAATTCACGTACACAGCGTTCATACGCTGCGACCGGGTCCTCTGCCGCTGTAATCGGACGGCCTACGACGATATAATCGCTTCCGACCGCACGTGCCTGTGCCGGTGTCATGATCCGTTTTTGATCATCCTTTGCTCCATCTGCAAAGCGGATTCCAGGCGTCACCGTTAAAAAGCTTTTTCCGCAGACCTCGTGTACCCTGGCAGCTTCCAGCGGAGAGCAGACCACGCCATCCAGTCCGGCTTTTTTTGCGTTCATTGCGTAGTGAAGGACGACCTCTTCCATGGGACGCGCAATCAGCAGGTCCCGCTCAAGAGACTCCTGGTCTGTACTGGTCAGCTGTGTCACGGCGATCAACAGAGGACGGGTTCCATCCGCTCTGGTCAGGCCCTCAATGGCAGCCTCCATCATCGGGATGGTGCCTGCAGCATGGAGATTGCAGATATCCACATCAAGATCGCGCAGAACCGACATGGCCTTTTTTACGGTATTGGGAATATCGTGCAGTTTAAGGTCAAGAAAAATCTTATGTCCCCGCCGCTTGATTTCCCGAACGATGTCCGGTCCGGCGGCATAATAAAGCTCCATACCGACTTTTACAAAAGGTTTCCGGTCTGTTTTTTCAAATTGATCCAGGAAACGCAGCGTCTGTTCTTTCGATGAAAAGTCACAGGCAATGATGACATCTCGATTCATTTGTTATCCCCTTCTCTCTCTTCTTACGAGTAACTTGGTCTTTCGGCGCAGTGACTTTTGTCAGTGCCCGTTGACAGCCTGTTTGCTGCGCAAACAGGCCAACTCCTCAATCAGTTCTCGCAGTGTATGAATATGAAGCCGATCCATAACAGATGGCAGCTGCTCTATGATTTCGAGACAGGCATATGGATTCACCAGATTCGCCGCCCCAACCTGAACCGCCGATGCGCCGGCCATCATCATTTCAAGTACATCCTCTGCGCTTGTAATCCCGCCCATTCCGATCACGGGAATGCGAACTGCATGGCTGACCTGCCATACCATTCGAAGCGCTACCGGAAAGATGGCAGGGCCGCTGAGGCCACCCGTCGTATTGGCCAGCACCGGTTTCCGCGACTTAAGATCAATCCGCATGCCCTGCAGCGTATTGATCAGGCTGATTCCATCTGCGCCTGCATCCTCACAGGCTTTTGCGATGGACACGATATCAGTGACATTGGGGCTCAGCTTCATGATCACCGGCTTGTCTGTCACTTTCCTGACGGCCTCCGTTACCGACGCTGCCGCTTTTGGATCCGTTCCAAAGCTCATTCCGCCGCCATGCACATTCGGACAGGAAATGTTGATTTCAAGCCAGCCTACCTGTGCTTCCTCGCTAAGCAGCCTTGCAACAAATTCATACTCCTCAAGGCTGAAGCCGCTGATATTGGCTATCACGGGTTTGTGAAAGCAGCTTTTCAGCCTGGGCAATTCCTCAGAGATCACCATATCGACCCCAGGATTCTGAAGGCCGACGGAATTGAGCATTCCGGAGGTGCACTCCGCAATACGGGGTGTCGGATTTCCGTAGCGCGGATGCTGTGTCGTTCCCTTGAACGAAAAGGTCCCGAGACGGTTAATGTCATACCACTCCGAGAATTCATAGCCAAAGCCGAATGTGCCGCTGGCAGGAATGACCGGATTGTCAATCTCAATTCCGCAAAGATCTACACTCAGTCGTCCCACAAGATTTCCTCCTTCTCAAGTACAGGTCCTTCCCGGCAGATTCGTTTTGGCCCGCTCTTTGTTTTGCAGGTACACCCCATGCAGGCGCCAAATCCGCATCCCATCCGTTCCTCAAAGCTGAACTGTCCGCTGGTCCTGCTCTTGTCATAGACGGCTTTCAGCATGGGCAGCGGACCGCAGGTATAGATATAGGAATACGTATCCGGGAAAATATCGGTCACAAAGCCACGGACACCTGCACTGCCGTCTACGGTTGCAAGCGACACCCTGCATCCAAGACGTTCAAATTCAGACACGTAAAAGACATCCGCGACGCTTCCGAATCCCATGACCACGGAGACCTCAAGTCCCTGATCCCTCAGCTTTCTTGCAAGAAAGTACAGCGGCGGAACACCGGCGCCACCGCCAACGAGGAGCGGATGGGTCCCGGCTTTACTGAGATCATAGCCGTTTCCAAGGGAACAGAGCACATCCAGCTTTGCACCGGGCCTGATCTCGGCCAGCTGCCCTGTTCCACGGCCCA